>JAJUJA010000014.1 GCA_029267355.1 Elusimicrobiota bacterium | reverse complement strand
ACAAAGTATGGAAAACTCCGTTTACCGAAACATTATATCCGGAAGAAGGCGGAGTTATCTCAGTCCATTCTCCTGAACTTCCGGATTTTCTGTAAATTTTGCTGTTTCTCTCAGCATAATTGATCGCATCTTCGTAAGCAACCGCATAAGCAGTGTCTGTAATTGTTGAGAATTCGATTCTGGAAACTATTTTATCGCCGAAATCATAGTCCTTGATCCAATTCAGTCCGCCATCCCCGCTTTTATAAAGCCCGTTATCTCCGCTCGGATTATCCGTTTCAAAAGCCGCGTACAAAATTTGTCCGTCATCTGAACCTATGGCCAGATCAGAAATAAAGCCGGGATTAGATAAACCGCCGTCTGAAGAAAAGGAAAAGGCCGACCATGAATAAGACGTTTCGCCTGTTTTCTCTCCGATATAAAGCGTATCTTCCTTGCCGGCATATATCCTGCCTGAATAAGCCAGAAGCGCCTCGCTGTTTTCATTTATGCCGGTTCTTGCTCCAAAAGGCGCAAGCATTGTCCAGGCGGAACCCGAATCTGTGCTTACCCATATATCGCCGGCGCTGGCTGCATAGATTAGATTTCCGCTTATCTTATCTGCGGAAATAGCCTCGAAATTGACAGCATAATAGTCACCGTTGAATAGAGAGAAAGATGACAGTGACGAGCCTGAGTTCCTATAAATGCCGGCCCCGCTGCTGTCATAAACATATATATCGCCATTGGCGTAAAAGACCTGCGGATACATTGAAGGCAATGAAGCGTCTATAAGCGTTTCATCCATCCAGCCGAAAGCGCCATAAGGGTCTCCGCTTTCCAAATTTGAATAGCAATAATACAAATCATCGTAAAAACCGCAAGCGGCCAAATGGTCATACGGCTCTTCATATCCGGTAAAAGCAAGAGAATAAATCTTATTCGGCAGCCAGTATGAAGACCATGTCTTTCCCCAGTCATAGCTGTAGTAAAGGTAATGTTCAAGGCTCTGGTCTATGCCCAAAGCGTATACATGCGATTTTTGATGCGGATTATAGGCAAGAAATATGAACTGCATATTTTCTGAAATGGGAACAGGATTTTCCCATGTTTCTCCGCCGTCCTCGCTGTAATATATCGCCCCTGAATCTATCAAATCAGCTGAGGTAATAAATACCACCTTATTTTCGGCCGGAGAAATTATGCCTTTTATTATTTCACCGCTGTCGCCGGTACCCGGAGTATCCAGATTTTTGACAATAACCCATGACCTTCCGCCGTTTTCACTTTTATAGACGGCATGGTCTATGCTTCCTGACCCGCCGGCTGTATAACCCGCGGCGTAAATTATTTCATCCGACCCCGCATCGACAGCCAAGCCGCCGCTGCTTATGAAGTTTTCCGTAACCGCTGTATTTTGCGAAGTCCATGTGGAGCCGTAATCTTCGGATTTATGGACATTTCCGTTCCCGTCAATGAAATACGCACGGCCCCCAGAATTGCCTGAAAAAGCCAGCGCTTGAGGGTATATGTATGAGCTTACGACTGACCAATGACTGCCAGCATCAGTCGTTTTCCACACGCTGTAATCTGAAATGGCCAGAAAGGTCTTTTCATCAGAAGGGGATACTGACAGCGATTTAATTACGCCGCCGCCCATCGCTACACTTTGCCAGCCGCAAAAGGCGTTGATTGGAATCAGCAGCAAGAAAACTGTCAGTATGGCAGAAAGCATTCATCCTCCGTAATGCCGGCCAAACTTCTGTAGGGTCAATTAAAGCTTAATCTGATAATATATGGTTGTCCAATCAAATTTTGTTCAAATTTTATTGTATGAAAACCAAAGCAAATACGCGCTTCACATCAACTCAGAAACAAGCGCCGCTAATTCGCTCCTTTCGGTTTTAGTGAAGGTTAAATGGCCGTAAATTTTCTGGCCTTTAAACCTGTCCACTATGTATGTTAGACCGTTTGAAGCAACATCCAGATAAGGATTATCAATCTGATACGGGTCGCCTGTCACAACGACTTTGGTCCCTTCTCCGGCGCGGCTAAGTATGGTCTTTATCTCATGAGGCGTTAAATTTTGAGCGTCATCCACTATCATATACTGCTTCGGCAAAGATCTGCCTCTTATATGGGTGACTGAAGCAATTTCCAGCTTTTCCTGCTGCAGCAGATATTCAAATTTGCTCGGAGCATCGTCCTGATGTTTTTTGTCCATTATGAACTCAAGATTATCGTATATGGCGCCCATCCATGTAGCCAGCTTCTCCTCTTTTGTGCCGGGCAAATATCCTATATCCTTGCCCACAGGTATTACGGAACGGCATATTATAAGCCGTCTGTAAACATTTTCATCAACGGCTTTTTGCAGGCCGCAAGCAAGAGAGACAAGGGTCTTTCCGGTACCGGCTGTGCCGAGAAGCGTAACCAGCTTTATATTTTCATCGAGCAAAAGTTCCATGGCAAAGCGCTGCTCTTTGTTCAAAGGTTTTATCCCCCAAGGCGAATGCTCGCCGGACACAAGCCTTATTTTTGCGGGATTTTGAGGGTCAGTCCTGGCCATTACCGTTTTCTTGCTGTCCTCATTAGAATGAATGATGACAAATTCATTTGGAATTTTTTCCTCAAGAGGATTATCAGCCGTCTTATCCTTGTACAAGGCGTCCACAAAAAGAGAGGGAGCCGAGACCGTCATTATGCCCGAATAAAGCTCGTCTATATTAACTTTTCCGCTTTCATAATCTTCAGCTTTAAGCCCTATAGCTTCCGCTTTGAGCCTGAGATTTATATCCTTGGTGACAAGAATCGCATTTTTTTCTTTTTTAGATATGCCGTAGGCGGCGGCAAGTATCCTGTTGTCCATCTGATTTATGGTGAAATTTCCCGGGAGAGTATCCTTGCCGTCGAGCAGAACCTTTATAATGCCGCCGTCTTTTGTTTTCACACCCTTGTCAAGGCGGCCGAAAGCTCTCAACTCGTCAAGTTTTCTTGAAACTATCCTTACATTTTTTCCTTTTTCGTCTGAATGATTTTTGAAAGTGTCAAGTTCCTCTATAACGGCTATCGGAATTATTACCGTATTATCTTCAAATTTGGTGAAAGAAAGCGGATCATGTATAAGAACATTGGTATCAAGTATGTAGGTTTTTCTCATCTTTTATCTCCGAAAAATGCAGCATTATCAGAACGCTATTATTATAACAAAAATTGTAAGTAAGGCATTAAAAAAGTTATCATATACTTTTACGGAGACATATTATGCGAATCATTTTTATGCTTGTTCTCGCGGTTTCGGCCTATTGCCAGCAGCCTGAGCCGCAGCAAAATCAGACGATTTCATCCGGGACAGTTTCAGCTGAAGATGATTTTTCTTCAGGTCCATGGGAAGTAAAAGAAATAATGGTCGCCGGAAACAAAAACCTTTCCCAGAAGCTGATTAAGAAAACAGTAAAAGCCAGAAAAGGCAAGCTTTATTTTGAAGAAGACAAGAAAACGGATATAGAAGCCCTGATGAATCTTGGCGGCATAGACAGAGTGTCAGTAAAAATAGAAAAAGATCCTGAAGAAGCCGAAGTCAAAGAGCAAAATGTTACGGCCATAAAATCCGCAGCAAGAATTGTATACGAAATATCGGAAAAGCCGATGATAAAAGAGATTAAGTTCTTGGGAAACAAGAAGCTTTCCAAAGGAACGCTTAAATCCGAGATATCAATGCAGGAAAAAGATTTTTTTGACGATTTAAAACTGAGAGAAGACCTGATAAAACTTTCAGACAAGTATAAGGAAAAAGGCTATATAGACGCCCAAATAGACTGGGAAATAGAGAAAGACACTCAGGCGTCAAAATGCTCTCTTACCTACAAAATAAAAGAGGGCAGTAAAGCGGTTATAAAGGATGTCGAAATAAACGCGGCGGCTTTCAAGAAAAAGAAAATAGTCAAGCTGATGAAAAACAGGCCAAAAAAGATATATCAGCCTTCAGAATTTGACAAGGATTTAAAAGAGATAGAAAACTTCTACAAGAAAAACGGCTACAACGATTTCCAGATAAAAGACAGCACAATATCCTTCAATGAGGACAGAAGCTCCGTATTCGTAAAAATTGATATTTCGGAAGGGAATAAATATTTTTTTGGAGACACAACTTTTACCGGCAATACCGTCTATAACTCCGGGGATTTGTTTGAGCTTTTGGAATATAGGAAAGGCAAGATTTACGATGAAGAGCGTCTTACAGATACGCTGAGAGCCGTACAGGAAAAATACGCCGATAAGGGCTATTTAAAAGCGGCGATAGAGCCGCAAAAAAACCCGTCAGGTGAAAAACTTGACATAAACTTTTCAATAGAGGAAAACTCTCAGGTTTATGTGGACCATATAGACGTTGAAGGCAATAAAGCCACAAAAACCAAGGTATTCAAAAGGGAAATAACGCAGAAGGAAGGCGAAGTGTTCAGCCTTTCCAAAATCAGAAGAAGCCAGGAAAAAATATTCAATCTCGGTTTTATAGACGATGTTAATTTCGTAATAAATCCCACCGCAGACCCTGACAGAGTGGACCTTGTATTTGACATCACGGAAGGAAAGCCGGGCATGCTTACGGCGGGAGCCGGCGTTTCTTCAAGGGAAGGTCTGGTTGGAACTCTGGCAGTCTCGCATATGAATATGCTCGGACTGGCAAACAGATTGTCTCTTAATTGGAACTTCGGCAAGAGAGTTCAGGATTATTCCTTAAGCTGGACTATGCCCTGGATAATGGATAAACCTACAAGTCTCGGCTTTGACCTTTACAATACAAGAAGATACAGACCCTACGGCGACACATATTCGGCCTATACCGAAAGAAGAACAGGCGGCAGGGTCACAGTGGCGCCGAGGTTTGAAGACGATAAATACCGGCTGAGCTTTTCATATTCGTATGAAAAAATCAGAATAAGCGATGTTGACGATATTTATAAGGGCGTTTTAAGCGAGGGCACCAGCGTAAACTCTTCAATATCCGTTGAATTTTCAAGAGACACCAGAGATTATGTCTGGGACCCGACCAGAGGCTCAAGAAGCTCAATAGGGCTTGACCTGGCAGGCGGACCTTTCGGCGGCGACATAAATTTTTACAAGCCGAGCATTTCTCACTCATACAATAAAAAGCTTTTTTCAATAGACGATTATCCTTTCGTGCTGTCTTTTGCGGCCAGAGCCGGCTATGTGGCCAGATTCTCGGACACCAAATCTGTGCCCGTTTATGAAAGATATTTTCTCGGCGGAGCCGACACTGTAAGAGGCTATCAGTCCAACGGGCAGGTCGGACCTTTGAACGGCGGAAAGGTTTTCTCCATAGCCAATCTTGAATTCAAATTCCCTCTGGCCAGAGAAAAGAAAAGAACCATAGTTCAATGGGCCTTTTTTCTGGATGCCGGGAACTCATGGGACACATTCAAAGATATAAATCTCGGCATAGGCTCCAGAGAAAGAGAGATAAAAACCGGCGCCGGCTTCGGCATAAGGTTTACGACTCCGGCTTTCCCGATAAGGCTTGACTGGGGTTACGGCTTCAATCACAAAAGCGGAGAGCAGCTGTCTGATATTTATTTCACGATCGGCAATCTTTTTTGATGAAAGAGCAGGAACTGAAAAATGCCGCCTTTAAAAAAGCCGAGTCAGGCGACCTTGAAAAAGCTGTAAAAGAATTAAAATCGCTGCGTCTTGAAAAAGACGAGGAAAGATTGCCTTTCTTTTTTCTTGCCGGCCTTTTTGATAAAGCCGTTTCCTGCGCCGTAAGATTGTCGTCAAAACCTTTAACTTCCGTATCCCTGACCTGCCTTAGAAATCCATGGCTTTATGACTTTGTAAGAAATGAAAATTACGAAAGGGCCGTATCTTTTCTCCTTGTCCTGTTAAAAAAACTCAAATCCGCGCGCCTTAGAGGGAACGGAGATTTTCTCAGACGCCACTACACCGCAGCTCTTTCTTTTTATCTTCCCGGCATAGACCAGGAGGAATTCCCTCCCGATTGTTTTTACTCAAAAAAATTCGCCTGGGCGGCTGTTCAAAGGGGTAAGGCGTTTCTAAATGAGGCAAAATTTGAAAAAGCTCTCAAAGATTTCAAAACTGCCCATAAAGCAAATCCGGCTGATTGGGAAAGCGGCTGTTTGCTTGCTGAAACTTTTGTTTTGACCGGCAGAAAAAGGGAAGGCTTTTCGCTGTTTAACCGTCTCTTAAAAGGCCAAAAAGATGAAACTGAAAAAAAGCAGATAGCTGCCTGGAAGGCCGAGTTTCACCTGATTGCCGGAGAACCTCAAAAAACTCTGGCAGTTTTCAGGCAATATCCTGAATCCTTTTTCTCTCCCTGCTGGCAGTCGGCGGCTCTTTACCTTTGCGGAAAGGCAAAAAAAGCTGAGAATATATTGAAGCCGCATATCAGGAAAAATCCGCGCGATTATGAAGCGCTATTCTGGCTTATTGAAATTTTGATAAAAAAGGGCGATGTGAAGGGCGCAGGAAAAATCCTCAAAAAGCTGGAAATAGAGAAACAAAAAAACGGAGAAGAAAAGCATTTATGGCTTGTGCCCGTTTACAGGGCTATGATTGAAAAAAATCGCATAAACTCCGCCGTTTTGAAAGAATTGGAAAATATCTTTGGAAAAGTGAAGTTCCCTGCGAGCCCTTCGGAACTGCTGAAAAAAGCCAAAGGATGCAGAAGAGGCGAACCTTACCTGATAAGCTGCCTTTTTAGGAAAAAAGCTTAATAAGAGACTGCTTAAACTTTTTTTAATGGTTTAAATTCCTGGTCTCCAAAAATTTTTGCATAGCCTGGGTCAAAGCCGCTGCAGCCTGCATAACAAACACACTCTCTGCAGGATGGCTTAAAAACAAGGTCCTTATGAGCTTTTTCCATTCCGGCCGCTTCTCCGTCCTGCGTAAGCATTGTTGAAGGCCTGGTTGAGTAATTGTCCAGATGCGAAATGTATTTCGGCAAAATGCAGGGCGGAACATGCAGGATTGACGGAAACTTTATTCTTTTTGCGGCAAAAATTTTCCTCACTTCATCTATTTTTGAGAAAGCTTCGCTGAGCCGCACGGCGAGATTTGAGTCGCCTCCTTCATTCATCCTGCCCTGATATTTCAGGGCAAAAAACATATAATTCCTTATTCCTTTTGCAATAAAAAATCTGACTATACGCGGAAAATGCCTGTAGTTAAGGGCATTGAGCACCAGAATAATCATCACATTTATTTTCTCTCTTTTCAGATTATCTATCGCCGCCATGACTTTATTAAATGAGCCCGGCACTCCTGTAACAGCTTCATGAAGTTCGCCATTGTCGCCGTGAACGCTTATGCACGTATCTGTAAGACCCGCCGATTTCATATCAGAGACAAACCCGGCATCAGAATATTTAAGCCCGTTGCTGAATGTCATTATTCTTCTGTAACCTGTTTTTTTTCCCAGAGAAACGACTTTAAGTATTTCAGGATAAACGGTCGGCTCTCCGCCGAGCAAAGAAAGCCAGTTGCAGCCTTTTTTTCTCATTTTAAAAATATCTGAAGCTACTTTGGAAAATTTAAGGTCCTTATTTGCCTGCCTGAAATCTTCACCGTTAAAACAGTGAATGCATTTCTGATTGCAGGAAAAGTTCAGGTATATTTCCAGTATTTTAAAGCCTTTCACGGCTATATTTTAGCTTTATTTCCGCCGCTTGATAAATGGGTTTGAAAAAAGAGCTCAAATTTTATAGACTATGTTCTCACGGCCTGTTCGTCTAGCGGCCCAGGACGCCGCCCTCTCAAGGCGGAGATCACGGGTTCGAATCCCGTACAGGCCGTTTCCAAATCATAATCCACAATTCCCTAAATATTGCGGCCTTTAAGCGTTTTCCTCAAATTGGTATAATTTAACTCTTGAAAAAGCATGATTTGCTGAGGAGATTTTATGGAAGTAGGCATAGTAGGTCTGCCCAATGTGGGCAAATCCACCCTTTTTAACGCTTTAACTAACGCTCACGCTGCCAGCTCGAATTACCCTTTCACCACCATAGAGCCCAATGTCGGCATAGTTTCAGTGCCTGACAGACGGCTGGATGTTTTGTTTGACATATTCAAGCCTCCCAAAAAGACAAACGCTTATGTAAAGTTCGTTGATATAGCCGGCCTTGTAAAAGGCGCTTCCAAGGGAGAAGGTTTGGGCAATAAATTTCTGGCCAATATAAGAGAAGTTGACGCCATAGTTCATATAGTCAGATGCTTCAGCGATAAGGATGTGGTACATGTGCTCGGGGAAGTGGATCCGATAAGGGATATAGAGGTTATAGAGACAGAGCTGATACTTGCCGATTTGGAATCAATAGAAAAGGCCATAGATAAAAATTCAGGCGCGGCAAGAACAGGCAATAAAGCGGCGGCCGAAAAACAGGAGAAAATGCTCAAAATAAAGGAAATTCTTTCTTCCGGCAAGCCGGCCTCCGCGGCGGGCTACAGCCGGCAGGAGATAAAAGACTTCAATTTGCTCACGTCAAAACCGGTGCTTTATGTGGCCAATACCGCTGAAAAACCCGACCTTGAAGTCTTAAAAAAGCTTGAAGACTATCTCAAAGGCAGAAACGCCAAAATGACCTCTATATCGGCCAAAATAGAATCCGAATTGATAGAGCTTGCCGAGGATGAAAGAAAAGTTTTCCTCAAGGAAATAGGCCAGGAATACACCGGCCTTGAAAGAGTAATAAGAGCCGCCGCGGACCTCTTGAATCTCATATACTTCTTCACTGCCGGCAGCGAGGACGAGGTTCGCGCCTGGACAATTACAAAAGGCACAAGGGCGCCGCAGGCGGCAGGCAAAATACATTCGGACATAGAAAAGGGATTTATCAAAGCCGAAGTATATTCTTTTGCCGATATAGAAAGATACAAGGATGAAAAAACTCTGAGAGAAAAGGGACTGATAAGACTTGAGGGCAGAGATTATGAAATAAAGGACGGCGATGTCTGCTTCTTCAAGTTTAATGTCTGACCGCTCGGCATAAATTTTTATAAACACTGTAAAGTTCTGTTTTTTGCCGCCTGCCTATTTGCTAAAATTTATACGTGAGTTTACCCGAATTAAATCTTAACAAGGAAGCTTTGTCCAAACTGGGGCTCAATGATAAGCAGTTTGAGGCAGCCGTATATTTTGATTCCCCTTTACTTATACTTGCCGGAGCCGGAACCGGCAAAACAAAAACATTGACAGCAAAGATAGCGCTGATGATAAACTCGGGTGTAAGCGCCTCAAGAATACTGGCCATAACATTTACAAACAAGGCCGCCGGGGAAATGCGCCAGAGAATAGCCGCTATAGCGCCGCAGTCTCACGGCCTTTGGGTTTACACTTTCCACGCCTTTGGGGCAAGAATTTTAAGGCAGCATTGGCAGAAGGCGGGCCTTAAAAAAGATTTCACCATATACGACGAAGAAGACCAGAAAAAGCTGATAAAAAACGCCTGCGAAGAACTGGGTCTTGAGAAGGAAAGCTCCAAGGCGCCTATTTACGCATCACTGATTTCAAGAGCCAAAGACGATATGCTGGATGCGCAGTCATATCTTCTTCATGCCAGAGTATCAAATGATTCAAACAGGATAAGGGCCGGACAGGTTTATATGCTCTATGAGCAAAAGCTTGCGGAAGCCAATGCAGTAGACTTCGGCGATTTGATAATGAAAACGGTCAAACTCATAAGAGATGACCAGGACTTATGCGCCTATTACAAGGAGTATTTCAGATATATTCTGGTGGATGAGTATCAGGACACCAACAGGGCCCAGTATTTTCTGGTAAAACTTCTATCGCAGGACCATCACAATATATGCGTCGTTGGCGACCCTGACCAGTCCATTTACTCATGGCGCGGCGCGGATATCAGAAATATTCTGGATTTTGAAAAAGATTTCAAGGACGCCAGAACCATAATTCTTGAGCAAAATTACCGCTCTACTTCAAGCATTCTGGATGCGGCTAACAAGCTTATAAGCCACAATAAAGGCAGAAAGGAAAAAAATCTATGGACGGCCAACGGCGCCGGAGAGAAAATCACTCTTCTTGAATGCTTAAATGAAACAGATGAAGCCGCCGTTGCTGCTCAAAAGGCCGCAGCTTTAAAGAGACAGGGCGCAAGTTACGGCGATTTTGCGGTTTTCTACAGAACAAACGCGCAAAGCAGAAATTTTGAAGAAGCTTTCAGAAGAAATAAGATCCCCTACAAGCTTATAGGCTCGGTCAGATTTTATGAAAGAAGGGAAATAAAAGACGCCATCGCCTATCTTAGAGTGCTTGTCAACCCCTCGGATTCCGTAAGTCTGGAAAGAATAATAAATCTGCCGGCTAGAGGCATAGGCCCCAAAGCTTTGGAGACGATAAAAGCATATGCCTCAAGAAGAGGCCTGCCGATGTATGAGGCCCTGCTTGCGGCCGACGACATAGAAAATCTCGCCCCATCAGTGAGAAAGGGCATAAGAGATTTCGTGAAAATATTTGAGGACCTTAAAAATGACATATTCGGCGATGAACCGCATTATCTGCTTGAAAAACTTCTGGCAAAAAGCGGCTATTGGCAAATGACAGAAGACAGCGCGGAGAAAGACCCTCAGGAAGCGCTAAACCGGCTGGGCAATCTTCAGGAACTGGTCAATGCCGTAAAGGATTTTGAGGAGAATTGCAAAAAAAGGGGCGAGGCGCCGTCAATACAGAGATATCTTGAGGAAATAACGCTTCAAAGCGAAGTTGACAATCTCAAGGAAAATTCCGACGCCGTCACGCTTATGACGCTGCATCTGGCCAAGGGCCTTGAATTCCCTTGCGTAATGCTCACCGGCCTTGAAGAAGGCCTTTTCCCGATAAACGCCGCCGCCTGCGATCAGGAGGATATGGAAGAGGAAAGACGGCTTATGTATGTGGGCATGACAAGGGCCAAGAAAAAGCTTTACCTCAGCTGGGCACAGACAAGAAGAATTTTCGGCAAAACCTATCCTAACCTGATGTCGCGCTTCGTTTTTGAAGCGAAAGTCGCGGATTTTTCAAAAAATAAGGAGCCGGAGAAAGAAAAAATACTTAATGCTTACGAAGCGCCGAGACCGGCGGCCGCAAACGGCAGAAAAGTGGCTCATCCGCTTTACGGGCTTGGCAGAATAGTTCAGGTTACAGGCACCGGAGAATTCACCAAAGTGACAGTGGTTTTTGATAACGGCGTCAGACAAACTTTTATGCTTAAGTTCGCGCCGCTTGAAATGTTTTGAGGAGACCTTATGGATACAAAACTCATAGACTATCTCTCCGTTCTGGCCAGAATAGGGCTTGATGAAAAAGAAAAAGAGCTTTACAGCGGTCAGATGGAGTCAATAATAAAGTGGGTGGACCAGATAGGAGAGCTGGATTTCCGGCAAAACGAAAGCGGCTCTTCAGCCGCTGAGACAGAAAATCTCAGAGATGACAGCCGCGAGGATAATTTCAAAGGCAGAGAAGCTATTTTGAAAAATTTCACATCAAGAGAGTTTGACTTTCTCAAAGTAAAGAAGGTCATAGAAGGTTAATATGGAAAAAGCCATAGAAAGCATAAAAGCCGTAAAAGAAGGAAAGACCACCGTTTCAAAGATAGTGGAGAATTTTTTGGACAAAATAAAAAAAGAAGACGGACAAATAAAAGCTTTTCTTGAAGTTTTTGAAGAAAGCGCCAAAAAACAGGCCGCTGAAATAGACAAAAAAATTGCTGAGGGCAGAGAGCCGGGAAGTCTGGCCGGCGCAGTTTTTGCCATAAAGGATAATATGCTTTATGAAGGCCATGAAATAACTTGCGCCTCAAAAATTCTCAAAGGCCATATCAGTTCTTACAATTCTTATGCCGTTCAAAAACTGCTTCAACAGGACGGAATTATAATAGGAAGAACGAATATGGACGAGTTCGCCATGGGCTCTTCATGCGAAAATTCCGCATTTGCTAAAACTGCAAATCCCATTAATCATAATCTGGTTCCCGGCGGCTCTTCAGGCGGAAGCGCCGCCGCCGTAAAGGCGGGCTTCTGCCATATAGCATACGGCTCTGACACCGGCGGTTCAATAAGACAGCCCGCCTCTTTCTGCGGAATTTGGGGAATGAAGCCCACATACGGCAGAGTCTCAAGATACGGCCTGGTGGCCTTCGCCTCAAGTCTGGACCAGATAGGGCCGATGGCAAATTCTCCGGAGGATCTTCTGCTCGGCTATAAGGCGGTAAAGGGTTTTGACGAAAAAGACTCAACTTCACTTAGAACTCAGGACGAAAACGGCTCTTATAAAGGCTTAAAGGGCCTCAAAATAGCGCTTATAAAAGGGCTGGCTGGACAGGAAGGTCTTGAGAAAGACCTGGCCGAAATTGCCGCTCAGCTTCCCCAAAAACTTTCCTCAATCGGCGCTCAGGTCATGGAAATAGATTTTAAGAGCTTCAAATACGCCCTCCCCGCCTATTACATTCTGGCCTCAAGCGAAGCTTCAAGCAATCTGGCCAGATTTGACGGCTTCAGATACGGCCTTTCAAGCGATGCGCCTGATTTAATGTCTGCCTATATGAAAAACCGCGGCGCTGGATTTGGACCGGAGGTAAAAAGAAGAATCCTGCTCGGCACTCATTCGCTAAGCAGCGGCTATTATGACGCTTATTATCTTAAAGCGCAGAATGCCAGAGACTTCATGAAAAAAGAACTGGAGGAAGTCTTCTCTATGGCGGACATAATAATTACGCCTACAGCGCCGACAGCAGCCTTCGCGCTTGGAGAGAAAATCTCAGACCCTTTATCAATGTATCTGTCGGATATATTCACCATACCGGTAAATATGGCGGGAATTTGCGCGCTTTCCTTCCCTTACGGGCAAAGGAAAAAAGACGGCATGCCTTACGGCCTGCAGATAATATCAGCCCGCATGAAAGATGAATTCATAATAAAGGCGGCTGGAGATCTGTCATGCTCCCTTTAAAGGAAATCTCTGCCGGCGGTATCGTCTCAAAAGACGGGCAGCTGCTGCTTATATTGATGAGAAATTCAAAAGACGGCGTCTGGACATATCCCAAGGGCCATGTGGAAGAAGGCGAAACTCCGCATAAGGCCGCTTTAAGGGAAGTTTTTGAAGAAACCGGCTATAAATGCGAACTGATGGGAGAAAAGGAAATATACATTTCACAATACTCCTTCTACAGAAACGGAAAATATACCGAGAAAAAAGTTTATTGGTATCAAATGCGTCCGATATCGCAATCCGAGGGGATACAAACACCTGAAGAAATAATAAAAACCGCCTGGGTAACTCCGGAAGAAGCGGATAAGCTCTTATTCTATAAAAGCGATCTTGAAATACTGGAATTAACCAGAAAGAATATTGGAGGGAAAAATGGATTTTGAAAGCGTAATAGGTCTTGAGATACATGTTCAGCTCAAGACAAAGACGAAAATGTTTTGCGCCTGTCCGGCCGCAAAAGAAGAGACGCCCGCCAACACTAACATATGTCCTGTCTGCACAGGCCAGCCCGGCGCCTTGCCTTCATTGAATAAATCCGCCGTTCTTTCGGCTTTAAGAGCGGCGGCGGCCTTGAAATGCGAGATAAGGAAATATTCCGTTTTCGCCAGAAAAAATTATTTTTATCCTGACCTGCCCAAGGCCTATCAAATATCTCAATATGACAGACCGCTGGCTGAGAACGGCAGCTTAAAACTTCCATCAGGGAAATTGATAAGAATAAAAAGGGCTCATCTAGAGGAGGATGCGGCCAAATCGCTTCACGCGCTCGGCAGCCAGGAACTTGATTATACGCTGGTGGATTTTAACAGATGCGGAATGCCGCTTCTTGAAATAGTCTCGGAACCAGATATTAACAGTTCTCAGGAGGCTTATGATTATCTGACAGAGCTTAAGAGAACACTCAGATGGGTTGATGTCTCAGACTGCGATATGGAAAAAGGCCAGCTCAGATGTGATGTAAATATTTCGCTCAGAAAAGCCGGGGAAAAAACTTTGGGCAGAAAAGTTGAAATAAAAAATCTCAATTCATTTAAGGCCGCCAAAGACGCCATAGAAAGCGAAATAAAAAGGCAGAGCGGGATTTTAATAAGGGGCGAGCAGATAGCTCAGGATACAAGACTTTGGGACGAGGCAAGACAGCAGACAGTGCCTATGCGCTCAAAGGAAATGGCGCATGATTACAGATATTTCCCTGAGCCGGACCTTCCCCCCCTTGTGCTAAATGACAGTGAAATACAGAAAGCATTGAGCGAGGCAAAAAAAACTCCCGGAGAGGTAGCGCAGGAATATGTAAAAAATCTTTCTCTCACCATGAAAGAAGCGGCGGCAGTAACAGAAAACAGAAGCATAAACTCTTATTTTGAAAAAGTCGTTTCAAACTCCAGAGACCCTAAGGCCTTAAGACAGGCCGTAAATCTTTTTATGACAAATCTTTTTGCGAAAATAAACGAATTGAAAATCAAGGAGAGCGAAATTGAAGAAAAAGCAATAAAGCCGGAAAATCTGTTCTCTCTGGCCGCCATGCTTGCCGACGGAGAAATTTCTTCCACCGCGGCAAAACAGCTTTTTGAGATATGCTGGGACAATTCCATTTCTCCGGCGCAAGCCGTAGAAAAACACGGATTAAAGCAATCCAGCGACACTGAGGAGATAGAGGCTTGGGTCAGAGAAGCCGTAGCCGCCAATCCGGAAGCTTTCAGCGATTTCAAGGCCGGCAATGAAAAAGCCTGCGGGCCTATAGTCGGTTTTGTAATGAAAAAGTCAAAAGGGAAGGCGAACCCCAGAATAGTTGCCGATATACTGAAAAAAATATAAAATCAGCTTTGTATGGACCTGCTCATTCTCCATTTTGGGAGACTGGAGAAAAACAGATTAAGCATAATACATATGCCTTACAAGGCCATACTGCTTTGCGATTTTCTGGCAAAAAACTCAATAAAGGCCTCTATTTTTAATGCAGCCGCAGAGACCGCCAACAATAAAAAATTCTCCCTTATAGGACTGATTGAAAAATATGACCCGGAAATCATAGGCTTAACCCTCCAATGGCACAGCCAGATGAAAGGGGTTTTTGAAGCGTCACGTAGAATAAAGAAAAAATTCCCTCAAAAAAAGATAGTTGTCGGGGGCATAACTGCGTCTTTCTTTTCAAGGCAGATACTTGAAAAAGAAAAAAGCATAGACTATGTCATAAGAGGCGATGCGGAAATTCCGGCTTTAAAACTTTGCCGGCAGATAAAATCCGGAAAAACGGACCTTAAAAGCATAGAAAATATCTCCTACAGACAAGCCGGAAGAATATACGAGAATCCGGTCAAATACAAAATAAGCAGAAGGATATTTAATTCTCTCAGCTATTCCAGCTTTTCTCACATACTTAACATAGACTCCATGCTGAACGTTTCAAATAATTTTTACGTAAAAGTTAAAAATGGAGTTTTTTACAGCCCCGAACCGCCCAAAAAAAGGTTTTTCTACATAGCTTCCAGGGGATGTGTGTTCAACTGCTCATATTGCTCAGCTTCAGCTTATCACAGGCTGTGCGGAAGAACAAGTCCTGTATATAAAAGTCCAGAAACAGTTTGCAGAGATATAAAAAAACTACTCTCATACGGAATAGAAAATATATATTTTCCCACATTTCCCGACTCTTTTAGAGAAAATAATTTTTACACAAAACTTTTTAAAATTTTCATCAGGAAAAATATAACATTCAACTGCACAATAGACTGTTTCCACCTTCCGCGCCCGCCATTTCTTGAAATTTTCCAGAGGACCTTCAAAAACAACCTTAAAGATTCTCATATAGTTTTGTCGCCTGATTTGCTTGATGAGAAAAAAAGAAAACTCAATAAAGGCCAGTTATATTCAAACAGGGAACTATTCTCCTTTATATATGCCGCGCAAAAATACGGTATAAATGTAAGGCTTTCCCTGGCAGCAGGACTTCCCTTTGCCTCGCGGTCAGACTACAGCAAAACTTTATTGTATGCTGAAAGACTTTCAAGTTTTTCAAATCTGGAAATAACAATGAATACAATTCCTATAGAGCCGTATTCCCCTCTTTTCCTGAATCCTGAAAAATACAAAGTAAAACTTAAGTGCAAAAATTTCAATGATTTTCTCTTAAAAAAGCCCGGAGAACTTGGATATGAAACCGACCAATTAAGCGAGCGGCAGATTTTTCAAACAATAAGCGTATTCAACAGAGTAATGTCGCGCGCAAGTGAAAAATTTAAAAAGATAGACATAAAGAATATAAACTAAACAAATAGCTTTCCGGAATTAAGCCTTATTTTGATTTTACCCGGCTCAGATTTGACCTCAAAAGGCAAAAAAAACTCAAAGCATAAAAATTGCATTCTAAGAGAGGCGGCCGATATCATTCCTCTTTTAATAATCATTTCATTCAGGCTTTGCAAAAAATCCGTCTGCAGATCCTGCTCCTCAAGTTTCAGAGAAAGATTTTTTTCCTTGAACAAGGCGAGCTCCAGCAGGCTTTCGCGCATTTTTAAAACAATTTTTCTGTATTCATTTTCAGGATAAAAAAGATTCATCAAGCGGTAAAAAATAATATCGTAGTAGCCGGAAAAGCCGGATGCCTCAATTTTCTTTTCAATTGAACGGCATAAAAAATAGGCCTCTGCCTGTTTTTGAGCAAAGGCGGCCTGGGCTGATAAGAATTCAAGCAGCTCATTGGCCTGACTGTCTGTCAGTGACGGATTTTGAAAAATTGAGGAATTGCTTTCAAGACGTTTTGCCCAAAATAAAAGCTTTTCCCTCAGCGGAGAAGCCGGCAGCAAGACGGCGATTTTTCTTAAACTTTCGGCCAGATAAAGGGAAAAAAAGGAAAGAGATGAACGTCTGGCGGAAAACAGAACTCTTTTTATTTTTTCCGCTTCCAAGGCCGTCAAATTTCTCCTGCCGCCTAAAGCGGCCGTCTGGGCTGACAAAGCTTCAAGACTGCCCTTAAAAAGAAGAAAAGCATCTTTTGTCTTTTTATCACTGCTTGCCGAGGCAAATTTTGCAAATGAAGGCAAAAGCTCCCTTATTTTCCTTTCGCTTTCAAACAAAGAATGAGCATTAAGCTTGAAAGCCGTCATATCGGCAGAATTATCCGGCGCCGGCTGATTCAAATCCGCCTTGCGGTGCAAGGAGACATCAACATATCCATCCCCATATTCCACAAAGCCTTCAAAAAGCCTCGCTGAAGCCAGTCTCTTTTGCTCGTCAGACAGCGAGCTGTCAGAGGCCGCCTGCCTTAAACTTTCCACCAGCTCTTTAAACCTGGATGTAAGCCCCCCGCTTGTAATTACATAAGATATTTCCCCTTTCAGAGCCAGCGGATCTCTGGCTTTAGCCGAAGAGTAAAACTCTGCGGCAGTTTTTGGATTTGCCGCCGCCCAGAAGATCAAAAACTCCCTTGCTTCGGAGTAGGAAGAAAATTTTTTTGAAGTTATCCTTCGGGCCAGATCATTTTCTATTATATAATCGGCTACCTCTCCGCGAAAAAAAAGATCTTTGGAAATCCTTGATTCTATATCGGAAACGCTTTTGTCTTCTATTGTCTGATAAGATATGTCTTTTGGCTGTGCAAAAACCATCCCATATGAAAGGGAGATAAAAATCAGAAGCATCCTTATCATAAGCTTTACAGCCAGGCCCTGAAAAAATAGAAAAAACGGCTTAAAAATTTGGCGGCCGTGCTCCTGCTTTTGCATCTTTCCAAAGTTACAGGCTGACAATTTTTCAAATCATTAAGAAATGACTCTCTCATCTGCCGGCCGAGATTCTCATCGTAGATATTTACGTTCAACTCAAGATTATAGTGCAGACTTCTATGATCGAGATTATGGCTTCCCAAAGAAACCCAGAAAGAATCTATCACGGCCGTTTTTGAATGAAGTATTTTGCTGTTCCACTCATAAATTTCAACTCCATTTTTTATAAGGCCCGGCAATATGGCCCAGGAAGCCAGTCTCACATATGGATGATCGGTCTTGCCCGGAAGCATTATCTTAACGGAAACTCCTCTCATCGCGGCCTTTATAAGCCGCCTGTAAATTATTCTGTCAGGCAAAAAATAGGCGTTTGTTATAAAAATTTCCTCAACCGCGGCGTCTATGGCGCATTTATAGTTTCTCCGTATGGAAAAATAATTTCTTATGCCGGAACCGGAAGCCACAGAAACATAAGAACTGCCAGGGCCGGCCGCGCCGCTTTTACCCGGATCAATATCCTCATTTTTAATCTTTCTCCATGTCTGCAAAAAAAGCTCTGAAATTTTTTCGCAGACAGGCCCGCTTAACAGAACTCCGCAATCCTTCCATTCTCTCCCGCCCATGCTTTCAGGGGCATAATCAAGGCTTAAATTAAAGCCGCCTACGCAGGCTCTTGAAAAATCTGCGGCAATTATTTTCCTGTGATCCCTTCTGAAAAACTTTCTCAAATTATAGAAGCGGCGCGCAGGATTATACTCCGCAACATTTATCCCGCAATTCTCCATTTCCTCGAAGAAGCCCTTTTCCGAAAACCATGAGCCTATTGAATCATAAATGACATAAACTTTCACGCCCTGCTCCGCCTTCTTTTTAAGCGCGTCAAAAACCTTTCTGCCGAAATCATCATCAGCAAATTCATAAATTTCCAAAAATATGTTTTTTTCAGCTTTTTCTATGATTTCAAAAACTTCGCGGAAAAAAGAGGAGGCGTCAGGCAGCAGTCTTGCGGCGTTTCCGCCTGCCACGCTTTCAGGCCTGAAACAGTATTTTTTTATCCTGTAAAAATCCTCACCTGGCATACGGTCCGCCTCTCGCCTCTTTTTCAAAAGCGGCAGGCTCAAGAGAGTAAGCTTCTACAGCGAGCTGACCGGCCTTTTCATTCTGACCGGCGAGATAGTAAAACTTTGATAAAAAATACGGATATATCCAGTCTTTGGGGAAATCCCGCCTGTAAATTTCGCAATAAGCGGCTGTCCTGAAAGCGTTTACGCTTCTAAATCCTGCAGTCCGAGCGGCAGCCTTTGAATCCAAAGGCTCCTTTACAGATTGAAAGAAGCCGAGTCCTGACATAATGGCAAAAAAGAAAGCCGCTTTTGAAAAAGAAAACCTTAAATTCTCCTCCGTACCTGCCTTTGACAAAAGACCCAGGCAAGCAAACAGACAAAGCCAGAAAAACGGCAGATAAAACAAAACATCAAACAGCCCGTGAATCAGAAGGTATAGAACGGCGGCTATATAAACAGAGCCGGTCTTGAAATTATCATAAAAATCCTTCTTGAGGCCCCAGAGAAAAAAGAAAAGGCCTGTAAAACCCGTTTCAGCCAGAATCTGCAGAGGCTGCGAATGACTGTGAGCGGTAAAATGCATATAGTAAAATCCGTTCTCAAAATATGGAAACTTGAACATTTCAAAGGCGCGCGAAAAAAGCCCTGAGCCAAAGCCCCACAGCGGGCCGTACCAGGCGGCTTTCAAGGCGGTAATCCATATAAGGGGTCTGGCATAGCTTTTTGCCTCTTTAAGCTTCAGCAGGTCATTATGGAAAGCGAGATATATAAAAACGAAACCGAATAAAATTCCCCAGTAAATTGCCTTGCTTTTTCCCTGCCTGAAATATGAAATGTAAAGCGAGGCCGCGCAAACGGCAAGAAAAGCTGCTCTGGAATTGAAAACAGAGATTAAGATGAAAAAGGCCGCGAACACAAAATATGCTTTGAATTTTTCAAAAAAAGAATCTCCGGCAGCGGCTATGTTAAAGAAAATAAGCGCGCAAACGGAAAACAAAGCCGCTATATAGTTCGGGTTTGCGCCGAAAATCATCCAGGCGTCAGTTTTATGAAGGATATTTGAGCTTAAAGCGATATAAACCGCCAGAGCTGCCGCCGCCCCTCCCAGAATCTTGTCAAAATAAGGCTCAAAAATTTCCTTTTTAGCGCTGAAATAACAATAGACAGCATAAAAGATAAAAAGCTTAAAACTCCAGAAAAGCGAAATAACGGGAGAGGATGAGAACAAAGAAGAAAGGAAACTCCATACCACAAAATAAAGCCATGGTCCCGCTTTCAAAGGGATATTCTCCTTTAAGAATAAAAATGAAAAAATTGCAGCAAAAACGAAGAAATATCTTTCATCTTTCAAGCCGCCGGCAAAAACGGACAGCCCTATTAAAACCGGCACCGCGTATTTTATTTTTTTGATTTCCATCTTAAAAAAGCCCCTGCCCTTACCGACAATTCCTCTTTTATGGACTCTTCTTTCATTGCAGAATATATTTCATTTAAAACCCTGTAATCCTGGGCGTTCCATGGATTTAGAATAAGTTTCTGCTCATAGGTTTTGGCGCTTTCCGCAAGCAAAAGCAAATCCCCGTTTTCTTTCGCTCTTTCAAGAATTTTCGGCGCCGCATAAGAAAGATAATCATAATCGCCGGGATTTTTTTCTTTCTCCAGCATAATCTGCCCGAAATATTTCCAGTCTTTTTCGGATTTTAAAATAAGCCTTTCTTTTTTAAGGCTGCCGGCTCCATAATATAAAAAACTCGTCATAAGCGCGGCGGATACAAATAAAGCCGGAAATAAAAATTTCCCTGAAACTGCGATGTCATATTTGTTTTCTGCGGCCAGGCCCAAAATGAAGCAGAACAGCCAGAATGAATACACGCAGGAAAGGCCGAAATCAAAGAATGAATGAGCAAGAGACGCCGCAAGGGCATATCTTAGAACGCCTTTTGAGTCCTTAAAAAAGGAAAAAAGAACATAAAACCACAGCAATGAAGCCAAGATACCGTTTTCAGCGGCAAATTCAAGATAATAATTGTGGGCGTAAACGGTGCCCAGACCTCCGGCCCTAGCTTTAAAAGCTGAAGAAACATAAGCAAAAGCCCCTTCCCCCCAGCCGTAAAGCGGCCTTTGAAAAAGCATATTCAAAGCCGCATCCCACCACTTTAGGCGGTCATAAAGAGAAGCGATATCAGCTGACACAACGGCGACAATCACCAGAATAGCGGCAGAGAGAAACAAAAAACCGTTCTCTTTCACATTACTGAAAGCTTTTCTGTCAAAGGCATAAAGCAGGGCGGAAATAAAAACAGCCGTCACGGCGCCGGCTGATTTTGAAATTATAATAAGAACCGCAAAAACTGCGGCAAGATAGTAATTTCTCCATTCAAGGCATAAACCGCAAACCATAACGGCGTAAAAGGCCAGCGTATTGGCATTGCCGAGGGTAGAGTATGTTTCCTTGTGAAAAATAAATTGCCAGACAGCTGCGAGAGCCACTATGGAAAATATGAAATAAATAATTATTTTCCTTTTTTCTATTTCAACTTTAAGGCGTGAAGCCGAAAAATAAACGGCAAGGCCGGCGATAAAATTAACAAGCTCCCAGGACAACAGCCGCCGCACGGGAGAAAAGGCCCAGGATAAAATCATCAAAGCTGAGACGGCAAAGATAAGAAGCTCTCTGTTTTCAAGATTTAGATTTCCCTTTGAAAGGCCGGACAGAAAAATATAAAGAAAAACAGACAGGGCCGTAAACTGATAAAAAAATTGAACGGAAAAATTCCACGAATTGCCAAAAACCGCGCAGGACAGCGCCGAAATCAGCAAAACAGCGGGCATCAGGCTTCTATGATCTTAGGCGTTACAAAAATCAAGAGCTCCATTCTGCTTCTGGTCACGCTTTTCTTCCTGAAAAGATATCCCAGTATAGGTATATCGCCAAGCAGAGGCACCTTGAAAACATAGTCGCTTTGAGTGTCATGAATAAGTCCGCCTATAACTATAGTCTCTCCATCCTGAACTATGACGTTCGTGTCGGCGCTTCTTGTGTCTATGCCCGGCGCGCCTCCGGCGACAGGGGCTATAGTCGGAGAAGGCTGGCTTACTGAAGGATTAACTCTCATCGCTATTTTACCGTCGCTTGTTATGGTCGGCGTGACTTTTAAGACTATGCCGGTGGTCAAATAAACGACCTTTGTGGTAAGGACAGGCGGCGTGGAGCCGGTTGTTTCCGTCGTGGTATAGGGAATCTGAGTCGTTATGTTTATATTGGCTTCTTTGTTATTAAGCGTGGCCACCTTAGGATCCGAAAGAACCTTCGCCTTTCCTTTCTTGGCTGCCGCTGAAATGACGGAATCAAACATAAAATTGGAAGTCACTCTGCCGAGTCTGAAAGCGCCGTAAATCACATTGGCAGGCAGCTCAACGCCTGTGCCGCCGGCCGCGCCAGAAAGATTCGCCTGAGTTCCCTGTATAGCAGTGGCATCATAGCCGGGTATAATGCTCTTCTGGCCGCCGTACTGCGTCGTAGGGCCTATGGCGCTGTTTATATCATTTGCGCCTATGTAATTTCCCTTGGAATTTCCTGAAGCCGACCACTGTATGCCCATATGGAAATCGCTGTCCAAAGCGACCTCAACAAGCTTGGCTTCTATCAGCACCTGTTTGGGCATCCTGTCCAGATTTTTTATAAGGCGCGCCGCGGCCTCAAGACCAAAAGGCGTGTCGGTTATTATGAGGGCATTATTCGTCTCATCCACATTGCACTTGGAAGAAGTTCTGCCTTCCGCCGCCGCAACTGATTCTATCTGCGTCTTTATATCTGAAGCTTTCGTGTAATTTAAGAAGAAAACCCTTGTCTGGAGCATTGAACTGCTTTGCTCGGCTGAAAAAGTCTTCGGAGTGGCTATTCTGAGTATGCTTTCCCCGACCTGCTGAGCCGCCAGGCCTTTTATATTGAGTATGGTCCTGAAGGCCTCGTCAAATGGAACATTTTTCAGCGAAATGGTTATAGTGCCGCTGACATCGTCGCCGTATATGACATTCAAAGAGGCCCTTGAAGCCATCATATTGAGCACTTCCTTTATGTCGGCGTCATTATAATCAAACGAAATCAGACTTTTCGGCAGCGAATCCATAATGGATCTGGAAACGCTTCTGTATGAGGATGAAGCCGGCCTCGGCTGAGGCAGCTCATTTTTAAGCTCCTGATAGCCGGATGGGGAGGCTGCGTCGGGAGCTATGACGGGAATATTTTCCCCGGGAGCGTCTTTCACCTTTTTCTCAGGCAGGGCCTTTGTCAGAGGGGCAGACTTGAAGCTCACTATTATCTCCCCGGCCTTCTTTGCTATATCATATGCCGTCTTTGCCGACAATTCTATCACTACTCTGGCTATATCGGGATTTTTATTAAATTGTCCGGTTCTGGCTCTCTTTACGACAGAGCCGGATGAAGGCAAATCCTGTATAGTTTTGACTCTAGCGCCTGGAATATCAAGTATAAGTTTGGCTGGCTTATCTGACTGCGAAAGTTTGTAAGGCACATCGCCGCCGTCAGTTTTTATTCTGACAGTGTCGGCTGACACGGAAATGCCTTCAAGCGTGAGAGTGTCAGCGGCCGCAAGCATTACGGGCTCTGGGACCGAAAAAATAAAAGCAAGAGCGATTGCCAGTATTTTCTTCATAAATTTCTCCTTTACTTCTCAAAAGAAAGTTTTACCGATTCTCCGGAAGCGTCCCTTATTATGATCTGCCTTCCTTTTATATCGCACTTTCTGCCTTCAACAGGCTTTCTCTTAGAATCGTAAATTCTGCCTTCACGGCAGACAAAAGCGCTGCCTTCCTTATCCTTGAGCAAGGCCTCTTTATTTCCGTAAAAATCCATTATCCCGAGAATTGAAAAATTCAAGGCGGCGGGAGAGGTTGATACGGCAACATTTTTAGCAGACGAAGACTCTTCATAGGACGTGGAGGCGCCGGTCTTGGAAGAGTAAACGCTGGAAGCTATCATAGGATCTCTGGTCTTAACCGGCCTGTAAATATCGTTCACCGTCTTTGCCGATGTTGAAACAATTACATCAGGAACATTTTCTGCCGCCGTAAGAGGCGCGTAAAAAAACAAGGCAAGAAGGATTATTTTCATAGTTTCAGCCGCCGTATTGATAAGCGGAAAGATTAAAACTTGCGCTGCAGGAATCCCCTGAAGGATCATTTTGAGACAGCGTAAGATCTTCCACATTGAGAATTCTTTCCTCCAAAGCTATAGCCGCAAAAAATCTGCCTATGTTGTGATACTTGCCCTTTACGGCCATTGAATAGTTGACCTTAGTAAAATACTGATCCCTCGAACTTGAAGCCGGATTTATGAACATTATCTTTACGGAGTTCTTGTCGCTTAGATTTTTCAGCGTCTTTATAAGATCCGGGAGCTTTTTGTCCCTCGGCAGCTTCTTCTCCGCTTCCATCTTCTGTATTTTAAGCTGTTCAAGCTTCTCCTGAAGATTTTTAAACTGCGCCTTTATCTGCTTTGCCGAAAGAATGTCCTTTTCTATCTTTTCAAGTTTGACCCTGTTATCCGCTATCTTTTTGGAATAAGGCATCCAGAAATACGCGAAATAGGCGTAAATAAAAAGGCCGCCGAAAAGAACGCCGGCTATTATTTTACCCAGAGTATCCTTGTCAATGTCCTTCATAATCACCTGTAAGCGTAGCTGAAACCCAAAGGCAAAGAATACACATTTGTCTGCGCCCCTTCCGACACATTTATATTGCCCACGCTTATATCTTTTGTCCTTTCATTTTTTTCCAGAAAGGAAATCCACCAGGCCACATCGTAAAGCGAGTTTGAGTTCAGGTTTATATTCACCTGAAGATTCTCTCCGGATCCTTTGGTTTGGACGCCGGTGAACCACATCGTCTCCGGCAGATTATTATTCAAATCCTGCATAAAGGCCACATAGAGATATCTTCCCTTAGTTATTTTTTCTATGGCGGATATGTAATTGTTTATCTCGTTTATCTGAGCCTTTATTTCCTCAGCTTTTTTAACATCTTCCTTGAGATTATTGTATTCCAAATTTTTGCTTGAAAGCTCTATCTCAAGAGCGGTAGCTCTTGTAAATTGCCATATTGAAAGGGAAAGAATAATTCCAGCGAATACAAAACCGCCCAGCGCTATTTTGGCTATCAGGATGGATCGCTCCATCCTGTCTATGTACTCTTTCGGGGTGAGGTTTATCTTTATCATTGCCAATCCCTCAACTCTCTAAGCCCTAGTCCGCAGGCAACGGCCATAGCCGGAACTATGTCCGCCGGCATATTTTTCGGCGTTTCATGGCAGACACTGAAAGGATTCAAAAGCTCAACCGGCACCTTGAATTCGCCGGAAAGATATGAGCATAAATTCGGCATGGCCGAGACTCCGCCGGATATATATATCCTTGAAATGCTGTGATCCATGCCCTGCGAAAGATAAAAGTCTATGGATCTGGAAATTTCGGACGCCATATCCTTGAATATATTCAAAGCGGCCTTTGAAGAGATTATCAGCTGTCTGTCGTAATTTTTTATCGCTTCCATCTTTTCTTCTTCATTTACAAGAAGGCGTATGGTTTTCTTGAATTCCTGCGCCTGTTCAGGAGCGATAGATAAAGCTTTTGAGACGGCTCTGTCAAGAGATGACCCTGAAATAAATATGTCCCTCACGACCCTTGAACAGGGATTGAACGGGGCATCTTTCGGCAGGGGATTATCCGGAGTTGAACTGAGGCCGGGATGTATTATGGAAAGATTTGTGGTTTTGTTGCCGATATTAACAAGCACGGCAGATTTTCCTTTCTCCGCCGAAGGCAGACGGGAATAAAGGTTTTCAAGCGCGAAAGAATCTACATCTATGACAGCAGGCTCAAGCCCGGCCCCTGTTATTATCTCTATCTTCTCGTTTACAACCTCTTTTTTGGCGGCCACTATTACAACTTCCATTTTTTGCTGGCCTTCTTCCTGCAGGGAGTCATTGAGTATGTAGTAAGAGAGATAAATGTCGTTTATGTCAAAGGGAATAAAAGGCTCGGCTTCAACCTTAATTGCCAAATCAAGCTCTTTCTTCGTCATCTTAGGCAGTTTGACATATCTGACTATCACTGAATTGCCGGATATTGAAGCGGCGACATATTTGGTCTGTACTCCCATTTTTTTGAAAAACCTGGAGATCTCATCGGAAATTACAGCCTTCCTCTCCTCCGGCTGGGCATTGGCCGCAATTGAGTAAGGTATATATCCCCAAGTTTTCAGTTTTCTCTGATTTTTTTCATTGGAAAATATCGCGACCTTTACACTGGAAGAACCTATATCAAGCCCGGCCAGCTCTTTTTTGGAAGAAAATTTTGAAAACAGTTTATCCAGCATAAAAAAGTTATATCCCGAAAACGCTTACGAATATATTAAATAATTATTAAGAGCAAGTAAAGACATTTTTCAGGCAGAACCGCTAAACCTTAAATTTGCCCGCCAAACCCAGCAAAGCAGCGCCTATCTTTTCGCGGTTAAAGTAAAAATAAGTTCCGGCGCAAGCGGCCAGCCATAAGACCATAGCGGCAAAAAAAAGCTTGTAAATGATCAATTCGGCCTCTTTCAAAAAAGCTTCCGCCAGAGGATAAAAAGCGTAATAAGAGAAAACGGCAAGCATAAAATGGATAGCCAGCCTGTAAAATCTGTCTGGCGAAGGCAGCGACGGCAGCATTTCCGCAATATCCTGTGATGTATTTTTGGCGTAATCCGTCAAAACGGCTACAGCAACCAAAGACATCAAAACTCCGGTTAAATCGCTTATTGAAAGTCCCGAAACGGAAAACTCGTCCAGGAATGGAACCAGGGATAGGATTTTCCCCAGAGCAAAAAGGGCCGTCAGAAAAACCGCTACGGCGGCTGCTTTGAGAGCATATCTCGCCGCCGGCGAGGTCTCGCTATTGCTTTGCATAATGTTTATGTATTATAATTATAGCATAGCAAAGGCGGTTTTAGCCGTCTGTTTTTTATTGTTTCGTCAGGAGACAAAGATGATAGTAGAAAAAACTGAATACAAGGGCCAGCCGGTTCTCATTCTTAAAAGGAACGAGAATGACAGGTATCCTTTCTCTTTCGGGCTCGGCAAGGCCAGGATGATACTGGAATCCATAGAAGAAATAAAGAAATTCGTTGAAGAAAACGACAACAAAGAAGATAAAAAAGACTGAAAATGCCTTTGTCTCATAAGGCCGCAGGATCCATATACGATGAAATAAGCGGCTATTATGAATCAGCAAATTCCTTTCTTACTCTGGGGTTAGACAAATATTGGAGAAAAAGAGCGGCGAGGATAATATCCGGCCGCTGCCCCGGCATTTCAAAAGTTCTTGACATATGCTGCGGAACCGGGGATTTCACCAGGGAACTTTCCATTGTCCTGGGCAAATCGCCGGAAATATCCGCCTGCGATATAAATGAAAAAATGCTGCAAAAAGCCGAGATGAGGCTGCCCGGCGTGTCTTTTTCCCGCGCTGACTGCGCCCGCCTCCCGTATAAAAACGAGGAATTCGATCTTGTTACCGTCTCATTTGCCGCCAGAAATATTTTCCTGAACGATTCAGACTACGCGGCTGTCAGCCGTGAAATTTTAAGAGTTTTAAAAAAGGACGGGACCTTCGCCATTCTTGAAACCACAGTTCCTGATAACAGGTTAATGGCAAATCTTATGTTTTTTTTCGTCTCAATTCTTGTTGAAATCCTTGTTTTTTTCAAGCCGAAGTCCAGGCGCTCATATTACTTTTTGAAAAATACAATAATGAGTTTCAAAACCGCAAAACAGCTTTCCGGAATAATGCTGGAAGCAGGCTTTTCCAAAGCGGAATATAAAATTCTCTGTCCCGGCGCCGCCGCCGTTCATTTATGCTCAAAGTAATACTGTTTTCCCTTCTTGCCGCTCAAAATTGTTTTTCCTTTGAGACGGAAACGCAGCTTGACGCTTATTACAGCGCTTTCGGGGCATATTTCACGCTGTCCGGCGCTGAAATAGACAAATTGGGCAAGAAAAGCGAAAGTGAAATATACGCGCACCTGCTTAAAAACATTTACAAACCGAAAAACCTTGTCCTAGAGGCAAGTTTCAATCCTCTGCCTTACGCGGGAACTGCGGTCAAAAGGAGCTGGCGCAATTTCTACGACAATGCGCAAATAACAAGGAACTTCAATTATGTATCCGCCGTAACAGCAGGGTTTGAGGAACCATGGGCCCTCTCAATTTTTCTGGGAAATGTCGCAGAGTTTGAAAGCAAAAAGAAAAAATTTGAGGGCAAAAGAAAGGGATATTCCGGAATTCTGTTTGATTTCGGCGACTATCATATAAAAGACAATACTCTCATCTACGACAAATGGATGCAGGGAGAACTTAAACTTAAAGGCGAGTATCTGACGCAGGAAAGGAATTTATCCTACAGTTTCAGAATCGGCGCCAAGACACATGACAACCCCTATATAAAAGACAGCTTCTTTTTTGGAATAAGACGCTCAAGAACCGATTTTCAAAAAAGGGGCGCATGGTATGAAAATTGCGGAATAGACTTTTCTTCCCATTTTTCCATAAAAGACTCAAGGCCTCTGAGGCATTACCTTCTGATTGAGAAAAAATATCCATTCAAAGACAGATACGCCTTCTCTCTTGGAGCCGGTTTTGTATGGGATTCAAATAAAAAATACGGCAATTTCTCCGGCAAAGACAAAAGGAGCGAATTGCAGTTCATTCTCCGGCCGAATCTTGAATTTTGAAAATTACTGTTTTTCTCCGCAGCACTTCTTGTATTTTTTGCCGCTGCCGCAAGGGCAGGGATCATTCCTGCCTACTTTTGGGGCTTCCCTCTTATAGGTTTGAGGTTTTGGCAGAGGCGAACCGCCCTGAGCTACCTCGGGATGTTTTTGAAGCCACTTTTTCACTTCTTTTTCATTGTCTACATTAACATTGTCTAAAAGCATGGCCCTGTATATGTCTATGACCATCTTCTTCATCTCAGGCGTCTTGGCATGGGCGAAAAGTTCAGGCGCTTTATCAAGAAGCTCCTTCTCCAGCTCCTCATCGCTCATTTGAGAAACATGTTTTTTTTCTGCGGGCTTTCCTGACTGCTCTGCTGACGCAGGCGGCGAAGGAACTTTATCTTGAACGGGTGTTTCCCGGGGCGCGGACGGCATTTTCTCTTCTTTTTCAGCTGCAGCATTTAATAAATCTCCCGTTTCCGTTTTAGCCGGACTTCCATGAGACTGTTTATTTTCATCATTTGATTTGAATATTTTTTTCAGAAAATCAAAAGCCATTATTTCCTCCTCATTTCCTCGTCTATTATCCTTAATGCTTTCTCAGCTTTCAGTAAGAAGTCGGACTCGTCTTCTATTATAAACCTTCTTGGATGTCCTCTCCAGGCCTGTTCAGTTCTTCTGTCAAGCTCAAGCGCCGCCTTATGGTCTTCTATTCTCGTGCCGGAAAGCTTGTACACATCCGGATTTTTAGGCGGACGCATATGTATGACAATATCGTATCTGTCTATTTCCTCCTCAAAGGAAGAGCCGACCGAGTCAAGAAAACTTTCCTTTGAATTTTCAGGCCAGTAGGCTATACTGTCAAGCGTGCCTCTGTCGCAAAGGAAAAGATGAGCGTCGTCAAGCTCAATGGACATATCTTCAAGCTCCCTTACGGTGAAGTATATGGCTCTTTGTATATGTTTCATGGCTTTCGGTCCCGGCCGCCGCGGAAAGCCTCCGCCGTAAAGAACGCTGGCAGCTTCAGGAACGGCGGCTATGTCCTTGCCGTATTTTCTCTGGGCTATTTCTATGACGGAGGTTTTGCCGCCGGAAGGCCCGCCTGTAAAGACTATCCTTTTCTTTTTATTCATTTTCCGGCCGCCGCTTTATTAACCTCTTTAAGATAACCCGCCAAAGCTATTGAATGAAGCTTGGTCATAGGCGAGTCCGTCCTTGAAGGCAAAATGACAGGGAAATTGGCGCCGGTCAGTATAGTTGAAGATTTCATTCCGGCCGCGAAAAAGGATATTGATTTATAAGTCGGATTTGCGCTGTCCAAATCAGGCAGCAAAATTATATCAACGTCCCCCGGCACAACTGCGTCTTTGACGCCTTTTTCCATAGCCAGTTTTTTTGAGAAGGTTATATAGATATCGTAGGGGCCTTCTATTATGCAATTTTGAATTTTGCCTTCCCTGTTCATATTCACAAGAGCCTGAGCGTCCATTGTGCTCGGAATCTTTGGATTGGGCTTTTCAACCGGACAAACGACTGATACTTTCGGGGTATTCACGCCAAGCTGTCTCATAGTTTCCACGGCATTATTGAGTATTTTAACTTTGTCTTCCAGAGTCGGCTTTATCATTATGGCCGCATCAGTAAGAGCGAAAAGTTTATTGTAATTTGCCGTTTCAAAAAGGACGAAATGGCTCAATACGCTGCCTTCCTTTACCGCAGCTATATCTTTTCTCAAAACGGCTTTCATGTAAAGTTTTGTGTCAACAAGGCCTTTGACAAGAAAATCGCCTTTCCCGTCGCGTATGGCCTCAACTGCGATATCGGACATCTTGGCCATATCGCTTTCTTCTT
>JAJUJA010000082.1 GCA_029267355.1 Elusimicrobiota bacterium | reverse complement strand
TCACTTAAGGAAAAATTCGGAATTGCCTGCATCCCGATGCTGTCTGAAACGGGCAAATGGCCGTCTCCAATGGTGAGCGGAAAGTATTTTCTTGTATCATCCGCGGTAAAGCCCGAAAAAATGGCCGTGATAAAAGAGCTTATTTCCTTTTACACAAATAAGGAAAATCAAATAAGACAGTACAAAGCTCTCAAACGCCTGCCGGCGCTTAAAGCGGCTTCTTCCGACAGGGAAATAACTTCCGACCCCCTATCTGCCGCCTCAATGGAGCAGATACTTAAAGGTAAGCCAATGCCGATGGCTGTTGAAATGCGTGCGGTTTGGGATACGGTCAGAAACTATCAGGGACTGGCTACGACAAGGAAAATGTCCGCGGAGGAAGCCGCAGAGAAAATGCAGAAAAATGTTGAAAAGAAAATACAGGAAATGGACAGATGAGCGAAATTTTATTGTCATTGGGCCAGGTGCTTTCTTTCATGCTTCTTATTGCCGCCGCCATAGCGTCGGTTGAGCTTTATCTCTGGGCGCATTTTAAGTATCATGATAAAAACTCTATCTTTTACGCCTGCGCTCTGCTTTTCACGATGTTTGCCGCTTTTATCCTGAAAGCGGCCGGTTTTTTGACCGCTAATGCATTTTTATTATTTCTTCTGTTTGAGATATTTTTGATCTTTGCTTCCAAAAAACTTTTGAAAGGGAAAAAATATCTGCCTTATCTCCTGTCGGCTCCGGCCTTTCTTGGACTGGCTGCGCTGCTTATGTATCCTTTTATATTCCAAATTTATCTTTCTTTTCACGACTTGAAGCTTACGACCATAATGCAGTGGAAAGAGACAGGATCCATTCCGTTTGCCGGGTTTAAGCAATATCTGGCTGTTTTTACAGTTCCACCTCTGGCGGAAGCCGGTTTTTTCAAGCTTTTATGGAGAACTCTTGGATGGACTTTTATAAATGTCTTTTTCCATGTGCTCGGCGGTCTTACTCTGGCCCTGATGCTGTCTGAAATAACGCGCCTTAAGGGAGTTTACAGGACTCTGCTTGTTATTCCGTGGGCCATGCCTCAGGTTGTGGCCGTGCTGGCCATGCGGGGCGAATTCCATTCCCAATACGGTTTCGTTAATGTCATGATAAAAAAAGCTCTGGATATTTTCCCATGGCTTGCTTCTCTGGGCGTGGCGCCTGTCAACTGGCTCAGCGACTATCCTCTTCTTACCTGCATCATTATAAATATATGGCTCGGCATACCTTTCATGACGGTAATAATCCTCGGCGGTCTTCAATCAATTTCCAAGTCTTATTACGACGCGGCCGAGATAGACGGAGCCGGTTATTTCCAGAAACTTTTTTACATAACAATGCCGCTTATAAAGCCCGTACTGATGCCTGCCGTAACTTTGGGTACAGTATGGACTTTCAATAACATAAATGTGATCTATCTGGTAACGGGGCAGGCTGGCGGCACTGAACAGGCCGATATTCTCGTCTCAGCCCTATATAAAGCCGCCTTCACCTATAACAGATACAGCTATTCAGCCGCTTTTGCCATGGTCATATTTTTGATTTTGTTCGCCATTTCCATTTCCTACTCAAAAATCTTCTCTGAAAGAAAAGAAGGAAAGATATGAAGGTTAACAGAAAATTGATTAAACAGATTCTGCTTCATTCGGGGCTTATAATCGCCGCAATAATATGCGTATATCCGCTGTCAAGGATATTTACTGTTTCAATAAGGCCCGGAGACAGGATTGTCTCAACAGATCTGGCTTTGATCCCCGACGGAGCCACTTTCATTTCTTATCTTAAGCTTCTTAAGGAAACATACTTTCTCCGCTGGCTGTTCAATTCTCTTGTGATAACGGTTTCAACCTCTTTTATAGGCGTTTCTCTGGCCTCTACTGCCGCTTACGCTTTTTCCAGATTTGAATTTTTCGGCAAGAGATCCGCCATGATAATGCTGCTGGCCACTCAAATGATCCCTGCAGGCATGCTGATACTGCCGCTTTTCCTTATGATAATGAAGCTTAATCTGATGAACACCTATCTCGGAATGATCATAGCTTATTCTGTCTCCTCGCTCCCTTTCAGCATATGGATACTCAAGGGATATTATGACACTATTCCCAAATCTCTGGAAGAAGCGGCCATGGTTGACGGCACAGGCCATATCGGCGCCTTCTGGCGGGTAATTCTTCCTCTCTCAACCCCCGCCCTGAGCATAGCTTTTCTTTTCAATTTCACCGCGGCATGGAACGAATACCTTGTCGCCAGAGTCGTTTTGTTCAGCTCAAAGCAGTATACGTGGACATTGGGGCTTTTTGAACTGCAAGGCCAGTTTATAACCCAATGGGGCATGTTTGCGGCCGGCTCTATGCTTGTAACCATACCGGTGCTTGCAGTTTTTCTTTATTCGTCAAAATGGCTGGTTTCCGGCCTCACTTTAGGCAGCGTGAAAGGATAAGGAGATTTTATGGCTTCCGTAACCTTCAAAAATATAGTCAAGAAATACAATGAGAATCTCATTTTAGACAATGTCAGTCTTGAGATAAAGGATCATGAGTTCGTAGTTGTGGTCGGGCCCAGCGGCTGCGGCAAAACGACATTGCTTAGGCTTCTGGCCGGGCTTGAAGAAATCACTTCCGGCGATATAGAAATAGACAATATAAGAGTGAACGATTTGCCGCCGTCCAAAAGGGAAATAGCGATGGTGTTTCAGGATTATGCCCTGTATCCGCATATGACCGTTCGGGAAAATATGAGTTTTGCGCTTAAACTCAGGCGCTTTTCCAGGGAAGAAATAGACAAAAGGGTTAATGAAGCCGCCGCCATTCTGCAGCTTGAAAATCTTTTGGATAGAATGCCGAGGCAGCTGTCAGGCGGTCAGAGACAGAGAGTGGCCATAGGCAGGGCCATAGTCCGGAAACCCAAGGTTTTTCTCTTTGATGAACCCCTGTCAAATCTTGACGCAAAGCTGAGAGAAGAGATGCGCGTTGAAATCGCCAAGCTTTATCAGAAACTTAATTCAACCATAGTTTATGTCACTCATGACCAGGTTGAAGCCATGACCCTGGCCGGCAGGATAGTTGTAATGAACAAAGGCATAGTGCAGCAGAACGGCACGCCTCTGGACGTCTATAGGAAACCTCAAAATTCCTTTGTGGCCGGTTTTATAGGCAGCCCAACCATGAATTTTATGGATGGCAAGATAGTTTCAGAAAAAGATTTCTTTTATTTTCAGAATAAGGACGTAAAAATATTCATACCGTCATTTGTTTTCCCTGAGGCGCAAGATTATGCCGGCAGGGAAGTTACTCTCGGAGTGCGCCCTGATGATATAATACTTGACAGCGCGAAGATGGACCATGCCAACAAGCTATCAGCCACAGTGGAAGTTATAGAGCTGCTCGGACACAGGGAAAACATATATCTGCGGCTTGGAGAGCAGAGGATTCTGGCCGTCGGAGAGGCCTTTGGAGAATTGTCTCCGAACGCAAGGGCGGAATTTTCCCTCAACTATAAAAATCTGCATATTTTTGACGCCTTGACAAAAAAGAGGATCAATCCCTGAAGCGGCTGTTTCAGCCCCTACAAGATTGCGTCCGGGTCTATTTTGAAAAAACTTTCCTTGGATTTTTCCCTTACAGATTCCAACGGATCGCTTTTAGCCAGCTCTCTCAGCGTTTCCAGATAAGGCTTGGCATCGCTGCCGCATTCTCCTATCAACTGTGCTGCAGATTCCCTGGCGAAATCATCGCCGCTTTTGAGAAGCCCGCCGAGCTCGGCTATGCAGTAACACATTGAATTGGGCATATTGCTTAAGGCCCAAAAAGCCGTCTTTTGTATCCATATATCCTCAAGTCCTCTGGCCAGTTCCTGAGCCGCGGCTGCCGCTTTGTCGCCCATTGCGCCGAGTTCTTTGGCTGCCGACAGCCTTATCTGCGGGTCCTGAGACCTTAAATCCTGTTCAGCTTTTTCCAATTTGTCCATATCCCCCCCCTACAAAATTGCCGGACACAGTAAGATTACATTAAATTAAGGTTCTTTTCAAGCTTTATCTGAATTGTTTTTGCAGTTCGGCCTGCATGCTTTAGGGCAGGGAGAAAGGCATGGTTCCATATGAATTGAGATATGAGAATTGGATATTTTGCTCTTTATGAGAGCTGTAAGCCTGTCTGTTTCCTCATGGGCGGCGGAAAGTGAAATATCCGGAGGGAATATCAAGTCCATTTCCACGAATTTTTCATTGCCTGATTTTCTTGTCTTAAGGCTTTTATATCCCATGGCGAGAGGCATTGCTTCTATAGCCGAAGAGATTATTGAAATCTCCTCCTGGCTTATTGAACTGTCCATGAGATCTTTGAAAGACTCCATGGTAAGATCCCAGGCCGCCCTTATTATCAAAATCGCGACTGCAATGGCGCAGACGGGGTCAAGCCAGTGAAAATGATTGCCTTTGAATAGAAATTCCATAAACCATATGAGGCTTAAAGATAAAGCCACTCCAAGAGAAGTGTACACATCGGTCATTAAATGAACGCCGTCGGCTTTTATTGCTATTGAACCGGTTTCTGCGGCCGTTTTTATAAGTTTTCTGGAGACATAAAAATTAAGGGCTGAAGAGATGAGCATAACTGCTATACCCCAGCCTATCTCCTCAATGTTTGAGGGATATATAAGCTTCTTAACGGCCTCAAATATTATCCAGAGGGACGCTATAAAAATGAGAACAGCCTCAATAAATCCCGAAATATTCTCTATTTTGCCGTGTCCGAAACGATGCTCATCGTCGGGCGGCTTATTTGAATTTTTTACGGCGAAAAAAGCTATAAGAGCGGCTACAAGGTCTATGGCCGAATGTATGGCTTCGGAAATAACGGACACGGAGCCTATCACTACGCCTATTATAAGTTTGGAAGCTACAAGGAAAGAGTTAGACAAAACCGAAAGCTTAACAACGCTTATTTTTCGCAAATCATTTTCCATAAAAACAAAACGCCCCTCTCGGGGCGTTTATGAATCAAAGCATCGCTACTCGCATTTAATGGCCTGAACAGGGCAATTGGCGGCGGCAGTCTTGCATGAATCTTCCTTGCCGGCCGGGACATCTCCCTTTACTACGGCCTTGTCGCCCTGCATTTCAAAAACTTCGGGGCAATCGTTTACGCAAAGCCCGCAGCCTATGCATGTATCCTTGTCTACAGAAGCTTTCATCTTCACCTCCTGGTTATTACTCCAACGATAAGATTATACATAAAAAAGAAATTGCGGGGAAATCCTCCGCATTAATGATGTTTATGATGTTCATCATCCGAGTGTTCATGCGAGTGAGAGATAAATTCATGACAATGCTGGTGGGTATGAAAATCCTCTTTAAAATTGTGGAAATGGCCGTGATGGCCGTCTGAGTGGGAATGTCTGTGAGAATGCTTCATCATGAAATGAGTGTGAAAATGGAAATGCTTCTCCCTGTATGCAAGATAAAAAGCCAGACATAGAAGCATCAGGGCGGCATAGCCAGCGTGACCCGCGCTTTCCTTCAAAAAAATCACTGAAAGAATAAAGCTTATTATCGGATAAGAGCCGAATATAAGTCCTGTTCTGGCCGCGCCTATACGCCTTTGCGCAT
>JAJUJA010000098.1 GCA_029267355.1 Elusimicrobiota bacterium | reverse complement strand
GGCCTAATGGAGCCGGCAAAACCACAACCATAAATATGCTTTGCACGCTTTTAAAGCCGACCTCGGGCACAGCCGAAATATGCGGTATAGATGTAATAAAATCTCCTCTTGAAGTAAGACGGAAAACAGGGATAATCTTTCAGGAGCCGAGCTCAGACGATATGCTTACCGGCTATGAAAATCTTTATCTGCACGCCCTGCTTTACGGCATGGATTCAGCCGCAGCAAAGGAAAGAATTAAACTTATGCTTTCCCTGACAGGGCTTGAAAAGAGAGCTCATCATCAGGTCAGAACATATTCCGGCGGCATGAGAAGGAGGCTTGAAATAGCCAGAGGGCTTCTCCATGAGCCGGCCGTCCTTTTTTTGGATGAGCCGACTCTGGGCCTGGACCCTGCAGCCAGAAGAGATATCTGGGCCTATCTTGAAAGCATAAAGGCCGCCGGGAAAACGACCATAATACTCACAACTCATTATATGGAAGAGGCTGACGCTTTGGCAGACAGAATAGCCGTCATAGACAAGGGTAAAATAATAGCTTTTGACACGCCTTCCGCCCTTAAAGCCGGGCTTGGAGAGGATATAGTTTTGTTTAAGGGCTCCGTGAATGCGCAATTGGCGAATTTGCCCTTTGTGACAAGCTTTGAGAAAAAGGGAGATTATTTCAGGCTCGCCGTGAAATCTCTGGCAAAAAACATAAGAACTCTGATAAATGAAGCAGGCGGGATATCTGAAATGGAAATAAGAAGGGTTTCGCTTGAAGACGTTTTTCTTAAACTGACAGGCAAAAGCATTTCGCAGGATGATACGCAAGAAAGCGGAGGCGTTTTTGAATCTGTTGTAAGATACAATAGCGTAAGAAAATGACGATAAATTTTAAAGCCGTATACGCAGTGCTTTTAAGAGAAATAAAGGTTTTCACCAGAGAAAAGGAAAGAGTGGCTTCAATACTGGTCTCGCCTCTGCTTTTTTTATTCGCTTTGGGCAGGGGGGTTGACGCACAATCGCCGGCTGCCGGATTTACATATCAGCAGTTCATATATCCCGGCACCTTGGCCATGGTTATACTTTTCACCTCAATAACTTATGGGCTTTATATAGTCTGGGACAAACGGCTTGATTTTCTCAAGGAAGTGCTGGCAGCTCCGATTTCAAGAGGCGAGCTTTTCTTCGGCAAGGCGGCTGGCGGAGTTTTTTCGGCTTTGATAGAAACGGCTATAGTTTTATTGATAGGCGCTGTTTTTATACTGAAAATAAGCCCTATTTCCGCCTTGCTTTGCTTTCTGGCAGCCATACCTGTTTCAATGATGATAACGGCGCTAGGCCTTTCAATAGGCGGGAAAATGAAAACTATGGAGGGTTTCGGCCTTGTTATGAGTTTTCTGACCTGGCCGATGTTTTTTCTTTCAGGGGCTTTGTTTGAGATAAAAGACGAGAATTTCTGGCTTAAAGCTGCGGCCTTAATAAATCCTTTCACCTATTGCGTTGACCTTATAAGGAAAATCCTTATCGGCTATTCATCCTTTCCTTTATTAACCGATTTAGCCGTAATACTTGCCTTCACGACGCTGTTTTGTTTTATAGGAATAAAAATTTTCGGCGATTTGCAGCAGTCAAAATAATCAGTATTTTCTTGAAAATTTCTCCCTGATCAAAGAAGAAAAAGATAAAACTTCCTGTTTTGAAAAACAATTCACCATATAGCAAAGCGGCGGATATATCAAAAGCATAATAACTTTGAAAGCCGGCAGCGCGCAGCCGCTTAACCTGTCAGAATAGTAATAAACGGGTAAATAACACAGTAAAGCCAAAGCGGCAATGGCGGCGAATTTCCCGTATTCATAGCTTACCTCATAATCTTTCCTTGTAAAAAGTCTTAAAAAGAAAGCCATTAAAGCGTAGGATATAAAAGCCGACCATGCCGCGGCTTTTATCCCGTATGAAGGTATGAAAGAAAAGTTCAAAAATAAATTCACAGCCGCGCCGATAAAAGAAACATACATAACGGCTTTTGTTTTTTTGCTTATCATAACCGGAGCCAGAAAGTTGACATATACTCCGTTAAAAAAATAAGCGCCCATTACTATGGGAACCAGAAAAAGTCCGCTATGATATGAATAAGCCACTATAGGCTTTGAGTTTATCTCAATTGAAACTATATCTTTTATGAAAAGCGAAAAGAAAAGCCATATAAAGGCGCAAAAAAATGAGAAGTATTTAAAAATTTTTGAAAAAAGAGGGCCAGCCTGCGGATCTTTGGCTCTTTCTATCACAAAAGGCCGCCAGGCCTGATCAAACATTGTCACTATCATGCTCATTATCACGGCCAGTCTGTAATTTGCCTGATAAATGCCTGCCGAAGCTGCGTCTGAAAGTTTAAGAAGCACAGGCCTGTCCATAACCTGAACTATCATAATGCTGAGTCCCGCAGGCAGAAAAGGCAGGGAATAGGCAAAAATTTCCTTAAGCAGGGTAAAATCCGTTTTTTCAAACAGGCATTCAAAGTAAGAGGAAAGCATGATCACGGATGCGGCAGAGGATATTATATTGGCCATAAAAACGCCCTTTATGCCCATGTCCATATAAGCCAGCAGCAATATATTAAGCAGAACATTCAGCGCTATTGAAATGGTCCTGACAAGAACAAATTTGAAAGACCTGTGTTTTATCCTTAAATCGGCGAAAGGAATCAAAGTTATAGCGTCAAGGCAAAGTATGATTGAGGCGTATTGAACAAGTTTATAATTTTCTCCGCCTATCCCCGCGGCAGAAGCAAGCGAATGGGAAAAAAGCCATATAACAGCGGACAAAATTATCGAAGTGTAAAAAACCGCGTTAAAAGACGAGGAAAGCGAATTTTTCTGCGAGAAATGGCGCATATAACCCTGATTAAGGCCATAGCCGTAGATTATGTTAAAAAAAGCTATGTATGAGAAAACGGCAGCCACTATACCATACTCTTGCGGCAGCAGATAATGAGTATAAAACGGCATTAAAATGAAATTTAATAGACGGGCCAAAACTGTGGAAAGCCCGTAAATAAGGCTTTCCTTGCCGAGTTTAAGCATCTCTCCGGACATAAAACTATGATAGCAAAAATTGCTTTAATCAAAAATAAAAGCCGTTAAAGGCTTACCCATACAATTCTGAGACCTCTTTTATGGTATAATATTGGTATTACCCTTGGTGAGGGGGATTATGACGGGAAAGAATAAAGCGTCCGATTGCAATTTATGTAAATTCAAGCTGGATTGTATTTACAATCAGCTGGGCATAGAAGCTCAGAAAAAATGGCTTGAAATAAGAACTTCATTCCATATACTCTGAAGGCGACAAGCCCTCAGGCGTCTATATAGTGTGCGCCGGCCGAGTAAAGATTTCAAGCACAGATTTTCAGGGTCAGCAGCTTATTACCTGGATAAGGCATCCGGCCGAAATATTCGGTCATTTTGCTCTGTTTTCTCAGAAGGAATTTACCTGCAATGCCGAAGCCATGGGAAACACTACTATTTCATTCATTGAAGGCAATGCTTTCAAGCTTTTCATGGACTCTTTTCCCGGAGTATATGGTCTTATGCTTCAAAAAATGGCTATGGAAAACAGAGCCATGCAGTTAAAACTTAAAGATACGGCCTATAAGCCTGCTAAAGCCAAAATAGCTCATACCCTTATCAAACATATATCTTTCAAAACCAGGAATACGCCGACCCCGACAATATACGGTCTCAAAAGGACAGAAATAGCCGAACTTACAGGATTGGCGCTTGAAACAGTGGTAAGATGTCTTTCAGATCTTGAGAAAAAGAAGATAATAAAAAGAGCTGCCGATCATATCAAGATTCTTGACTACGAATCTTTGCAAAAGATTTCAGGCCAGCAGAAGTAAATTCAATCAGTTCCAAACATTCTGTCGCCGGCATCTCCAAGTCCAGGAATTATATAGCCGTTTTCATTCAATTTTTCATCAAGACAGCCGGCAAAAATTTTGACGTCCTTGTGATATTTTTTCAAATGTTCTGCGCCCTCTCTAGCGGCTATAAGACAGACGAATATTATTTCTTTGGCGCCCCTTGATTTTATGAGATTTACCGCCTCAACAGCCGAGCCGCCTGTGGCCAGCATAGGGTCTGCGAGAATAACGGTTTTATCTTTGAGATTTTCCGGAAACCTTATGTAATATTTCACCGGCTTAAGCGTTTCCTCGTCTCTGTATATGCCTATATGGGCAAAACGGCCTTCCGGGAAAACCTTCATCATTCCGTCTATAAGGCCCAGTCCTGCGCGAAGTATG
>JAJUJA010000097.1 GCA_029267355.1 Elusimicrobiota bacterium | reverse complement strand
TGTCGGCGAAGATGAGATAGACCATACCCCTAAAGACGAGGAGATAGAGCTTTCCGTAGGCCAGGCCTTTGACATAAAGGGAGAAAGAAAAATAACCAATCATCAGGTTCTGGCTTCAAACCTTTACCGCGACTCTTATGAGATAAAAATAAAGAATCACAAGGATGAGCCGGTAAAAGTCATTATAAAAGAAAAGCAATGGGGCGACTGGAAAATAGTTGAAAGCACCCACGATTATGTCAAAAAAGATAAAAACAATGTGGAGTTTCCGGTCACAATTGACAAAAACTCTTCGGTAACCGTAAAATATTCGGCTGAATATAAATTCTGATGAAAAGAGGATTTACGCTGATAGAGCTTATGATAGTGGTGGCGATTATAGGCATTCTAGCCGCCGTAAGCGTTGTTAAAGTTTCCGACCTTCTGGCCAAAAGCAAAGAAGGCTCCATAAAAGGCCATCTCGGAACCATGAGATCCGTACTTAACGTATATTACTCGGATAATAACGCTTTCTATCCGCAAGACGATCTTTCCTCTCTTGTGCCGAAATATGTATCTGAGATTCCGGCATTGAAGTTCCCGGGGGCAATTCATACTGACAGCAAAAATGTTTCAACAGGCGATTCTCAAAGTTCGGCTCAAAATGATGCCGGAGGCTGGGCTTATGTAAATGTGTCTTCAGCTTCAACATGGGGAGACCTGAGAATAAACTGCTCGCATCATGATATGAACAGTCATATATGGAGCGCTTACTGAAAAAGAGCTTTTAAGGGCAAATAAAAAAGCGGGCCTAAAGCCCGCTTTTTTAATTTAGGACGATTTTATTCAGCCTGCCATGATGAAGGAATGGGGATATCTTCAGCAGCAGTTGTTTTCACGGCGCTCATTGAAGGATAAAGGTTAAGCTCTTTCTTTCTTATCAGATTTATATAGTTTGAGTTTTGGGCCGCGGTATTTGCCACGGTGGCGTAAAACTGCTCGCTTGGGGTCAAAGGCCAGCCCCAGCCGCTATCCTGGTCGTCGGGAGTTGGGTTAAGCCCGACTTTTTCATAGAGATACTCGGTAAAACCCACGCAATCAAACTTATCCGGGCCTTTTTGTGATTCATGTGTAAGGCTGTAAGCTTTGGGCTTGAGCATGGAATTGGCCATTGCCACTATGGCGTCTCTTTGCTGCGAGCTGGGTTTATTGGGCGTAGTTCTGTTGCCGTAATAGGGATAGGAAAAGTTATGAGTGAAATGCTTCCATGACACTTTTCTTATGCCGCCAGGCTTAAAGTAATCGGGAACGCAATCTATTATAACGGCTTTTATTTTTCCGTCTTTTATTTCAGTACCTGCAAAAATTCCCACATGGCCTAAAGGCAAGTCGCCTATGAGATTATAAGGCAAGCCGAACCAGCCTCCCGTATATATGATATCCGCTTTTTCAAGAGAAAAAGCCTGTGAAGCAAGGCCCAAAATCAGTATCAGAAAAAATCTTTTGAAGTTTTTCATTATTTGCCCTCCAGCTCGTCTATCATCTCATAAGCCGCCGATCTTACAGCATCGCTTTCAAGCGGATTGAAAGCTATCTTTTTGATATATGGCAAACCTTTTTTATTTTTAAGCTTGCCCATCGAAAATATTATGTTTATCCTGAGAACTTCATCTGAGCTGTTATAGTAGCTTTCAAGCTTTTTCATAACCGCAGGAGAACCGATCTCGCCCAAAGCCCAAATTGAATTGATAGCGGCAATCTTCTTTTTAATATCCTTCTCGCCGCTTTTATCCGAATTATAGAGGAAGTCCTCAATGCTGTTTTCAAGATACCTTGAAGCGTAGGGATTTTTTGTATCTCCGGCTGTTTTACTTAAACATATGGACAGCTCGCCTTTAGCCGAACCAAGAAGCATGGCAGCTTTCAAATACGCCTTATCCTGATTGGAAGCCGAAACGGCAGCCGCCAGCGCGCAAACATAGGCCGGAGGATTCTCAAGGTTCATATCGTTTAAAGCTTTATCCATAAATGAAGGATCTGATGCCGAAAGTTTTGAAACCTGGCTTATTAAACTCTCATCGCCGGGATTAGCCTTAAGAGCGGACAGCAAATCCGCAGACTGAGAAGCCAAAAGAAAGGATGGATTTAAAAGAGCTATGGCAAGAAAGGTTTTTTTGAGCATTCACTTCCTCCTTTATGATTAAATTGTAGCGTCTTGATTGGATTTAAATAAGGGCAGGTAAGGCCCAAAAACAATAAAAATTTGCCTACAAAATTATAGGCCCTTTAGTCTTATTCTTCTGGGACTTGAATTATCTTAACGTTATAACAGGTATTTCGGCTCCTGCCAAAAGCCGCATTGGCGGGCCCCATGTGCCGCTGCCTGAAGTCACGTACAAAATAGAATTGCCATGTTTGTAAATGCCGTAAAAATATTTATATACCGGCCTTACAAATATGTGAAAAGGAAATATCTGGGCTTTATGCACATGGCCTGAAAGCATCAGAACATCATGTTTTTCAGCCAGTTCATTGAAATAGAGCGGCTGATGAGAAAGAACTATATTAACTGCGCCTTTTTTCATATTGCGGGAAACTATTTTTATTAAATCATCGGCTCTAAGACCGGCGGTCCTCAAATCGGAAAGTCCTATAAAATTTATTCCGCCATAATCAAAGGATGAGTCTATTAGCAGTTTGAACCCGGCCTTTTCATAAACCTTCATAGTTCTTTCAATGCCGTAATAGTATTCATGATTGCCCAGCACAGCTATTTTTTTAATCTTCAGGTTTCTTAAATATTCAAATTCTTTTTCGCTCATTTCAAAGCCGGGATCGAGCAAATCTCCCCCCAAGACAAGAAAATCCGGATTTTCCCTCATGGCCTTATCAAGGCAGGAAAAAAACAGCTTTTTCCTGAATTTAAAATCGGCGTGAACATCGCTTAAAAAAACTATTTTTACAGATTTCCCGGAAAACCCGTCTATTTCAATTTTTTTTATATCCGGCGTTTTTAAAGCATTATAAATTGAAATTGCCCAAAGAAAAAAAATAACGATGAGGGATATGTAAGGAATACGGGCCGATACGGATAAATTGCGAAAGAAAAACATAATCAAGTCAGCCGACAAAAAAACAAAAGCCATAATCAGCACAGCTCCCATCCAGAAAAAGCCGATTAAAGACAAAAACTTAGTGATATCGCCTTCAAAAACCCTTCTTATGAACATGGTGAAAACCGGGAAAAAGGCCATAAACAGAAATAATGCCCTCAAATTCCTGTAATCAGAAATTCTCCTGGATATAAAAGAATGGCAATAAAGATGCAAACCTATAAAGGACAGAGAAAAAAATGCCAGAAAAATAGCAAAAGCATATCCGCTTTTCATAAATACTCCCTTGATTTTTCGCCGCAATTTAAAATCAGGTCCAGAGCCGACATATCAGCCAAAAACTCTCCATACAGCTGCGGATAGGGTTTTACCTTAAAATCCTGCCACAAAACCTTTATCTTATTTTTTTCAAAAAAGCTTAAATCCAGATAATTTTTACCGCCCTGACCTGAAAGATATTCATCCGCATTTACAAGCCGGCAAAGTTCGGCCAGCCTTTGAGAGGATTTAAGCTCAAGGGAAAAGTCGCTTGAAAATCTGCATGGAGTATTTATCAGCATGACCTGCCTGAAAAGATCTATAAATTTCAGAGAAAGATCCGCCATTTTCCGGCTTTCTTGAAAATATATTTTTTCTATGTCAGGATAAAATTTCCTGAAAAAAGGCGCCTTTGAATAATTGGTTTTAATCTTTGCCAGATGCTCTTTGCGCCAGTCATATGAGTCGTTTATTTCAACATCATTTATTTTCTGGCTGTATCTGTTTTTGGTAAGCACCGGCAGTGTTATATACTCGGATCCGGCGGCGTTCTTTATTTTATTTCTGTTCTGATACTCCCTTTTTTCATATTGAACATCGTCAAGGTATATGAAAATATCGCAGGCTGCCATCTTTGAAAAAAAACGCAAGCCGGGCATAACCTGCCCAACCACAAGACGACGTTCACGCCCGAGGCGAAGGCCTACACGCTCGAGGCAGGAAAGGACGCGGTCGAGGTGCGGCTGCACGCCGCCACGCCCGAGGGCGCAAAGGTGACCAAGACGCTGACGTTCCGGCGCGGCAGCTACATCGTGGACGTGACGCACGAGATCGCGAACGGCACCGCGGCGCCGATCACCACCCACGCCTATTTCCAGATCGCGCGCGACGGCAAGGCGCCTGCGGACGACAAGGCGATGCTGTACACGTTCACCGGCCCGGCGGTCT
>JAJUJA010000122.1 GCA_029267355.1 Elusimicrobiota bacterium | reverse complement strand
TGCCTTGTCAATAGGAAAAAAGTTACCCGCTAATTTGCTAGAATTTGATGATAAACTTTATGAAGCTTGACAGAATACTGGTCATAAGGATGTCTTCGCTTGGAGACATACTTTTGACCTTTCCGGTTTACAAAAGTCTAAAGGAGAAATATCCTCAATGCCGCATAAGCGTTCTTACAAAACCGCAGTTTTCACAAATACTCGGCGCCGCCAGATATGTGGACGAAGTCATAGCGTTTAAGGGTTTCTTTTCGACGCTTTCCCTTATAAACAATTCAGGATTTGACCTTTTGATAGACCTTCACGCCAATGCAAGAAGTTTCCTCATTTCTTCATTCTCAAAAATACCGCTCAAGATAAGATATAAGAAGGATTCTTTATGGCGCAGGCTTTTTGTCAACTGGAGAATAATAAACCCATCGCTTCAAAAACATACCGTTGATAGATACCTGCAATGTCTTGAGCAAATAGGGATAGACAATCCTGCAAGGGAACTTTTCATAGGCGATTTCAAGGCGCTGAAGCCGGGCGCAGATGAAACCAGGCTTAACTTCCTGCTTGTTCAGACCGCTTTTCTAGGAGATTCGCTTTTATCCCTGCCTTTGGCCAGAGCTTTGAAAGAAAATTTCCCCGGCTGCAGGATAACCGCGCTTATAAGGCCTGAGAATTCTGAAGTTTTTTCAAAAATAAAGGAAATTGACGAAATCATAGAAGACCGCAAGAAAACCGCGCCGAAAATACCGGAATTTTTCCGGCTGCTCGGCGAGTTGAAAAAGAGAAGATTTGACGCCGCTCTGATACCTCACAGATCACTAAGAAGCGCGCTTCTCGTTTACATGGCCTCCATAAAGAAGAGGGTGGGATTCAATTTCGGCTTCTGGAGTTTTCTTTTCACCGATGCTCAGCCCTTCGGCTGGCCTATGCATGACGCAGAAAGAAATATGATGCTGCTTTCTCCTCTAAAAGCGCTTTGCCCCCCTTCCTTCCCGGATCTTAAAGCTGACGCAGAGATCCCGACTCAGGCGCGAGAGCTCTCTTTTAAAATAGCGATAAACCCATCCTCCGTATGGGAAACGAAAAGATGGCCCAGGGAATATTTCGTGTCCCTGATAAAAAAACTAAAAGAAAACTACGGAACTCCTGTAATAATCACGGGCGGGCCTAAAGAGGCGGATTACAACAGCGAAATTGAAAAAGCCCTGCCTGAGGGTTATTGCCTTAACCTTACCGGGAAAACATCCCTTTCCTCACTGACGGCTCTTATAAAAAGCTGTGACTTATTCATAACCAATGACTCAGGTCCGATGCACATAGCGGCCGCTTTAAAAACCCCCACTCTGGCTATATTCGGCCCGACGACCAGAGAGCTTGGTTTTTTCCCCTACTCGGATAAGGCTTCAGTCATTGAGGAAAAGCTTTCCTGCAGGCCGTGCCGTCTTCACGGTTCAAGAAAATGTCCGAGAAAGCATTTCCTCTGCATGCGTCTTATCACGCCTCAAAAGGTTTTTAACGAAATCGCAAAAATAGTAAAATATAAGTCATGAACCCCTTATGGCTGCTTACCGCAATTCCGGCCGCCTGGCTTTTCAGGCGCGCATGGTGGCTTAAATCCGTTCCGGGCCTTCCCGTGCTTGTTTATCATAAAGTAGGCGACCCGCCGCCCGGCTCCGCTCTGAAGGACTTATGGGTTTCAGCCGGAGACTTTGAAAAACAGGTGATATGGCTTAAGGAAAAAGGCTACAATACTCTGTCTTTTTCAGAACTTGCTGAAATGCATATGAAAAAGGCCCCTTTGAAAGGAAATGAAATCCTCATCACCTTTGATGACGGCTATGAGAACAATTACCGCTTCGCCTGGCCGGCGCTGGCAAAGCATAAATGCAAGGGCAATATATTCGTGGTGTACAATACCATAGGCAAAACCAATATATGGCATAACCCCAAAACGGAGCCCTGGATAGATATGGCCGATGAAAAAATGCTTCTTGAAATGCAGGAAAGCGGCTGGATAGAGTTCGGCTCTCACACGATGAATCATCCGAAACTTACGCAAATACCGTATGAAGACGCTGTATGGGAAATAAATGAATCAAAAAAACAGCTTGAAACTCTTTTAAAAAGGGAAATGAAAGCATTTGCCTATCCTTACGGACTCGGCGCCTATGACGAGAAAATAAGAAAAGCCGTTCTTGATGCCGGCTATATTCTTGATTTCAGCTTTACTCAGGGCAAAACCGCCTGGCCGTGGGAAAGGGAGAAGCAAACTATAGACAGACTTTTTATAAAAAAGAATGAGACCTTATGGGATCTTTCCCTTCATATAAGAAAAGGCAAAAGCAGGGTATTTTAGGAGATTAAAAATGGAAAAGAAAAGCATAGGAAATTTGATTCAGGAGCTGGCCAGAACCAATATAGAGCTGTGGCATGAAGAGGATAAGGCGAGATGCGATGACGATTTGAAAGTCGCGGCCGCCAAAAGGATCTCGCTGGCCGAAGATGTCTTGCACGATCACTTCCCGGCCGGGCCCCACCAACCCGCCCAGCCCGTGATGCCTAACACGC
>JAJUJA010000112.1 GCA_029267355.1 Elusimicrobiota bacterium | reverse complement strand
GGGCTTGTAATGGGGACAAGGGCTGGCGATCATGACCCTGCCATAGGTCTTTACATAATGCAAAAGGAGAATAAGAGCGCCAGAGAGATAGACTCAATACTGAACAAAAAATCTGGGATACTGGGCATAACGGAAAAATTTGCCGACAGAAGGGATGTTGAAATAGAGGCGGAAAAGGGCGATGAAAGATGCAAGCTTGCCATAGAAATTGAAGGCTACAGGATAAAAAAATACATAGGCGCGTACTCTGCTGCTCTTGGCGGAGTTGATGCCGTAGTTTTCACAGCCGGCGTAGGCGAAAAAGGCCCTATAACGAGGGAGAAAGCTCTTGAAGGCCTGGACTTTATGGGCATAAAGCTTGACAGGCAGAAAAATAATATTTCAAAAACCAGAAATGCCGAAACTGAAATCTCAGCCGCCGACTCCAGCGTAAAGATTTTCGTGATACCGACCGACGAGGAAAGGGTTTTTGTTGAAGATGTAATGGGACTGCTGAAAGGAAACTATGATGTACACACAAGATTTTCCTACTCTTTCCAAAGCCGCGATTATGTAAATGTCATAAGGGAAGACGCTTTTGCCAAGGAAATTAAGGAAAAGCCCGCACTTTCAACAATAAGGGTCAAGCCGAGGGAAACCGCGGGGAAATAAGGCTTACTGGAAAGATTCCTCGTAAAGGACCTGAGCAAGTTTTGACAGAACCTGAGCGGACATATTGTCATTTATGTGATTGAAAGCTAAAGAGGACATTGTCTGACACAGGGGAGGATTGTTGATGAATTTTTTAATTGCATTCACATAATCGCTGAGACTTCCGGGCTGCACCACAACTCCGTTCAGATCGTGTATAACAAAATCGCTTAAACCTTTTACTCTAGGCACTGCGCAAACCACTCCGCTGGCCATCGCCTCTATTAAGGAACGCGATATCCTTGGCTCAGTATCGGTCTTTAGAAAGATATGCAGCATAGCCATCACCTCAGGCATATCGGTGCGCCAGTCCAGCATATCAAGCCTGTGGCTTATGCCGAGCTCCCTGGCCTTCTCTCTTATTTTTTCGCATCTGGGTCCCACCATAATGAAGTCCGCATTGGGGATTTCCTCTATCGTCTTTCTGGCTATTTTAAGAAAGAAAAACAGATTTTCTTCCCGTATTTCCCTGTAGGAAATTCCAATCTTAAACGGCCTCTTAAGGAACATGGCGGTTTTTATAAGTTTTGCGCTTTCCCATCGGGTCATGTTCAAGGCAGGGTAAAAAACAAAAAGTTTTCCGGGTTCTGCCCCGGCCGCCGCCAAATCTTCCTTTATGCTTTCACAGGCAGGGAGAATTTTATAGAAATTACCTGACAGCTTTAAAATATTCTTTAGATTTTTTTCATCATAAAAATCGTAAATTCTCAGAAATGAGCGGGTCTTCGTACTTTTGTTTTTTGAAAGCATTGGCTTTAGAAAAAAGGAATAGCCGAAATAATCGTTTATATCGCTTTGCGGCAGTCCCTTCAAGCCGAGTTTCACAGAAAAGCTGAGAGGATAAACCGGAATTTTATGCTTTTGGGCCTGAGAAAAAAGATATGAATCGCTTTCGCAAAAAACAGAGACTTCATGTCCGGCCTTTTTAAGGAACAAAGACAGAGTTTCTGCATTGTAGGCGGATATGCAGTTTTCCTTTTCAAAATTGACTATATTTATTTTCATTTCAGTCCCAGATTTTTTTTTGCCGTTCTTATATAAAATTCATCTTTTGTGGTGGATAGAATAAGCTCATATATTTCCCTTGCCCTGTCCGGTCTTCCGTTAACCTTGTTTATGAACGCGGCCGAATTTTTTAGTATAGCGGGCGTATCTTTCTTGACGGCGATTTCATACATAAGCTGGGCAAGCTCTTTCCTGTTGCCGGCGTTTTTAACGGCTATAGCCGCCAGCATTTTATAATAATCCGGATTTTGGCTGTAAGACATCGCGGTTTTAAGCAGAGAAATTGCCTGGTCAGGTCTGTTGAGATTGAAGGCTAAAGCCCCGCATGAATAAAGGACCGCATTTGAAAAGTAAGGGTCCATGAATATTATTTTCCTTGAATACTCGTAAAAAAGAGGATATTTGCCGGCGCCGAATTCAGGTTCTCCCTCATAGTGGATATGTTTATGGCCGTGACCGTCATCATGCTCGTGAAAAGCGGCATGCTCGTCTATTTCCGGAGTTCCGTAGTATTGCAGCAGATTTATAAAAAGCAGCCCGGCTCCGGCCCGCCTTAAACCGAAACTTAAAGAGACCATCTCGGTCATCGGATTTACCGGTTTTTGCTTGTGAAGGGAAAGAGGGGGATATCCGTATACAAATGAAAAAGAGAGGTAAACAGAGCAGATAAAAAATACAGGCGCAAACAGTTTGATTCTCATCAAAATTCCTTTCTTGAGAATATGAAAGCCGAGACAACGGATAAAAAGCAAAAGTAGCAGACAAAATAAAGAAGTCCCTGCGAAGAATTGCCGATATTCGCAAAATCTCTGAAATTTAAAATCTGGAAATTAGGCATGGCGTTCATAAACATAAGGATAATTGCCTTCTGAATTTTCGGCGCTTTCTCGGCCATATACTTTATTTCCCATGAGAAGTGGCCGAATATCCACGCCATAAGAGAAATAAGCATCCCTGAAAAAGAAGACGTCGTCGCCAGCGAAGCTGCAAGTGCGAAAGCGGAAGCAAGAGACACTTTTAAAAATGTTGAAAAAACCGACATAAAATAGAGGCTGTCAGGCCTGTATCCGTTCAAGAGCATGACAGACAAATGAACGGCGTAAACTCCGAAAGTCAGGAAAGCGCAGGACAGAATAAGGCCGAAAAGCTTTCCGTAAACATATATGCTTCTCGGCAAAGGCCTCGCCAGCACCAGATAAACGGTTTTTGTTTCCATTTCCCTGTTCACGGCTAGAGAAGAGATGAACAGCATAAATGAAAAGACCGCAAGCTCGCCGGCGGCCAGACCGAAATCCATGAATATCCTCCTCTCCTCATCCACGGCCATAATACCCATAACATAGGAAAAATAGGCCATAAGCAGGGAAAAAACGGCAAAAAAATAGAAGAGTCTTGAAGTCAGAGTTTCTCTCAGGAAATTTGCGCCGGATACCGCTATCAGCTCAAGATCGCGCTTCATCTTTTACAGCCTCCACGAAAATTTCTTCCAGGCTCTCTTTGCCGCCTTCCCATCTTTGCC
>JAJUJA010000134.1 GCA_029267355.1 Elusimicrobiota bacterium | reverse complement strand
GCCGCCGCCGGCTACTGCGTCCTGCGAGCCGAGAGATGATGTTTTTAATTCAAAAACAGTTCTCTGATAATAATCCAGCCCTCTGACCAGTTTCGGATTTTCAGAGAAGGGCACGCCGGAATTTTCAAGCGCTTTCTTGAAAATATTGTGATGATTCAGACATTCAGGGCAAAGCTCTATGGCCGGGAAATCAGAAAGATTCGGCGCATCCTCTTTACAGTCTAAAACTCTTAAAGGATTTTTCTGCACTCTTTGGCGGCACCAGCCGCAAAGTCCCTCTTTTGCCGACAGATAAGCCAGCAGTTTTTCCCTGTATTTGGGGCGGCATTGCGGGCAGCCCAGCGAATTTATTTCAAGCCGCAGATCTTTAGTTTGAAGTCTTGAAAATATCTCAAAAAGCATGGCTGCGCTTTCAGCATCGCAATAAGGCGAAGCGGCGCCTATATTTTCCGCGCCTATCTGCTCAAATTGCCTGTATCTTCCCGCCTGAGGCCTTTCCGCTCTGAACATATCGGCTATGTAAAAATATTTCCCGTTCCGGCCGGTCTGTGAAAGATTATTGTTTATATAAGCTCTGGCCACGCCTGGCGTACCCTCCGGCCTTAAAGCCAGGTCGCGTCCTGAAGCGTCTGAAAAGCGGTACATCTCTTTTTGAACTATATCGGTGGTTTCGCCGGTTGATTTAACGAAAAGCTCATAATATTCAACGGCAGGAATTCTTATCTCCATGTAGCCGTAGAGAGAAAATACTTCTCTGGCGGTTTTTTCTATATAAGCGAAAGCATCAGATTGAGGCGGCAATATGTCCCTAAACCCTCTTATCGCTTGCGCGGAGCTCATGATTTGCCTGCCACGGATTTAAGCCTTGCAAGGTCATTTATTATGAGATGGCCGTTCTCATAGGATATCATGCCGCTTTTTTTCAGGGCATTGATGGCTCTGCAAACCGGCACTCTTGTGGTGCCGAGATAGCCGGCTATTTCAGTCTGGTTTATTTTTATATCCTGCTCGCCGTTATGGTCTTTTTGTATTTCAATTATCGCGGCGGCCAGCCGGCCGAGCATATTGTGAAAAAGCATTGATTCTATCTCCTTATCGGCCTTGGCCAGTCTGTCAGCCAGAGCGTGCAGCAGTTTTATGGTAAGCTCGGGATTTTTAAGCAGATGATTATTGAAATTCTTCCTTGATATCACATAAAGCTGGCTGTCTTCCTGGGCTATGGCCGAAGCGGACCTTGTCTTGCAGCCGAGCAGAGACATCTCGCCGAAGAAATCGTTTTTTCCTATCACGGTAAGCGTTTTTGTTTTATTGCCTGCCGTGCTGAAAATTTTTATTCTGCCTTCCTTTACCACAAAGAAATGATTGCCTATTTCGTTCTTATTGAAAATCGGCTCGCCCTTGCGGTATCTCCTCAGGACCGCGACCTTTTCTATTTTTCTTATTTCCTTGTCCGAAAACTTGTTAAGAAGCTGAACTTTTTTTAGAATTTTCTCTATCATTTTTTCTCCCTGAAAAGGATAAATTGCTCTTTTTGAGCCTATTTTATAAGATATATTATACAATTTTAACTGTTTGGTTAATAAAGGAGGAAGAATGGACGCTTTGGAAAATATAAGAGGCAGAAGATCGGTAAATTATTTTGACCCTTCTTTTGAGATTTCAAACGAAGAAATAGAGAAAATATTGAATCTTTCGGCTTTGACGCCTTCCTCTCTTAATCTTCAGCCCTGGGAAATCATAGCGGTAAAGAGCCCTGAGAAGAAGAAAATCCTTATGGCCTGCGCCTCAAATCAGCCGAAGGTTCAGGAAGCGTCGGTGGTTTTCATCGTTGTTGCTGACCCCAATGCCTGCGAAAAAAACATAGACAGCGTCCTTAAAAGCTGGGTTGAATTGGGATATATGGATGTAAAGACGGCGACTTTTTACAAATCATTGCCCCAGAAACTTTACGGCGAGCTTCAGTCTGAAAGGAGAAAAATATTTGCGGTAAAAAATGCCGCTTTTTTTGCCATGACTTT
>JAJUJA010000057.1 GCA_029267355.1 Elusimicrobiota bacterium | reverse complement strand
TGAGAAACTCTTCTTGAAACTATAAGAGCCGGTCTGCTTTTTGAAAATATTTTGCCCATAAGGCAGGCATTATGCGCCTTTGGATGATGCGCATGAACTATATCAAATTTTTTTGAATCATAAAAAGAAGCAAGCGAAAGAGAAGCCCTTATATCCGTTTTGCCTGAAGGCGAAAAATCAAATATCTCAAAACCTGCTGATAACGCTTTGAGGTACAAATCGCCGCCCTTAGGGCAGGCTATGACATTTTCATGACCGTTTTCTCTGAGATAGCCGGCTAGGAAAAGACATTGCGCCGCTCCGCCGGACCAGCCGAAGGCCTCGCTGACATGAAGTATTCTCAATTTACCCATACCCCTAAATTATACTAAAATGAAAAAACGGAGGCCTGAATGGAAAATTTTATTTACTCAAATCCGGTCAAAATACTTTTTGGAAAAGGCATGATTTCAAAAATCGGCAAGGAAGCTTCATCCCTGGGCAAAAAAGCGCTTCTGGTTTACGGCAGAGAAAGCATAAAAAGAAACGGCGTTTATGACTCAATAGCGGAGTCTCTGTCCAAATTCTCAATAGAATTTCATGAACACCCGGGCGTCAAGCCTAATCCTGTTATTTCTCATGTAAGAGAAGGAATAAAAAAAGCCAGGGAGAGAAATTGCGATTTCATAATTGCTGCAGGGGGAGGAAGCGTAATAGACGAAGCCAAGGCCATAGCCGCCGGCGCTAAATATCAGGGAGATCCGTGGGATTTTTTCTGCGGCAAGGCGAAAATAGAGTCGGCTCTGCCTTTGATAACAGTATTGACCCTGCCGGCAACAGGCTCTGAAATGAATTCCGGCTTTGTGGTTACAAATGAGCAAACGCTTCAAAAATATTCCGCCGGCAGTGTACATTCCTTTCCCAGAACTTCAATCTTAGACCCGCAAACGACTTTTTCATTGCCTGAAGTTCAAACATCTTACGGCGCAAGCGACGCTGCGGCGCATCTTCTTGAAGGATATCTGACCACAAATGACAAAGACAGCGAAATCACCGACAATTATGTTTTTGCGGTTTTTAAGACGATAATATCCTCATCTCGAAGGATTTTAAGCGATAAAAACGACTATAATGCCAGAGCTTCAATGATGTGGAGCGCAACATTGGCCCTTAACGGACAGCAGGCTCTCGGGTACAAGGGCATCTCATTTCCAAATCATGCCATAGAGCATTCTTTAAGCGCCATTTATGATATGCCGCACGGCCTGGGGCTGGCAATAGTAATACCGGCATATATGCGCCATAATATTGAAAAAATCAGCGGCAGACTTGAGAAATTGGGGGAAAATGTTTTCCATGTCTCGAAATCGGCAAAAGACGCCATATCAGCTTATGAGAGCTGGCTGAGAAAAGATTTGAATCTGAAAACAAGGCTTTCAGAAAACGGCATAAGCAAGGACGATATACCAAAGATAGCTGAAAACGCCTTCGGACTTGCCGCCATGTGGGGCATGGGTATAAGCAAGAAAGAAATTGAGGAAATTCTCAACAGAGCTTTTTAGTCCTGTTTTGACATTTTGTTTTTAAGCTTGTAAGCCAGATATCTCTCAAGCATTTTGACAGCCCTGTCAGAGCTTAGAAAAACAGGTATGCCAAGCGAGGCGGCCATATCCCTGTAAGGTTCATAGAGATTGCCTGCGGCGGCGCAGAAAAGAACCAGCTTTTTTGCCTGCTTCACCGCAGCCGCTATTTTAACAAGAAATGAGTTTTCCTGCATATTGTCAGGCCATTCTCCGCCTTTTGGCAAGGTATGCATGGCGGCAGTCAGCGGGATCATGGAAATAAGAATCGAGGAATAGCTGTCGTCTTTTATGGCGGCTTCAGCCAAAGCGGCTATGGTATCATCTGAAGCCATAGGCGTCACATCCAGAGGATTTTTAACGTCAACGATAGAGTCTATATTTCCCTTTTTAAGTATATCGGCCATCTTCTCAGAAAGGTTTTTGTCAGGATCAGCTGCGGCGCAGATCCTGGCCGAATCAGCCATACCTGCCGCCTCAAAACCTGCATTGCTCATAAAAAAGACATTGCTGTTTTCCACTTTGCTTTCAGCAAAGTAGGAGAACAGTGACGCCATATCGCAGAACTCGTCAAAATCTTCGCAAACCAGAGCGCCTGCTTTTTCCATAAGAGCTTTTCCGACAGGATAATCTCCGGCTATTGAAGCGGTATGTCCCATAACCGCCTTTTGACCGGCTGAAGTCCTTCCGGCTTTATAAACCAGCACATTTATGCCTTTTTTTCTGGCTTTTTCTATGACTTTCAAAAACAGCAGACCATCAAGATACTTAAAGCCCTCTATGTAAACGAAAAGGTTTTTTATCTCCTCCTCTATAAGTCTCTCGCAATAATCTATAACGGTAACGTCCTGCTGATTGCCCACAGTTATGGAATAAAGCGGCTTTAGCTGCGGCATTTTGCTCAAAGTTGAAATTACAAAAGCGCCGCTCTGGCTTACAAAGGCGGTCGGCGAGGTATGGGGATTCTCGCCTATGGGATAAATCATCTTGTATTCCGGTATGAAAAGAGTATTTACGCGGGAACGGTTTAAAACAAGCCCGAGGGAATTGCCGCCGCTGAGGCAAAAGTAAGGATTTTTTTCTCTTGCCGCCGCTATGGCTTCATTCACTTTTTGGGCCGCGCCTTCGCTGCCTGCTTTTTCGCCCATGCCGCCCGATATCAATACCACGCCTCTCACCTTGCCGCTGGCCGCAGCTTCCTCTATCACTGAGGCCGCCTGTGAAGATGGAACAGCGACAACATAAAGGTCAGCCGGCATGGGGATATCTGATATTTTTGGATAACATTTTATTCCGTCTATTTCATTTACCCCGTCTTTTACGGCAAAAATCTTTTCCTTTGGAAAGCCCGCTTTAGCCACATTATTGAGAATTATTCTGGCCATATTCATTTTCTTTTCGCTGACCCCTACAACTGCCACTGTCTCAGGCTTTATAAGAGCGCCGACCGCGTTCATTGAAGGCCTATTTCTCTTTTTGCCTTTAGCGGGGGAAAATCTGAGCACCCCGTCCAAAGCGTAAAACTTTCCTTTGCAGGCGCAAAGCGGATTTACTTCAATTTCGTCTATGGCATAAGCCGAGCCGCAATAATCGTTGAAATTCTTCATAAGAAACGAGAAAGATTCAACCCATTTAACAAGCTCGCCTTCATCGGCTATTTTTTTGGAACCTCTGATTTTGCCCCTGCAATAATCAAGAACCCATGAATCTTTCAAGAACATTTCTATGCTTTCCCTGTTTATCAGGTTTTCAACCGCCGCCGTTATAATGCCTTTTTCCGGCCTCAAGGCCTTAGCCAGCCCTTCCGAATTTGTGCCTCCAGGCCCAAGCGTCAATACAGGGCCGAAAGCATCATCCTTTCTGGCGCCTAAAAGAAGCTCCTCGCCGAGAGCAAAAGGAGAATGTTCCAGAAAGGAGCAGGCCAAAATACCGTCCAGCCCGTTGAAAGAGGAGAGGAATTCCGAGGCCGCTTTCTCTATGGCGGCCATATCTCTGTAAACTGTTTTAACTCCGCCGCTTTCAGTCTTATGGAGCGTTTTTCTTGAAACTATCTTTATGACGATTTTTTCGGTGTTTATTTTTTCATAGGCTTTCTGCGCAAAATCAGAGGGCTTTTCATTTGCGGACGAAAAATGGTAAGCAGGCAAATTCAGGCCTAAAAGAGAGAATATCTCATAGACTTCATATTCATTAAGCGCGCTGTCTCCGTTGCCCGCGGCATTCTCAAAAAAAGCTTCTATCTTCTTTAAAGTCATATTTTGTTCTCCTTTATCTTGACATAAGGCGTATATTTTTTAATTCCCTGCATGCTTATTATACCTGCGCCTAATGTCTCGCAGTCGCAGGCGGCAGCCGCCGCGCAAAAAACAAGCGTATCTTTTATATTTCTCCCGTCAAGACGGCATTTAAGCAGGGCGGCCATAAAAGAATCTCCTGCGCCGACCGGAGTTTTAAATGAAGAAAGTTTCGGCGGCAGAACCTCAAAAAAACCTTCTTTGCTCATGCAGTAAAAAGGCATATGTCTGTTGGTGACTATCATGAATTCCATGCCTTCCGTTTTATATTTGAGAAAAATTTTTTTCATTGAGGAAGGGGAAAAAGGCATTTTGAAAGTATGTTCAAACTCATAATTGTTTATCTTTACTCCGGCAGGACGGCCGGCAAGAATTTCCATAAGCGGAAAGCCGTTCAGGTCGGCAAAGAACGGAATTTTTTTGAAAGCGGCTTTTTTTGCAAGCGCACGGTAAAATCCTGAAGGCAGGCCTCTTACGGAACGGCCCGAAACGGAAACCATGTTCGCTGAGGCGAGTTTTCTTTCATAAGCCCTCAAGAAATCTGATGCTCCTTTTTTTTCAACCGCGGGGCCGTCCTCATTGAAATCCGTTGAACATCCGCTTTTTTCAACCACGGAATAGCATATCCTTGACTCGCCCTTAAGCTTTTTTATCAGGCACGGCTTAAGGCCTTCAGCTCCAAGCTCCCTCTCTATCCAGTCTCCAGCAAAACCGCCGGAAAAACCCATGATCTCTACCGGAGCTTTAAGAGTTTTAAGCGCTCTGGCGACATTCACTCCCTTGCCGCCCGGCATGGTCAAAGCGCTTTTAAAACGGTGTATTTCTCCCTTGTTGAACTTTTCAACATAGGCCGTTTTGTCTATGGCCATATTCAGGTTGAGGACCAGTATCATAGATACAATTTATCATTTTTTTGCGCCTCTCAAAAAGAGGCGGAGAATATTTACTATAATTTAGTAATGAAAACGCGGGTTCTTTCTACGGTTTTATTTTGCGCCATTCTGGCGGGATGCTCAGCCAATAAATATTCTTCCAAAAGCAGGATAATAGAGCCGGCGGTGAATGAAGCTCTTGAAGAACTGTCCAGCTACGGGCCGGCAAAAGAGTATGCGGCGTACTTCAGGAAAAACCCGGCAAGGATAGATTACAAAGATGACAATTACCTTTGTCCTTCCTATGATTTCAAAAACGGCATAATACTAATACCTAGGCAGCTTGACTCATCGAGAGCGGCTTTGAAAATAGAGATAATGAAGTCGCTTTATCTGTGGAAAATCCATCGCGAATACAGGCTTGAAGAGCTTATGAATGAAGAAGCGGTCATGGCCGAAGCTGCGGCTCTGAAGTACTTTTTTGATATGGGACTCAGGAACAAGGATCTGATAGAAGATATCGCCCTGAACAAGCTTATGAAGAGAAACGTTTGCGTTTTTATTTCAATGAGCGGGAAGATTTTTCTCAATCACGCGCAAAACAAATATCTTACTTCCCTGCCCGCCTGCGGCTGGCCTCTGGAGACCCTTAACAAACAGAAAATATGGTTTTCCAGAGTAAAAGAATCACTCAAAGACGGTTCTTTTGTAAGACTTATGGATGAAACAAACATGGAAAAGGTCAGAAAGCAGATCATGACTCAGGCCGAAGCGTCAAGAGAATCGGCTTTGCTTCGCTCCAAAACGACATATGAGCTTTACAGGCAGTACAGAGGATACAGCGACCTTTCGCTTGAAAAACTTTCAAAGTTTGAAAAAGAATACCTGAAAGCCGTTGATGACTTTCTGCTCTGGGAAAAATCCTACGCTCCTGAATTGGAAAACGCCAGATACGAATACTCAGTCTGCTCAAAGGACTGAATCGCAAAACGCTTTTTTATTTATGTATAATTTTAGTTATGGAATCCAGATACTGCCTTTGTTTAATAACCGCTCCCGACAAAAATCTGGCAATGAAACTGGCGGAAACGCTTGTGGACCAGAGATTGGCTGCCTGCGTTAATATCATTCCTCAAATAAAATCAGTTTACAGATGGCAGGAAAAAATAGAAAAAAGCGAGGAATTCCTGCTTATAGCCAAGACCAGGGCAAAACTTTCCAAAGACATAATAAGAGCTGTAAAGGAAAAGCACAGCTACTCGGTTCCGGAAGTGATATTTACGGACATCCTTGACGGAAGCGAGGACTATCTTGACTGGCTTGGCGCCAATACTCTTTTCAGCTCAAATATAACGCAGGATAAAGAGGGGAAAAAATGAAGACTGCGGCTCATATTCTTGTGGTTATAGTTACAGGCTCGCTTTTGGGCACATTTCTCGGCAAGCTCGTCCACTTATGGTTTCCTCAAGGACAAGCTGCCTCTCTTATGGCCACATCCATAAACACAGGCCTGAATCCCGTCACCATTGATTTGAGCGTAGTTCAATTCACACTGGGACTGGTTTTCAAGTTTGATATTATGACAGTGGCCGGCGTTTTCATCTCAGCGATGATTTACAAGCAATTAGTAAAATAATGCCGCAACTAATACTTGCCTCAAAATCTCCAAGGAGAATAGCCCTTATCAGGAAAGAGGGGATTTCCTTCAGAGTTTTCCCCTCAAATATAAAGGAAAAAAGCCGCTATAAAAAGCCGTATTTTCTGGTAAAGGATCTGGCTGAGAAAAAAGCAGAAGCTGTTTCGGCGCTTTTCCCTTCAAAACCTGTGCTGGCGGCCGATACTGTCGTTTATATCTCCGGCAGAATACTCGGCAAGCCGAAAAATAAAAAAGATGCTTTGAGGCTCTTAAAAATCCAGAACGGAAAAAAGCAGGCTGTCTATACCGGCGTCTGCTTGATATGGAAGGGGAAAAATATTAAACTCTCGCAAACGGCGGTCTCATACTGTTATGCGAGAAAACTGTCAGATGCTGAGCTGAGAAAAATGGCCGGCAAACATCTCGATAAAGCCGGGGCTTATGCGGTTCAGGACACGGATGATGAATTCATAAGAAAGATAGACGGTGATTTCGACAATGTAGTCGGTCTGCCTATGCGTCTGGTGAGAAAATTCTTAAGACAGGCAAAAATTGGAGGAAAGAATGGCTGATAATGAGAAATTTTCGGTGAAAAAGATATTCAATATCTCTTATGCTCACAGACTTCTAAATTACAGGGGCAAATGCGAAAATCTGCACGGCCATAACGGAAAAATTGAAATAAAAATAGAAAGCCCGGTTTTGGATACAGAAGAGATGGTGGCTGATTTCAATGAAATAAAGGAAAAAGCCGGCAGCTGGCTGAATGAAAATCTTGATCATAAGACAATACTTTGCAAAAAAGACCCTCTCGTAATTCTGTTTAAAAACACGAATCAGAAACTTTTTCTGACTGAAAAAAATCCTACAGCCGAAATTCTCTGTAAGATCATATATGAAAATCTGGCCGGTATGGGGCTGAAGGTAAAAAGCGTGAAATTTTGGGAAACTGACACTTCAGTGGCTTCTTACAAAAAAATTTAAGGAGGCGGTATGGAAGAAAAAATTTTGGACATGGCTGTGATAGGCGCCGGGCCTGCGGGCCTGACTGCGGCGATATACGGCGCCAGAGGCGGACTTGAAACGGCCGTTTTTGCCGGACCGGCAGCAGGGGGACAGCTTCTGCAAACTATGGATATAGAAAACTTTCCCGGCTTTCCAAACCCCATAAGCGGTTTTGACCTGATGACAAAAGTTATAAATCAGGCGAAAAGGCTGGGCGCCTCAATAATTTCAGAGGATGTAAAGGATATTTCAGTTTGCTGCTCTCCTTTCAAGATAAAGGCAGGCGGCGCAGAATATTCGGCAAAAACAGTGGTGATAGCCACGGGAGCGCAGGCCAAATGGCTCGGCTTGCCGAGCGAGGCGAAACTTACGGGCAAAGGCGTGTCCGGCTGCGCCACATGCGACGGTTTTTTTTACAAAGGAAAAGAAGTCTGCGTGATTGGGGGCGGTGACACGGCTGCCGAAGACGCGCTCTTTCTGACAAAATTTGCCGGCAAAGTTTATCTTGTGCACAGACGCGACCAGTTAAGAGCCGCCTATATACTTCAGCAGAAGCTGAAAAGCAATCCTAAGATAGAAATAATATACGACCATGTCGCGGATGATTTTTTAGGCAGCGACAAACTTGAAGCGGTGGTCATAAAAAATGTTAAAACGAATGGAAAAAGGACTCTTCAGACTCCCGGTGCTTTTATAGCCATAGGCCATACCCCCAATACAGAGCTTTTCAAGGGTAAAATAAAAATGGATGATGAAGGGTACATCCTTGTAAATGATAAATACGAGACCTCTGTGGCGGGCATTTATGCCGCAGGCGATGTATGCGACAGGGTTTATAAACAGGCCATAGTGGCGGCCGGCAGCGGATGCATGGCTTCAATGAACGCTATAAAATATCTGGAGATGAAGTAGCTATTTCCCTGCCTGTCTGACCGCATTGAAAAAGGCTTTCCATTTCCTTTTCTTTTCATGCGCTTTTTCAGCCGGCATTGACGGATTGAATTCCTTTTCCTTTTCAAGCAATTTCCAGCCGGAGCAGTCAAAACCCATGGACGAGGCGGCAAACCAGGCCAGGCCCAGGGCTGTAGCTTCCCTGTCTTTGGTCCTGAAAACTTTAAGGCCTGTTATATCGCTTAAAAAAGAGGGGAAATAATCCGCTTCGGACAAACCGCCTGAAACAGCTATTTGTGAAAAAGGAAGGACCTTTTTCATTTGCTCAATTGACTCATTCAAAAGGAAAACTATCCCTTCCATTGAGCCGCTGATCAAGCCGTCAGCGCCGGTCTCAGGACTGAATCCGTAAAAGGCTGTTTTCGTATCATAGTCCCAGTAAGGCGAGCCTATTCCGCCTATGGCCGGCAAAACCAGCACATCGGCGCGGGCACTTTCCGGAGAGGGAAAAGACAGCTTCAATCCCATTTTAAGCTCCAGCCATTTAAGAAATGTGCCGCATGAATTCACCGTGCCTTCAAGCATATATGTATTTTTGCCATGCGAAGAAAAAGCCGCGCTTGTAAGTATGCCTGGAACTCTCAAAAATTTGCCGCCGCAATATGCCAGGACAAAGGCGCCAGTGCCGAAATTGACCAAAGCGGTATTCTCATCAAGAAAAGGCAAAGCGGCCGCCTGCTGGTCGCCTGCCAAGCATCTCAGAGGCAATTTCCTGCCTTTTCTGTAAAGCTCCGCAGGTTCTTTGAGAAATGTCGGCATTATTTCAGGAAGCATGATGTCCTTTATGCCAAAAGCTTCGCAAAGCTCCGGGCTCCATTTACCGGCGGCAGCGTCAAAAAGGAGAGTGCGCTGCGCTATTGTGGCATCGCAGCAAAATTTTTTCTTTCCGCTCAAATGAAATATGATATATGAGGGCAACGGCATAAAAAGCGCGGAACCTTGCTCCTTGATTTCATTCTTCAAAAGCCAGGCCGCCTTTGAGGCGCTGTAATAAGGAGTTTTGTAAAGGCCTGTTATCTCATTTACCCTCTGCTGAGAAATATTGACAGACGAAAGCAGATGCGCGCCTCTGCCGTCCTGCCAGCTTAGAACGCTGGTAAGGGGCTTGCCTTCCTTGTCGCAAAAAAGAAAAGTTGAACGCTGGGACGCCAGACAAAAAGCGTCTATATCGCCTTTGAAATTTTCAAGCAGACCGTCTATCACCTCAAAGGTGCAGGAAAGGATGAATTCAGGGTCATATTCAACCCTTTC
>JAJUJA010000024.1 GCA_029267355.1 Elusimicrobiota bacterium | reverse complement strand
GCCCATTCTCTGTAAAAGGAATTGTCCTTTTCCTCTGAAAGCAAGGCAGGAGGAAGGCCGCCGTTAAAAATCCTTTTTGCTGCCGGTATATTACCAAAAGCGGGCAATTCCCCGGCCAAAACAGGGAGAAGTCTTATGTTCCTTTTTCTACCGGTCAAAGTATCCCTGAATTTATTTGAGGCAAGCAATGTTGATGAGCCGGTAGCGATGATCTTTATATGGGGATAAACATCAGCCGCTATTTTAAGCAAACCTGCCGGATCTTTCAGATTATGTATTTCATCAAAAACAATAATTTCTTTCCGGCATTCTTTTAAAAAAAGCTCCGGATTTCTGAGCATGTCTACAGCAGACGGCAAGTCGCAGTTTATATATGCGGCATCGTCCCCGGTAAGCATTTTGGCTATTGTAGTTTTACCGCAGCGTCTTGGACCGTAAAGCCAAACTATTGATGCTTTTTCCCAGGCCCTTTTTATTCTATTTTCCCAAAAATCCCTTTTAAACATAATTACACTATACAAAAAATACGATAAAATGTAAAGTAGGATTACATTTAATATGTTTAGCGGTTTTATTCCGAGGATGTCTTATTCTTCGCTTATTTTCTCGCCCTGTATTTCGCGGTAAACTCTTTTGAGGTCTGCTTCTATCATTATATCAACAAGCTCTTTGAATTTTGTTTTGGGCTGCCAGCCGAGATTCTTTCTGGCTTTGGCAGGATTTCCTAAAAGCAGATCTACTTCAGCGGGCCTGTAGAATTTTTCGGAAACTTCAACAAGAGTTTTTCCTGTTTTTGAATCAAGGCCTTTCTCTGACAAGCCTTTGCCTTTCCATACTATGTTGACGCCTATATGCCTGAATGAATACTCTATAAGCTCGCGTATGGTATGAGTCTCATTGGTGGCAAGGACATAATCGTCGGCTTTTTTCTGCTGAAGCATAAGCCACATCCCTTCCACATACTCTTTGGCATAACCCCAGTCCCTCTTGGAATCCATATTGCCGACAACAACTTTATCCTGAAGGCCGTATTTTATTCTGGCTACGGCATTGGTTAGTTTCCTGGTGACAAATTCAAGACCTCTGAAGGGAGATTCATGATTGAAAAGTATTCCTGAACAGGCGAAAAGCCCGTATGATTCCCTGTAATTTACCGTTATCCAATGGGCATAAAGCTTGGCCACGCCGTAGGGGCTTCTGGGATAAAAAGGCGTTTTTTCAGTTTGCGGAGTTTCCTGCACCTTGCCGAACATTTCGCTTGTTGAGGCCTGATAAAATTTTGTTTTGGGGCTTAAAAGGCGTATGGCCTCAAGTATTCTAAGCGGGCCTATGCCGTCCACTTCGCCGGTAAAAAGCGGCTGATCAAATGAGGCCTGAACAAAACTCTGAGCGCCGAGATTATAAACTTCATCCGGCTTTATTTTTCTGATCACGTCAAATATGTTTGAATACTCAAGCAAATCCATATAAAGATGCTCAACTTTATTGTGTATGCCAAGCTCCTTGAGCCGCCATAAAGATGAATCGCCGCTGCGGCGGTCCGCTCCGTAAACCTTATAGCCCTTTTTCAAAAGAAGATCCGCCAGATAGGCGCCGTCCTGGCCTCTGATGCCGGTTATTAAAGCTTTTTTCATTTATTCCTCCGCTTTATAATTAGACATTATACAATATTAGAAAACAATGTGATGTCACCAAATCTTTCCGCCCCAAAGATTTTCAAGAAAATTTAAAACGGGAATAATCTCAATTCCTGATACAAGCCTTTTCGTTCTGTCCATTGAAACAATTATGCGCCTTTTAACCTTGTTATTTCTGGAAAAAATTTTTAAGCCCTTCAAATGCCCGCTGTTTATGTTTTCAGATGACTTTGCCTCTATGGCTATTTCTCCCCCTATGACAAAATCAACTTCATTTCCGTTATAATCGCGCCAAAATTGTATGCTTTCCTTTTTGCCAGAATAGATTTTGTAAGCCTTGAGCTCCAAATATATGAAATGCTCAAAGGCCTTGCCATAGTAAAAAGTGTTTTTATTTATTTTGCCGGTGCCGGCCAGAGTATTTGAAACCCCGAGATCAAAAAAATAAAACTTTGAAATTGAATATGTCTTTCTGCTTTTTTCGCTTTTGAACGGCTCCACCATGTCGCCCGTCATTGTGTCCGCCAGTATATTGAAATACTCAACCACCGTTCTTTGAGGCACCTGGGCATCTCTGGCTATCTGGGAAAAATTTATCAGTTCCGAATTGGATAAGGCCGCAACCTTAAGAAAACGGGAAAAATTCTCTATTTTCCTGACTATGGCTTCAGCCAGTATTTCCTCTTTAAGATAAACGCCTATATAATCTTCAAGTTCGGAAACAGGATCGGCGGAAAGATAAACCGGAGGCAAACCGCCGTAATTAAGGTAAGCATCAAAATTAAACCTTCCTGAACTGTTCAGTTCAAACCAGGTAAAAGGCAGAAGATAAGAGACCCTGGCGCGGCCGCCCATAAGAGAGGTATGAGAACGTCTTAATTTCCTTGCGCTTGAGCCGGTTAAAAGAAAGCGGGCGGAAGTAGTTTCTATGAGATTATGGATTTCGTCCATAAGAGATGGAAGTTTCTGAATTTCATCTACAACCACAAGTTTATCTTGAGCGGACAACTCTTCGCTTATAAGCGAAGGATTTGCCGAAAGTCTTGAGAATTCTCTGCTTAAAAGAAGATTATAAATCCTGTCAGGCTTTAATTCTTCATTTATATACAGAGTTTTACCGAGTCTTCTTGGTCCTAAGAACAAAACGCTTTTGTCTTCTAAAGCATCTTTGACGCGGCAAGCTCTCTTTATATACACGGGAACTTTTGACATAAGGAAATTGTAGCAGATTTTAGTAAAATTAGCAATAATAATGCTAAATTTAAAATAAAATTAGCAATAATTATGCTAATTTTTATTTCATTCTGCTGATAAGACTAAACAAAGGATATGCAAATCAGCCGTTAAAGCTCTATCTGCCTGAATAGTTTTTGGACAGCCATTTGCGATAAGAGCCGTCTTTGATATCTTTAACCCAGGACTCATTTGACAGGTACCATTTTATTGTTTTTCTGAGAGCGGAATTAAAGTCAAATGACTGTTTCCAGCCCAGCTCCTCCTTTATTTTATCGCAATTTATGGCATAGCGCCTGTCGTGGCCGGGGCGGTCCTTTACAAAGGTTATCAAATCAGAGTATTTTTTGCCTTTTAAGGATGGGTTTTCTGATGAAGGACTCTCTTTTTCAAGTATTGAACAAACGGTTTTGACTATTTCTATATTTTTCTTCTCGCATTCGCCGCCAATATTGTAGGTTTCGCCTATTCTGCCCTTTTTAAGTATGGCCCATACGGCAGAGCAATGGTCCCGGACATAAAGCCAGTCCCTGACATTTTTGCCGTCGCCGTAAACGGGAAGAGGTTTGCCGTCCAAAGCGTTCAATATCATAAGCGGGATAAGTTTTTCCGGAAATTGATAAGGCCCGTAATTATTTGAGCAGTTGGATATGGTTACAGGCAGGCCGTAGGTGTGATGATAGGCGCGCACCAGATGATCCGAGGAAGCTTTGGAAGAGGAATAGGGGCTTCTCGGGTCATAGGGAGTGGTCTCATAAAAATAGCCCCTTGGGCCAAGCGAACCGTATACTTCATCTGTGCTGACATGATGAAATCTTGCGCCTTTGGCGCCTTTCCAAAAATTAAGCGCGCATTTAAGAAGAGTGAAAGTGCCGTTTATATTGGTTTTTATAAATTCCTCAGGGCCGAGTATGGAGCGATCCACGTGGCTTTCAGCCGCAAAATGAACTATAGTGTCTATTTTAAAATTTTGCAGGGTTGAAGAAACTTTTTTTGAGTCGCAAATATCCGCTTTGACAAAAAAGTACCTTTTCCCCCCGTATTTTTCGTCTATATCCCTGACGCTGTTTAAATTGCCGGCATAGGTGAGCTTATCATAATTTATTACCCGGCCCTTGAAAGAGGTTTCTTCAATGACATACCTTATAAAGTTTGAGCCTATAAAACCCGCCCCGCCTGTAACAAGTATATTTTTCATCTTAGCTCCATAAATGGAAGTTTTTTATCCTTCTCAGACAAAACCGCGGCCTTTAAAGGCCAGTTTATTTTAAGCAAAGGGTCATCATATCTTATGCCGCTGTCATAAGCCGGAGCATATTCTTTTGAGCATTTATAGGATATTTCCGCCGTATCGCTTAAAACTTGAAAGCCATGCGCAAAGCCTTCCGGGATGTAGAGCATATTAAAATTTTCATCGCTAAGTTCAAAGGCAAGCCACTTTGCATAAGTCGGCGAGCCGCTGCGAAGATCCACCGCCACATCCCAAATTTTTCCCTTTAGGCATCTTACAAGTTTGGCCTGAGCAAAAGGCGCTCTCTGGAAATGAAGCCCTCTTAATACGCCTTTTGAGGATTTGGACCGGTTATCCTGAACAAAACCGCAGTTTATACCGGCTTTTTCAAATTCGCTTTTTTTGTATTCCTCTAAAAAAAAGCCCCTTTCATCTTTGAAAACTGCGGGTTTAATCAGTATCAGGCCGTCTATGGAAGTTTTCTCAAAATTAAAAGGCATTATTCCCTCGCGATCTTAAGAAGGTATTCGCCATATGAATTTTTGCTGAATTTTTCGGCAATTTTTATCAACTGTTCTTTGGATATAAATCCCTGTTTATAAGCGATTTCTTCTATACAGCCGATTTTAAGGCCCTGCCTTTTCTCTATGGTCTCTATGAATTCGCCGGCTTCAAGCAAACTTGAGTAAGTGCCGGTGTCCAGCCAGGCATAGCCGCGGCCCATAAGCTCAACTTTCAGCCTTTTTTCTTTGAGATAAACCAAGTTCAAATCGGTTATCTCCAGCTCGCCTCTGGCTGACGGCTTAAGAGCGGAGGCCTTCAGGCATACATCAGCGGGATAAAAATAAAGACCTATCACAGCCCAGTTAGATTTAGGTTTTTTGGGTTTTTCCTCTATGGAAACGGCATCGGCGTTTTTATCCAGCTCAACAACACCGTATCTTTCAGGATCATTTACATAATAGCCAAAAACGGTGGCTTTATTGTCTTCAATATTTTTTAGAGCTCCTGCCAATAGATGAGTAAAACCGTGGCCGTAGAAAATATTGTCGCCAAGAACAAGGCAGCCAGGACCGCCGGCTAAAAATTCTTTTCCGAGTATAAAGGCCTCGGCAAGTCCGTTTGGAGAGGGCTGCTCCTTGTATGAAAGCTTAAGGCCGAGATGAGAGCCGTCGCCGAATATGTCCTTAAACCTTTGCAAATCCTTGGGCGTGGATATTATGAGTATTTCCTTTATGCCGGCCAGCATAAGCGCTGACATAGGATAGTAAATCATAGGCTTGTCATAGACCGGAAGCAATTGCTTGCATACCGCCATAGTGACTGGATAAAGTCTTGTGCCTGAACCGCCGGCAAGAATTATACCTCTCATAGCCGCTCCTTTGACAGATAAATTTTATTTTGGATATTTGAAGAGTAAAAATGCCCCAATATCATCTTGATATTTATTTCCCGGCAAGGTTAAATCTTTTTGCTGCTAAGAAAACTAAGTTTCAAAGAAATCAAAAATGCCCGGTATAGGACTTGAACCTATGACCTTTCCCATGTCAAGGGAACGCGCTAGCCAACTGCGCCAACCGGGCTTATAAGATAATTATAGCAAAATAATTATGAACCCTGGCAAATTGCCGCAATAAAAAGCTTTATTTCTTATGCGGATACTCTGCAATTATAACCGACTTTATACCGCCTCTGGGCGTAAAATTGCCGGTTACAATGCATTTTTTGGGTTTTATGGCTTTAACCACATCGTCAAGAACTCTATTGGCGATATTTTCCATAAAAATGCCGAGATTTCTGTACTGCAAAAAATAATACTTCAGCGATTTCAGTTCCAGACAAAGTTTGTCAGGCATATACTCTATGGTTATTGTACCAAAATCAGGCAGGCCGGTTTTGGGACATACAGAGGTGAATTCAGGATGCTCTATTTTTATCCAGTAATCCCTCTTATACTGATTCTCCCAGGCCTCTATCGGGGGCAGTTCAACCTGCTTAAAAGAGGCGGCCTGTTCATTGCTGTAGCCAAAACTGGTCTTTTTATTTTTCATTTTTCCTCCTATATTTTCATCTTCAGTAAGCGAAGAGAATTGAAAACTACGGAAACCGAACTTAAACCCATAGCCAAAGCGGCCATATAAGGCTTCATAATAAAGCCGTTGAAAGGATAAAGCGCGCCGGCCGCTATGGGAATCAGGATAACATTATAAGAGAAAGCCCAGAATAAATTCTGCTTTATGACAGTTTTTATTTTTTCAGACAGAGAGATAACTTTCAAAATCAGAGAGATATCGTCTTTAAGCAGGACCATATCGCTTACTGAAGATGTCAGGTCCGAAGAGCTTCTCATAGCCACGCCGATATCGGCTTCATTTAAAGCGGCAGAGTCGTTTATCCCGTCGCCTATCATCATTACATGGCGTCCGTAAGATTTGTATTTAAGGACTGCGCTGTGCTTTTCATCTGGCTTTACGCCGTAATAATACTCTTCTATACCCAAAGCGAGAGCTATTTTTTCAACAGAGCTTTTCTTGTCGCCGCTTACTATTATTGGTTTTATGCCGGCTTTTATAAAAGCTTCCACAAGATCTTCGGCATTATCGCGAAGCTTGTCTTCCAGGCAGGCATAGCCGAGATAAACGCCTTTTTTGGCAAGCATTATTACAGAGCCGTGATAATTCTCGGCCTCTTTTTCGTGAATTGAAAAATCAATTCCGTTTTTCTTCATAAAATCCGCATTGCCGGCCAGAACTGTTTCACCGCCTATTTCAACGGAAACTCCAAGACCCGGAAAGGATTTAAAATTGCCGGCTTTAAGCGGCTCTATGTTTTCAGCCAGGCAATAATTTCTGACAGCGGCTGAGAATAAATGCTCTGAACATGTTTCAGCAGTAAGCAAAAGGGACAAAAATTCCCTGCGCGAGATATTCAGCGGCTTCAAATCGCTTATAGACAGTTTGCCGGCTGTAAGCGTGCCCGTTTTATCCAGAAGGACGGTGTCTATTTTTGAAAAATTTTCAAGCACTATCGGATTATTTATGGCAAAACCGAGTTTCAAAGCGCGAGTATAGCCTATCATTACGGCCAGAGGCACGCTTAAACCCATGGCGCAGGGACATGATACCGCAAGAACAGAAGCGAAAGCGTTGACGGCATAATCAAGGCCGTAATTAAGCCAGAGAAAGCCGGAAAAGAAAGCGATGAAAATAACCGCAGGCACGAAATAGGATGAAATTTTGTCAACCGTTTTTTGTATGTTTATCTTTACGCTTTGCGCTTCATTTATAAGCGAAGCCAGCTTTGAAAGCATCATATCCGAGCCGACTTTTTCCGCTCTCATTTTTACTGCGCCGGAAAAATTCACTGAGCCGGCATAAAGGAAATCTCCCTCTTTTTTAAGCACCGGTTCGCTTTCGCCAGTTAAAAACCTCAAATCAAAATAAGATGACCCCTCGGCGATAATTCCGTCCACAGGTGCGTGGGAACCCGGCCTAACGAGCAGCATATCCCCAACGGCTATGTCAGCCGCCTTTATTTCAGACAGCCTTCCGTCTTTCTCTATTTTTACCGCAAATTTTGGGAAAAGAGAATTAAGCTCATTAACGGCTTTTCCGGCATTATGCCTGCTTTTGGCCTCCAGGAATTTTCCGAGATTTATAAAAGTCAAAAGCATCGGGATTTCATGCCAATGAAAGAAATGACCGGCAAAATGCGAAACTTCCGGGAAAAAAACGAAAAAGGAGATATATAAAAACATTACCGTTGAGGACAGGCTTACAAGCGTATTCATATCTGCGCTTTTGTTTTTCAAGGAATAATAGAAGCCCTTATGAAAATGCCAGCCGCCGTAAAGCCAGGAAAAACCTGCAATTAAAAAAAGCGTGAAATCCGCCAGATTAAAGTCAAAGAAAAGAATTCCGGAAATAACGGCTGAAATCAAAAACCTGAAAAAATAATAGGAACTTTCAGACTTTGAAATTTTATCGGATACCTGCGAAACATTCAGGTAATTTTCAAAAACAGCCGAAGGGGTATAGCCGAGTTCGCGTATTTTGTTTTGAAGTCTTGCCGTTGTCACGGCGTCCTCATCATATTTGATAACTATGGTTTTTGTGGCCACATGAACCGATACCGACTCTACTCCCCCCATTTTTGAAACATATTCCTCTATCTTTAGCGCGCAGGCAGAGCAGGCAATGTCTTCAGCGGCAATAACGGCTTTTTTGAATCTGTGTTTTTTGTTTTTTATATCCAGGAGAGCCATTTTTTCTCCAAATCCCTGTAATCTGCAAATATGCCCGGATAGGCGTCCTTGAGCGCCGAGTCAAGGTCATAGCCCCTTTTTATGTTTTTCAGAAATATTGAAAATCTGAAAGAGCCTTCCCTTTTTATGAGATATTCTACAACAGATGAGCATTGAGCGTACCACTTTGAGATATAGTCTGATTTAGCGTCTTTGCCGGGCCTGAAAGAAGCCATTTCAATAAACGGTATCGGCGAGGGTTTTACATACTTATCAATAAGAGTTTTGTAGTAGTAATCGCTTTCGGCGCTGGCCTGCCTTTCCTGATAGACTGCCAAACCTTCGGCAATGAACAGATTGGATGAAGAGTAATCCTCCATAAACTCGTTTAAAATCAAATGCGTAATTTCATGGGCCATAATAGCACCGGCTGAAGACGAGGGATAGGTTAAAATCATATTTCCCGCAGTAAGTCCGCCGCTCCAGCTTTGGGCTTTTGAAACAGAAATATATTCGCTTTTGCCTGAATATACCTTGATTTCGTAAGGATTGCGCGGCACAAAGGAATAAAGATTGGCGTCCTGCATAACCCTGTCATAAAATCTTTCAGCCAAAGCGGCATAATTATCGGCCGTCTGAAAGTCGCAGGCCTTAATGAGAAAATGGGCTGTTTCTCTTGTTTTAATCTGGCAGGAAGGGTCATTAAAAGAAATCTCCGGAGACTGCCTTGTTTCAATCATATTCTGATCAACAGAAACGCAGGCGCAGGCCCAAAAAACAGCAATAACCGCAAGGAAGTTTTTCATGAGACAATTATCATATCGTTTTCAAACTTTACAGACTTGAATTTCAAAGGCACTGCCATATCTTTTTTGCTTATCTCAAATGTCAGAAATCTTGAGAGGAAAGACGGCACTATTCTAAATCCGCCGTACTCTATTTTCATAACCTTGAGATATAAGGAAGAATCATGCGAATAGACAAGGACGGGAATTTCGGCTTCCCTGCCCGAGAATGTGCCGTATATGGTAAATATGCCGGCTTTGCCGTAGCCCTCTGTTTTTATTTCAAGAGACATCAATTTCTTGAGTCTTTCCTCCATAAACCTTGAAAATGAAAACTCGGTGGTTTTTATGTTTTTTATTTCCATTGAGGAAAAGCCGCAGACGAAATCGCTCCCTTCATAAGAAATCAGGCAAAGATCCTTAAAAAGAATTCTTGTATTGTAAAAATCCATCTCGCCGACATTGGCATAGGGAATAAACATTTCAGCGCTGCCGTAAGTTCCTGTTTTTTCATTAATCTCTGAAATCTTGAAGCGGGCGTCCGAAAAATTAAAGCCGAGCAATTCAAGTTTCAAAGAGGAATATGAGCGGTCTGCACGAATAAAACTTTCAGCAGGTATATTCTTTGAATACACTGAAATATCGCCTTCATTGAAGCTTATAATCTCTTTAAAAAAATTCTTGAAATACGGCGGCATAGCCTTTATCGTGTCTTTGCCCTTCAATACGGCTATATCCGCAAAAAAGGCGAATTCAGGCGGGTAATTCCTGAAAGATTCAGCCGGTATGGAGTATTTGGGAGATATGACGGCCAAAGCTGAAGAGTTTATATATTTTGACCTGCCGAATACGGCCACAGTGGCATTTTCGCAGGGCAGATTCTCTTTCACTATCCTTAAAACCTCATTTACCTTTTCGGTTTTTGAAGGCGGAGTCTTCATTCCAAAAACCACTGCTTTCCCCTTGAAAAAAGGCATGCTGACGGGCCCAAGCAGGCCGCTTTGATTAAAAATGCCCAGGGCCAAAACGCCCATGACGAAGTATTTTCTAACTAAATCCGGTATCATTATGCCCGAAGCTATCGCCAGAGGCGCCAAAGCGCCGTAAACATAGGAAGGGTCTTTGACAGGGAAAAGCCAGAGAACTATATAAGATGAAATGAACCACTTCCATATTATTGTTCTTTTCTCATACAGCTCAAAGATGGCAAATTTCATCCATATCAACGACAATATGCCGATTATAAAGAGGATCAAATTTGAGGCATCGGCAAAGGAGTGCAGGTACCACAAAAGATTGAAATTGAAATGCTCAAACAAATTCTGGCCTCGAAGCACATAGAAAAAAACAAATTTGACCAGAATTCTCAGGTAAAATGGAACGCCCACGATAACAGCGACAAGCATGGCTTTAAATATCTTGTCTCTGTACAATCCGGCAAAGCCCCAGTTAAGCCAGTGTAAAAGGGGCAGCACATAGAATATGTACATTTTGTCCGTTATAAGGCCCACGGCAAAAGATACGGCCATAGGGAAAACCCAGACAGGATTTTCCATATCCTCGCTTTTTATAAAGAAAAGGTAAGTCAATGCCGTTACGGCGCAAGTTGCAGCTGAGACCGAAAACTCCGGGACTATTGAAAACCAGAAAGGGAAAAAAGCGCCTATAAGAGCCGCCATAAGGCCGGATTTATAATTGCCTCTTATATTGACGGAGAAATAAAGGGAACATACAAATACGCAGTAATAGAAAGCGTTAACGATGAATATAGCCAGCGCCTTGTCTGAAGTGATGAATTTCAAAACAGGAAAATAGCTCAGATAATAAAAAGGCAGATCAAAATTCATATTGAATAAATCCGCCCTGAAGAAAAATTCGCCGAAAGCGCCTGACAGAGACGAGATATATCTTTCGGCCAGAGCTATTTTGGCCGCAGAATCTGCGCTGATAATTCCTTCGGCCAGCTTCCAATTCCAGAACAAGACGGAAAGGCCAATGGCCAGGACGGCAAAAAGACCGATAGGGCCGAAATAATTTCTTGCCTCTTTTTTCTTTACTATATCCCTTTCAAAGAGTATCTGCTCCAGAGCGGCCCTGTTGGCCAGGAATTTTCTCTTCCACTCAGGCTGCGAATGCCCTTCTTCAACCTTCTGAGTCTCAGTCATTTCTTACACCCCTTTTCTTTCTCTTGGGCTCCTGAGGCGGGCTCAGGCTTTCCATATCATACTTGTAAGTTTCATAGTCCTTATGAACTCTGTAAGCAAATTCGTAATACGATTTTGCGGATTCCTTATTACCTAAAGCGGCAGCTATCTCTCCGGCCAGGTGCATATAATCGGCGTTTTTCCAGCCGTCAAGCTCTATGGCTTTAAGTATATCTTCAGATGCTCCTGCATAATCCTCAATAACGAAATTAACTTTTGCTCTGTAGTAGTAATATTGAGGTTTTTGGGCTTTTTGTATCGCTGCTGTAAGATATTCAACAGCTGAATAATCCCCGGCAAGATATTTTATCCTGCCTATTTCATAGGCCAGCTCATGGTTTTGAGGATTCTTATTGAACAGGTCTATCAGATAATCGCAGGCCTTTACATAGTCTCCGAGTTTTTCATAAGTCAAAGCAAGATAATAAGCGGCCGCGTCCGTGGGAGAGGAAGCCAGCGATTTCTCAAAATAATAGGCGGCCGCCTTATAATCCTTGCTGATGAATTTTATAAGACCCATTGAATAAAGCGCATAGTTATAATCAGGCTTTATTTTAAGGGCTTCTTCAAGATAATAGGCAGCGTCTTTATAATTCCCGCCCTCTATATATATGGCCGCAAGATTATTATACGGAGGCAGATAAGTTTTATCCACATAAATTGATTTTTCGTATTCATCAGCCGCCTTCTTTTTCTGGCCGAGCATTTCATAAGCCATGCCTCTGGCTGTTATGGCCTGAGGAAATTTATTTTTAAGCATTATGGCTTTGGTATAGCTTTCAATAGCGGAATAATAATTGCCTGAAGAGAAAAGTTTATTTCCCCTTTCATACAGCTTCTCCGGAGTTTTGGCGCAGGACATCGTCAAAGCAAGAGCCAGAAACAGATAAACTTTTTTCATTTATCCCCCTTCTTTCCAAAAAATATTTGCCAGCCTATAAGGCAGGCGCCGGCTGTTATTGCGGCGTCTGCCACATTAAAAACAGCCGGGAAAAAAGAAAAATCAAAAAAATCAACCACAAAACCGTAGGCAAGCCTGTCGTATATATTTCCAAGTGCGCCGCCTATTACAAGATGCAAACCGGCGGACTCAAGCGGCTGAGAAAACTTCCGCCTGAAGAGCAGAAGCAAAATCAAAAAAAAGGTATTGGAGAAGACAAAGAAAAGATTTTTATCTCTCAGCATGCCGAAGGCGATGCCGGTATTTTCAACATAATTCAGCGAGAAGAAAGGCAAAACCCTCCTGCTTGAGAAATACAGATGCTCAATTATCAGGGCCTTGCTTAACCTGTCCGCCGCGAAAACCGCAAGGGCCAAACCTGAATTAAGAATGCCGGTTTTAATTTCCCTGTTCATGCAAAGCTTTGGCGCATTTTGAGCAAACAGCTGAATGAGTTTTATCGGCGCCTATATCCTTTCTCCATTGCCAGCAGCGGGGACATTTTGAGCCGGAGGCCTTCTTTACTATGACTTTGAGCTCGCCGGCATTTTTATCTTCCCTTACAATCGCCTCTGAAACTATAGCTACCTGAGCCCAGAGCTCCTGCGCGCCTTCAAGCGCAGACAGCATCTTTTCATCAGCCGACAAAAGCTCTATTTCGGCCTCAAGAGAAGAGCCGATTTCGCCGGCCTGCCTTTTTTCCTCTATGGCCTTTGTTATACGCTCTCTGACGGAAAGTATCTGTTTCCATTTTTCTTCAAGCGTCTTGTCAAAGTATTTGGCGTCAAAACAGGGATAATCATAAAGGAAAACGCTTTCAGAGATGGACGGGTCTATCTCTTTTTTAGCCGTCTTCCACGCCTCCTCCGCCGTAAATGAAAGTATCGGAGAAAGCATTGATGTTATAGCCTTGAAAAGCTCCCAGAGTACGGTTTGAGCCGAGCGCCTCTGCAAATCATTTGAAGCGTAAGTATAGAGCTTATCTTTGAGAGAATCAAGATAGAAAGCAGAAAGGTCCACTATACAGAAATCGGCGATAGTCCTTACCGCCTGCCTGAATTGAAAGCTGGAATAATGCTTTTTAGTTTCTTCAGCAGTGACAGCCAGCCTTGAAAGCATATAACGGTCCGTCTCCTGAAGTTTTTCAAAAGGCAAAGCGTGAATCTGCGGATTGAAATCGGCAAGATTTCCAAGCAAATACCTTAGAGTATTTCTTATTTTTCTGTATGTGTCTATAGCGCCGCCGAGTATTTTATCGGACAATCTGACGTCTTCGGAATAATCGCTTAAAGCCACCCAGAGACGCAGAACCTCAGCTCCGTACTTGTCCGTGACCTCTTTTGGATCTATGCTGTTTCCGGCAGACTTGTGCATAGCTTTGCCGTTGCCGTCAAGAACCATGCCATGGGTAATTACCGTTTTGAAAGGCGGCTGACCTTTTAAAGCGACTGATGGTATCAATGAGGTCTGAAACCAGCCTCTGTGCTGGTCCGAACCTTCAAGGTACACATCGGCCGGGAAGAATTTTCCCTCTCCGAGCATGCCGCCCTCAAGAACTGCATACCACGAGACGCCTGAATCAAGCCAGACATCCATTATATCCTTTTCCTTGGCAAAATTTTTTGAGCCGCAGGAGCAAACTGCGCCCTGCGGAAGAAGTTTTTCAAGCGGTTCGCTGAACCAGAAATCGCTGCCTTCCCTGAAAATTCTCTCTTCAACCGCTTTCATAAAATTGATGTCATTCTGCACCTTGCCGCAATCTTTGCAGTAATACGCTATGATGGGCGTGCCCCAGTACCTTTGCCTTGAAAGGCACCAGTCAGGCCTGGTCTTGAGCATGCCGAGCATTCTCTCACGTCCGGCTGAAGGCAGCCATTTTACCGTATCGGCGCTTTCCATAAGTTTGTCCCTTAAGCCGTTAAGGTCAACTTTTAAAAACCACTGTTCAGTGGCCCTGAAAATAACCGGCTGTTTGCAGCGCCAGCAATGCGGGTAGCTGTGATCTATCTTTTTTCTCGCCAGAAGCAGGCCGTCGGCGGCGAGAGTTTCCACAACTTTTTCATTTGACTCAAAAACCTTCATTCCCTCAAAGATCCCGGCATCGGAATTAAAAGAGCCGTCTTCCTTTACAGGACAAAATATGTCAATGCCGAATTTTTTTCCGGCATGGAAGTCCTCTTCGCCGTGGCCGGGCGCTATATGCACGGCGCCTGTGCCGGTTGACATATCGACAAAATCAGTTGCTATTATTTTCCTCGGAAAGCGCCTTCTTTCAGGCAAATGGGCCGAGAGGCAATGCTCATATTCAAGTCCTACAAGAGCCGAGCCGTTCACGACGGCCTTTTTTGAAATATTCATCCCAGTTTCATCGGCAAAAGACTGTGCTAGTTTTTCGGCTGCTATGAAAAATCTTCCTTCGCTTTCAAGCAGGACATAATTTTCCTGAGCGCTTACGGCAGCGGCCATATTTGAAGGCAAGGTCCACGGGGTCGTTGTCCAGATTACAAGGTATGTCTTGCCGAGAATAGAATTATCCATGCCGGCCGGGAGTTTTAGAAGCTTGAAAGCCACATAAATTGACGGTGATGTTTTATCCTTATATTCAACCTCGGCGTCAGCCAGAGCTGTTTCGCAGGAAACGCACCAGTAAATGGTTTTTTTGTCCCTGTGTATATGCCCTTTTTCAAGAAGCTCTCTGAAGGCCTTTATGACAGTGCCTTCATATTCTTTTGACATTGTTATGTAGGGATTATTCCAGTCGCCGAAAACGCCGAGGCGCTTAAAACCGGCTCTTTGTATATCCAGAAATTTATTGGCGAAATCTCTGGCCTTTTTTCTGAACTCAACCACATCGTCTATATGCCTTTTACCCATCTTCATTTCTTTAAGCAGAGCCTGCTCTATCGGAAGGCCGTGGCAGTCCCAGCCGGGGACATAGGGCGTTTTATAGCCCATTATGGCATGAGATTTTACGGCTATATCCTTTAGGATTTTGTTCAAAGCGGTGCCTATATGTATCGGGCCATTGGCATAAGGCGGTCCGTCATGAAGGACAAAAGAGGGCGCGTCCTTTCTTTTCTCTATCATCTTGAAATAAATCTTTTCTTTCTCCCATTCTTCAAGCATACCGGGCTCTTTTTTTGAAAGTTCCGCTTTCATTGAAAATGAAGTTTTAGGAAGGAAAACAGTCTTTGAGTAATCTTTGTTTTGGGTATCCATAAAATCTCCGAACAATAATATAATATAAATTATAGCAATTTGAACGCCTTACTCGGAGAAAAAACGGAGACTTGTATGATTAAGATTTCTGTAAGGACTTCCGCCAGGGAAGAAATAAAAGACATTACCGGAGATATTGAAAACGCAGTTTCAGAAGCGGATATTTCAGATGGTATTGTTTTTTTGCATTGCCCGCATACCACCTGCGCTCTGGCAGTAAATGAAAATGCAGACAGAACGGTTAAAAGCGATATACTTATGTCATACAAGGACATAGTCAAGGAACAATTGCCTTACAGGCATATGGAAGGAAATTCAACGGCTCATATAAAGACCGTTATGACAGGAATCTCGCTGAACCTTTTTATTGAAAACGGAAAAATTGCGCTCGGCACATGGCAGGGCATATATCTTTGCGAGTTTGACGGACCAAGAAACAGGGAAATCTGGCTTAAAATACTCAAAGATTGAAAAATTAAAATCAGGGCTGCCTGCTTTGAATAGCGTTTGTTATCTGCTGTTTAAGAGTGTCTATCGGGCAGGGCTTTCTCAAAAATCCCTTTACATTGCTTTCAAGTTTGAAAACCATTTCAGTGGAAGGGTCAAAATGGCTGGCTGTAAAAACTATGACCGGTATATTTTTGGTATCTTCATCAGCCAGAAGCATTCTCAGCATTTCAAGCCCTGAGACATTGGGCATCATAACATCCATAAGTATGGCAGAGGGCTTTATAGACTTTGCCTTTTGCATACCGTCTTCGCCGTCGCAGGCAGTCACAACTTCAAAGGTGTCAGACAGGGACATTTCAGCCAATTGAAGAAAAGTAGGATTATCGTCAACCACCAGAACTTTATGTTTTCCTTCCATAGCAAATCCCCCGTGAAATTTCACACCGCCGCTACGACGCTTATGCCCCGCCACTACTACTTTGGCAGGCAAGCTAAACCTTAAAAGAACGCATGGGCCCCGCCACTAATGCGTTGGCGGGCAGGCTAAACCTTAAAAGAACGCATGGGCAAGGAGGGACACTCGCCTATACAGACAGGCGAGCTCTCCCGCGGCAAAATCAGAGCCCAGTCGAGCGCGAACATATGAGGGTTCTCGCCCCCTCATTTAAGCAAAAATAAAAGAACACATGGGCAAGGAGGGACTCGAACCCTCATGACCGTGAGGACACAGGTTTTTGAGACCTGCGCGTCTACCAGTTCCGCCACTTGCCCGAAATAACAGACACAAAGGCGAAGTATATTTTAACATTTTTTTGTATTTCTTTATCAAGTGTATGGGATGCTGATTCTGGCAGGTTCAGGTTTGGGTTTCCATGAAAATTCCGATTCCTGCAATTCAAGCGAGATTTGCAGCACTTCCTTTATCACGCAGGTTACCGGTATGGCAAACACAACTCCCCAAAAACCGTAAATTTCAGCGCCAGCCATAAGAGCGAATATTATAACAGCAGGATTGAGATTTACAGCCCTTCTCATTATATAAGGCTGCAAAAACCAGTCGTCAAAAAATCTTATGGCTGCAAAGAAGATAAGCACTTTAAGAACCATGAAAATGCTTTGATATTGAAAATAAGCGACAAGCGAAGCCAGGGAAGCACCCACTATGGCGCCCATATAAGGGACAAGACTTGATAAGCCTATTACTATGGCAATGAAAGAGAAGTAGTTTATCTGCATTAAAAAAAGGCCGAAAAAGGCTATCAAGAATATTATGAAAGCCTCGGTTATGATTCCTCTCAGATAATTGCCGAGAGACTCGTCTATTCTGGTGGTTATATGCAAAAGCAGCTCCACATATTTTGAAGGGATGTGGTCAAGGACATAGTCAAATATTGAAGATCCGCTTAGAAGTATGAAAAAGGTTATGAATGGAACTATGAATACAAGTATAAGAGAAGGCAAAAATTTAACAGCGTAGTCAGGGATTTTCAACAGATAAGAAATGACTCTCTCAGAGAGATTAAAACTTGACAGGGCCGGAACCAGTTTTATCAGTTTTGAGTTGAAATCGCCTATGATCTTCTCTATCTTTACAAAGTATTGAGGCCAGTCGGTCTTGAAAGTCTCAACGTCAAAAGACATAAAATTGGAAATAAGGAATATAAGCAAAGCGAAAAATATGCCTGCCACTATGTAAAGCCCCGTTACCACATATATCCTTTTTATCCCTCTTACCTCAAAGTAATTTACAACAGGATTGAGTATATAAGCCAAAGTGGAACTGAGAATCAATGGGAATACCGCCGCTTTTGCATAAATCACTAAAAGAAGAAAAAACAGCAGAAGCAAAGCGGGGAAGATATACTGCGTATATTTTTTCTGGACTGAACAATCAGGCATTTTTTTGATCCCCTGTCATATAGGATCTAAGCCTCGCTGAAAGCACTCTTGAAAGATGATAGATTACATGAACGCCTATCTGCGGCCTTGAAAATAAAAGGTGTTCAAGCTTGGTCTTAAAAAGCATGAAAACAGCAGTTTCTTCCGCGGCAATAGCCGTGGCCGTCCTGGGCATTTCCTCAAGCAAAGCCATCTCGCCGAAAAACTCCCCGGGACCGACTTCAGAGATAAGGACATTTTTATCCTCAAACTTGTCTTTTCTGTAAAGAGCAACTTTACCTGAAAAAACTATGAAAAAGGCGCGGCCTATGTCATTTTCAGCGAAAATAGTTTCGCCTTTTATATACTTTCTTTCCTGAAGATTTTCAAGTATGTAAATAAGGTGTTTTTTCTTGACACCCTCAAATATTTTGAGGTTTTTAAGAAATTCTATCTTCTTTATAACCTCTTCATCGTAAATTTTATCAAAAAACATCGTTATTTCCTGAGAAATGAAGAAATGAAAGTTATAAGCTTTCCCCAGCCTGAAACCACTGTATTTGTGACCGAATTTACCGTTTTGAAGGCAGGCTCTATATCTGTCAGGCGTTCATTGGCGTTAACGGCCAGTTTCTCGGCTTCGGCCGCAGTTTTTTTTATCTGCTTCAGGGTATCTATAGCTTCCAGAGACAAAAACACAAAAACAACCGTTATTATTACGGCGCAGCTGCTTAAAACTATATTCATATTTTCTCCTAAAAAGAAACTTTGCGTCAAAGTTTAGTATATAAAATTTTTCAAGATTTTTTACCAGTCAAAGCAGGGCCGCAATAAAAGTTTTTTCCACATGGACGGGCTTTCCATACAGAGATAAATTTTTTCTTTTTTCAGCCCTCTTTTCTCAAGTTCGCCTATTATGAACGAATACATCTGTTCTCTTATAAAAAAAGGATATCTCAGTTTGCCGTCAAAATCCAGAAAAAGCTCGCCGTCAAGAAGCTTTGAATCGGGAAATCTTTTTTCCATAGTTTTGAAGGTTTCTCTAGCAAACCTGAAACTGCCCAGGCTTACCCATGCCAGAGCTTGCGGTTTTACAGATGAAAAGACGCTCTCAATAAGACCGGAGTAAAGAGACTTAAAATCTTTGGAAAAAACTATCGGGTCCAGATGAAAAGCTGTTTTCAGCCCGCTGCCGGTAAGTTTCTTCATAGCGGATATTCTCTCCTCAAGAGAAGCGCATAAAAACTCTTCCTGTCTGGAAATTTCCAGAGGAGAAAGAGAAAAAGAAACGACTGTATTTTCAGGCTGGGCAAAGTCTATTATGCGGTCTATATTTGCGCTTTTTGTTTTAAATTCAAAGATAACATTTTCTTTTTTTGAGAAAAACTCAATCAAATCAGATGAATAGCCGGTGAAATCGTCCAGCGCCAGAGAATCGCTAAATTCGCCGGTGCCTATTCTTATTTTTCTTTTTATACTTGAAAATTTCCTGTCAAACTCTTCAAAGAAATCCTCTATATTATAAGGCAGCAGAATGGCATTTATGTTCTGATAACCCTGAAGGTAGCAATATGAGCACTCATACGGGCAGCCGAAACCGAGATTCATATTAAAATATCCGCAGCTTATGCAGCCCCTTGTACAGGGGCATTCGCCGGCAAATCCGGATTTTTGCCGCATCACAACCCAGTTTTTCTTGCGCAATGAGTAAGAAGTAGCGGAGACTATGTCCCGGTTTTTTTTGAGGCCGTCTATCTCCCTGAACTCGCATAAAGGCAATTTCTTTTTAAGCCTTTCAAGCAGGGCGCTGCCTCTTGCCGCGCTCTCATAGAACACTTTTTCAGGGTAAAGATCCTTGTCATCCTTCACAGCCTCGTCTTTTTCGCTTAAATCCGGGACGGTAAGATAAAAAGAGTCCGGCGGAACTTTTTTAAAGGAAAGCGGATATCTTATCTTTATCAGCCTGGCTTTCAAAGAATGGTAATTGGAAAATTCGGGCAGAAAGGAAAAAGAAAAATCCTTTTTTATTCTGGCTATATCAAAAGCCAGCCGGACTATTTCCCTTTTTTTATTGGCCTTCAACAGCGGATAGGCCGACTCAATTTCCGCCTCTGCGGCTTTGGCAAGCTCTGAGAGTTTCATTTTATATTCAGAAGCTCGTATAAAGAAACAGGCTTGAGGCCCTTTTTCTCGGCTTCGTCAAGAATGGCTTTTGTTATTCTTATGGTCTTTTCCTTGTCCTTGCCGCCGTCATGGAGAAGAATTACCGCTCCCGGCTTTAAGGCGGAAATATATGCCCGAGTCATTTTTTCTTCGCTCATTTTCTGCCAGTC
>JAJUJA010000001.1 GCA_029267355.1 Elusimicrobiota bacterium | reverse complement strand
GATAAAATTTCATCTTTGAGAACGCTTGCCGCTCTTGAACTGCTTTATGCCAGCGGAATAAGGGTTTCCGAGCTTATAAACATAAAAACCGAGGACATAAATCTCGCCCAGGGCTGGATAAGGGTTTTCGGCAAAGGCGCCAAGGAAAGACTGGTGCCCGTAAATGAGAAGGCCTGTGAAATGCTGACCAAATATGCTCAGGCGAGAAATCTAAAATTCTCATCAGGTTCAGCCGAGGGTTATTTATTTCTCAATAAATCCGGGAAAAAAATAAGCCGGGTTCAATTGTGGAAGGATATAAAGAAAATGGCAGCCGCGGCCGGCCTGTCAAAAAATATCCATCCGCATCTTTTAAGGCACAGTTTCGCGACACATCTGCTTGAAAGAGGCGCCGATTTGAGGTCTATCGGCGAGATGCTGGGCCATTCAAGTCTCAGTACGACACAGATTTACACGCATTTAGACAGCTCCCGGCTTAAGGAAATACACAAGAAATATCATCCGAGAGGATAAACTCTCAGTCTTTTCTTCTGTCTTTGAGAAATAAGCTGCCTTTTCTGTCTTTGAAGGATTTGAGGAATTTTTTTATTTCAAATGCGATATCTATTATCTTTGCGTAATGGGAGATATTCCTTTTTTCATTTGTAACTATCGCTATTGAAAGCCGCATAAGGGGGAAGCGTTTTATATTGCCCTCTCTGTCGGCGCTTTCTATGAAGCCTTTTTCCAAATCCTCATCGCGGTAAAGTTCTCTGACCTGTTTGTCAAATTCAAAAGCTATTTCGTCGGCTATTTTTTCGCAATCGTTTACCGAACAGATGATCACAAAATCGTCGCCGCCTATATGGCCGAAGAAGTAATCGTGCTGATATTTTTCATAAAGGTCTTTTATTATCCGCGCCGTCTGCTTTATGGCCTTGTCTCCTTCAATATAGCCGTAGGAGTCATTGTAAGCCTTGAAATTGTCAATATCTATGTACATAAAAGCGAAAGTTTTATTTTCTCTGATTCTTTCAAGCGCAGCTTTTTCTATAAGCGGGGTGCCCGGCAGCCCCGTGAGCGGATTTGAGGCCATGGCCATCAATTGCCTTTGAATGAGGTTATTGGCTTTCCATAGAACTTCGTTTATATTGAAAGGCTTATTGATGTAATCGTCGGCGCCCATTTCCAGGCCGCTGATCTTGCCAAGCATACTGTCATAGCCGGTTATGACTATCACCGGAATTGTCATGGTCCTTAAATCTTTCCTGATCATTTCCAGGATTTCCTTGCCGCCGATTTTGGGCATATTTATATCTAAAATCACAAGGTCAGGATATTTGCGCCTTATTTCGCTCATGGCCTTTTCGCCGTCTTCCGCCTCAATGACTTCCCACTGTGAGCTGAATATTCTGGATAAAACTCTTCTGACCTGCGGGTCATCGTCGGCTATAAGTATCTTCTTCATAGCTTCCTCATATCCCGCACTCGTCAATATAAGTTTTTTCAGATTTGAAAAGTTCCTTAAGCTGCTCTTTTTCCTTCTCGCTTAAACTTATCTCGCCTCTTTTTTTGAATTCACCCAAAAGCGAATAGAATTGCTGCTTAAGGAAGGGGCTTTTTATTTCGCTGCCGGGATTCCTTCTCAGCGATGAGAGAGAAAATGAGGGATCTGATAATTTGCCGGCCCAGAATTTGGCTTTTGCCTCAAGAAGCTCTTCCTGTCTGGGATATATCTTTGCATACATTTCGCCGCAATCTCTTTCTTTGAAATCCTTTACCGCATCCCTGTAGTCCGGTATATCCGTATGCACATCTGCCAGAGAGAATTTGTCCTTTTTAGTGAAGGTCCTTGACGGAAGCTCTCCTTCGCCGCTTTTAACCACAAGCCCGTCAGAGGCCCTTATCACTTTCACTATGGTCCTTATTTTTTCTTCGCTGCCGAAGGCCTTGACCAGAACATAGCCCTCTATTTTGTTTTTTTGCGATTCAATCGGCCCCAGAGAATTCTCAAAAACGAAGACTCTGTCCTGAGCCTGAAGCGCAGAAAGCAGTTTTTCAAATGAGTAGTCCACCTGCTCCTGGGGAGCTGAGTTTTTGTTTTCAAAAGGCAGCAGGGCTATGCTTCTTATATTGTTTTCAAGACAGGCGGATATTATCTGAGCGGCTGCTTTGGAATAGGGGTCTTTGGCCGGATTCTCAGCCGCATTGACCGCAGCTGATATGCAGACAAAGAGCAGGGCTGTTAAAGTTTTCATTTTCCGCCTCCCGGAAATATTATAGGAGATGGAAATTAAAAAACTGTCAAAAAGCGTTCAAATTTTAATCAAATATCAAGCTTGTATCCGACGCCCTGCACGCTTACTATCTTTTTGGATATTTTTTCAGGCAGTTTTTTTCTGAGGGAATATACATGCACTTCAACGGTATGCGGGTCATTATAGAGGGCCGGGTCATAGCCCCATACAGTTTGAAGAATATTTGAGAGTTTCAGAACTTTGCCGGGATTATTCAGGAAAAGGTTTAAAAGGTCAAATTCCTTGCGGGTAAGTTTAATCATGGAATCCCCGGTTTTTACAGTTCTTGAATCCGGGTCAAAGACTATGCCCATCTTCTTTATTGATGAGTCTCTGTGCTCATTGCTTTCATATCTCTTCAATACGGCTTTTATTTTGGCTGTAAGAACCTTGAATGAAAAGGGTTTTATTACATAGTCGTCAGCGCCTTTTTCAAGCCCTTTGAGTATATCGTCTTCCTCTATATCCTTGCCGGACATTATTATCACGGGTATTCCAGAAGTGTCTTTGTTTTCCTTTAATGTCTTGCAAATTGTAAATCCGTCGATGGGCTCAATATGCGCATCAGTTAAAACTAAGTTTACTTTTGTCTCTCTGGCCAGTATCAGCCCTTCATTCGGATTGTCGGTATAAACTGATTTGAAGCCTTCCGCATCAAGATTTCTGGCCACGGCGTTAAGAAAGCTTTTTTCATCGTCTATTACAAGAATCTTTTCCCCAGACATAACAGATAAATTATATCATTTGCCGCTTCTTTTTCGGAAAGCTTTGGAAAAGTTCTTAAGCATATCCGCCCTTATTTCAAGCATCTGCGAAGGACTTAGAATTGAATTGTGGCAAAAAGCCCTGTACTTTTTGAGGTCGTACTTATAGGAGACGGGTTTTTTGAAAAAGTCATTCTGAAACTTAAGCCCGTATTTTTCCTTTTCCTCATATTCAAGGGAAGACGGGTAAGGGGTGTTTATGTTTATATCCACTGAGTCGGGCATATTCTCAATAAGCCACTTTTCGGTAAGCTTTTCATCCTGCGGCCCTGAAAAAGGCAGTCCTACGATGGTAAAGGCCTTGAATTTTATTCCGGCTTCGGCGCATATTTTTCTGGCCCTTGAATTTATTCCGGGCGTGGTTTTTTTGCCGCAAAGCTTCAGCACTTTTTCGCTGCCCGATTCAACGCCGACGGTAACCTCAACGCAGCCGGCTTTCTTCATTTCAAAGGCAAGTTTTTCATCCAAAAGGTCCGCTCTTACAGGCGCGCGCCATACATAATTTCTTTTTTTCAAGAGAGAGCAGAGTTTTAAGGCATAAGGCCTTGAGAGGTTGAATTCATCGTCATAAAAAACGAAGGCCTCATAGCCGTATTTTTTATTCAGAAGGTCCATTTCCGAAACCACGTTTTTTGCGCTCCTGAATCTTACGCGGCGGTAATATTCGCTTTTTCTGCCGCAGCAAAAGACGCAGGAGAATGGACATCCCATATGGCTTATTATATTCGCGGCTTTTTTGCCTTCAAGAAGGTAATTATATTTTTTCAGATCAACGGCCTCTCTGTCAGGCAAAGGCATTTTGTCCAAATCTTTAAGCATCGGTTTTCTTATTATTCCGCCGGGTCCGGGCTTAAAAGCCTGCTCAGCCGCAGAAAAGCCCTCACCCGCCGCGACGGCGTCAAACATAGACAGACTTTCAGGGGCTATTATGGCGTGAGGGCCGCCTATGACAGTTTTTGATTTCGGCAAAATCTTTCTTGCCGTTTTAAGCAGAGAAAGAACTATCGGCATATCGGGGGTGGTTGCCGTAAAGCCTATAAATTCAGGTTTTTGCGATTTTAGCTTCTGGCTGAAAATCTCCTTCCATTTTTTTTCGCCTGTCAAATCGGCGATTTCAACTGCGCGTCCTTTTTTTTTGAGCCAGGCGCTTACATAGAGTATGCCCAGAGGCGGGAAAGCCCTGTCGGATGTCATATATGGAGCGGGCGGGATGACCAGAAGTATTTTCATTTCCTTAAGGCTTCTTTTATCAGTTTAAGCGCGAACTTATCAAGAGAGGCTTTTTTCAGTATGGTCGCTCTGGCATTTTTGCCTATTTGCCGCCATTTTTTTCGGGCCTTAACGGCATTTTTTACCGCTAGAGGTATTTTTGAGGCGGCCAGATACAAAAATCCGTTTCTGCCGTGCTCTATATAATCGCGCATCCACATTCTGCTTTTGGCTATGACCGGCTTTCCCATGCTCATTCCCATAAAAGCTATAGCCATGCCGGCAGTTTGATTTTTGCTTCTGTCGTTTATGGGTATAAGCACTATATCGCTTTTTGCCAGTTCGGATTTAAGCCGGAAAATATTTTCATTGAGCTTGAAAAGCGAAAATCTGTTCTGATATTTTTTAGCAGGCTTGAAATCGGAGTTGGATATCATCCTTATCTCTATTTGAGGGTTTTCCCTGAGGCAGGCGTTAAAAGTTTGGAAAGCGCGCTCTTTGCTGCCGGCGGAAAAGACCGCAATTCTTGAGGGGTTAAAATCTTTGTATTGAGGGCAGTAATATACGCTGTCTATGTAATATGTCCTGTATCTTACCGCGTTTTTCTTAAGGGCTGGGAAATTTGATGGATGGTCAAAGGCGTAAAAATAAGCCAGGTCAAAAACGGAGAAAATATTTTTTTCTTTAAGCCAGACAAAGAACGGGGCATGCTCGTCCATAGGCAGCAGATGATTGGACACAAATATCTTTTTCTTTCCTTTTTTGAGAGCTTCCAGCCATAAAGCGCAGCTTTTATCCTTTTTCCACGGGAAATCCAGACTGAAAACGAGGTCATAGTTTCCAAGAGAGGACGCTTTGATATCTTTGAAGCTTTTTCTAAATCCCTTAAGGTTTTGCGCTGTCGCCAGAGGGGAAAGATCTTCCCTGAAATTGTGTATTATGTCTATGGAAAATCCTTTCAGGGCGTTTACTGTCCTTATTAAGGCCTGTTCAAAATGAAAATTTTCAGGCCCTTCATAGAAGTTAAGGAACAGAATGCGCATAGATATAATTTACCAAATTTTACCGGGGAAAATAGCGGCGCGCAGATTTTTGTTTGTATAATTTTCTTATGAAGAAAACCATAATATACTTTCTGTTTTTTATATTGACCGCTCCGGCCTTTTTATTTTCCCAGGAAGGCTCAATATTCTATTCCGTTTTGGAGAAAAAGTTTATTGCGGATAAAGATGCCGATACGGCCATAGCCGGCGCCGATGTCGTTTATGTCGGAGAAACTCACGATAAGGCGGCCTGCCATACTGCGCAGCTTTATGCCCTGAAAAAGCTGGATGAAGCCAAAAACGGAAGGGTCGCCGTAGGATTTGAAATGCTGAATTCCTCGCTTCAGCCCGCGCTTGATGAATTCGCTTCCGGAGCCATAGATGAGCAGGCTTTCCTTGAGAAAATAAACTGGAAAAAGGAATGGGGCTTTGATTACGGGCTTTATAAACCCATTTTCGACTATATAAGAGAAAAGAAGCTCAAAGCCGTCGCCTTGAATGTGCCCAGGAAAATAGTTTCCAAAACGGCGCGCGGCGGGCTTAAGGCGCTTGATGAAGAGGATAAAAAATTTCTGCCGAAAAAGATAAAAGTGAACAAGGATAAAACCTATTCCGCCTACTTAAGAGAAACTTTCGGCGGCCACGGCGATAATCCGATGAATAAAATAATGACATTTGAGAATTACCGGTTGTCTATGGCTGTCTGGAATGAGTCAATGGCGGAGAATATGGCGAAATTTCTCAGGGAAAATAAGGGCTGGGGAGCGCTGATAGTGGCCGGCAACGGGCATATAATGTACAATGCCGGCATTCCATGGTCATTGAAGCGCCGCGTGAAAAAGCTTAAACATCTGTCTTTTTACACGGAAGATTCGTCAAAGAAAGAGGAGTATCTTAAATCTTCTTCTCCGCTGGCTGATATTGTCTGGTTCGTTGATTTTAACGCAAAATAAAAAAGACCCGTAAGGGTCTTTGATTTATGGGCCCGGTAGGACTTGAACCTACGACCCATCCGTTATGAGCGGATTGCTCTAACCGACTGAGCTACGGGCCCGATTGGCTATGCTTAAATTTTAGCAAAAAAAACGGCCGTAAAGCAAAAAAATATTCATCTTGATGTTTTGCTCAATTTTTATATAATAGTATTACATTATGTCAACACTTGTTGCCAAAGAGATATTTCTTACCAAGGGCATAGGCAGGCATAAAGAGAAACTTGCCAGCTTTGAAGAAGCCCTCAGAGATGCGCAAATTGCCAGGTTCAATCTTGTGCATGTCTCCAGCATATTTCCTCCCAACTGCAAAATAATCTCAAGACAGAAGGGCCTTGAAAAGCTCAAGTCCGGCCAGATTTTGCATTGTGTTATGAGCAGAAACGCCGTCAATGAAAATCACAGGCTGATAGCCGCCTCTGTCGGCATGGCATTGCCGAAAGACAAGAACCATTACGGCTATATCTCCGAGCATCATACATACGGCGAAACTGACGAGCAGACAGGCGAATATGCCGAAGACCTTGCCGCTCTTATGCTTTCCACTATACAGGGTATAGAGTTCGGCGGGGAAACCACATGGGACCAGAAAGAAGAAATATGGAAGATGAGCGGCAAGATAGTTAAGACCGCCAATATTACGCAATCCGCCATAGGAATGAAAGACGTTTGGACCACCGTAGTTGCAGCTGCCGTGTTTGTGTTCTGAACGTTTATGCCTTTCAAGCCCTATAAAAAGCAGTTTATTTATGACGAATACGCGCCGCTTGAAAAAGCGGCGTTTGTCATTGTTCCCGTGCCGTATGAAATGACGGTTTCTTACGGCGGCGGCGCCGGCAGAGGGCCTGACGCCGTCATAGAATCTTCGGTTCAGCTTGAGCTTTATGACGAGGAAGCCGGTTTTGAGATCTGGAAAAAAGGATTTTTCACCTGCGAGCCGGTGAAATTCGTAAAAAGCGAAAAAGAATTTTTTCCGAAAATGGAAAAGGCCGTGGATGAGTTGTTGTCTTCCTGCAAGGCCTTTCCTTTCTTTATAGGCGGCGAGCACAGCATCACTCAGGCGCTTCTGCCTCCGTTTATCAAAAGGCATAAAAATCTTTCCATTTTGCATTTTGACGCTCATGCCGACTTAAGGCCCTCCTACCACGGGTCTGTCCACAGTCATGCCAGCGCCCTTTATCCGGCTTCAAGAACAAATAAAGTAGTGCAGGTCGGTATAAGAAGCATAGGCGCGGAGGAGAGAAAATTCGTCAATTCCGGCAATGTAAGGACTTTTTTGATGCATGAAAATCTCAACATTGACAAGCTTGTGAAAAACGTTCTCAAAGAACTGACAGACACGGTATATCTGACAATAGATGTTGACGGTTTTGACCCTTCCGTGATGCCGGCCACCGGCACTCCTCAGCCCGGAGGATTCGGCTGGTACGAGGCAATGAAGCTTTTCAGGTCAGTTTGCGAAAATAAAAAGGTTGTCGGCTGTGATGTGGTGGAGGTCGCCCCTTTCAAGTTCTCGCCTGTGACCGAATTCAATGCTGCCAAGCTCATATACAGAATCGCCGGCTATCTGTCCATGTAAAACCGGAATGGCCCTCTCTCCGCGGGAGGGCTTTTTCTTTGGTATAATGGATATTGCGCGGGTAAAATTATGCTTGATAAAGAAGAAGTATTGGACTCCAAATTTTCAGCCCATGACAGGCACAGAATAGAAGTCAAGCTTGACTTGGAGTTTCAAAAGGAAAGAAAAGCTCTTTATAACATAGAGTATTATTTTTTTCTTCCGCAGTCTTTGAATATTTCGCCGGAAAATTACTCCAAGGAACAGTTCTATTCAGCTGTGCAGCATTATATAAGATTTAAAACTCCAGATATTTCCATAGAGAAAATATTCAGCCCTACAAACGAGCTTTCGCCTTTCAATAAAGCAGTGAAAGCCCTGGATGAAATTTCTTCAGGCGCGGACAGCGGTTTTTCAGAAGAAACAGCCGTGGATGAAATGAAGCTGATGGGCTCCATAATCAGGGCGAATATAAGAGACGCCGTGGCGTATATCGGCAAATCGCAAAGCGAAAGAATTCAAGATGACAGAGCGAGGGTTTTGCTTCGTGAAATCAGCCTTGCCGTTGAGGGTCTGTCTTCGCTTAAGGAAAAGATAATCTCGGCGCCTTATTCCCAGAAGATAAGGGACACATTTTTTGCCCTGGACGAATATGTCAGTTTAACCATAGGAGAATATCTTACGGACCTGCTTAAATGCTCGCAGGAAAATAAATGCCTTTCGGACGCCGGGCTTGTAAAAGAGATAGGGGATTTTATAATCAATCAGAGAAATTACAGGCGCGCCATGGGTTATTCTTCCCTTTTGAAAAACGGCGAAACCAACAGGCATTTTCTTTACTGGCGGGGGCTGCTTAAAAAATTTATCTCAAGCGCCCTTTATCTTACCCCGCAGCTGAGCGATTTCAATATTCTGACTCATACAGGCCCGGCCATAGCTGCGGGCCTTGCCATGCTTTTTGCCATAATTGTCACAATTTATGCCCAAAGCCGATACGCCATAAACAGCGCGGCCTTTGTGATAATCATAGTGGTGAGCTATATATTCAAAGACAGGATAAAGGACTGGCTTAAAATAATATTCTCCAAAAAAATGACCGCCTGGCTTTATGACAGGAAAACAAATGTCATGGAGCCGGCGCATAACTCAAAGATAGGCTACATAAAGGAAACTTTTTCCTATGTGCCCGGCAATATGCTGGCCGAGGATGTGGCAAGAATAAGAAAATCGGATAATAAAAAAGCCATAGAAGAAGAGGCCAAGACGGAGCGCGTGTTCAGATACAAAAGAGAGATTTTTCTGGATTTTGAAAAGATAGAGAAGTATCACAAAAGAAGAAAAGACCTTATAGATATACTCAGGTTTTCAGTGGCCGATTTTATAAAGCATGCCGACGATGAAACGGTGATTTACGATTATTTTGACGAAAAAACAAGGACTGTCGTTGAAGAAAAATGTTCAAGGTTTTACCACATAAATCTTGTGGTCAGATATAACAGCGGCGAAAGCAAAACATATTCTTATGAGAGAGTAAGAATCATAGTCACCAAAAACGGCATTTATTCCATAGACGAGGTTAACTGAATTTTTGCGGAGGGTTTATGAATATTGAGGCGGTCGGCATAATAGGCGCTTCTTCAACCGGCACTTCTCTGGCCGAGCTTTTTGTTTCAAGCGGTTTTCAGGTCAGAATATATGACAATTTCAGAGACAGCCTTAATCTTGCCATGGCCAAAATAAAATGGTCGCTGAAAAAAGCGGGAAAGGAAGAGCTTTTGGCCAATATAGAGCCGATTCAGGAATACGCAAAATTTAACGGCGCGGATATTGTCATTGAAACGGTAGCAAAGACCATAGAGGAAAGGACGCTTCTTTTCAATAAAATATCCAAAGAATTGACGCCTGAGTGCATAACGGCTGTTTTTGCCAACTCGGCAGGCCTGAAAGAGACGCTTGAAAATATTGTCTGTCTCAAATCCGAAAATACCGTTGCAGTAAACTGGCTTAAGCCGGTGAGAAGCAATAATCTGGCTGAGGTGATAAAAACCGAGAAAACAGGCGACAAGATTATAGAGGCGGTTGATAAAATGCTTGTCAGACTGGGCAAGTCTTCGGTTATAGTCTCTGATAATCCCGGTCAGATAGCCGAAAGAATAGCCAGAGTTTACGCCTTGGCGGCTTTTAAGGCCCTATACGCCGGCAAGGGCTTTCCTTTTGAAATAGACGCCGCTTTTAAGGAAGTGTCCGGCGCCAAGTACGGCCCTTTTGAATATCTTGATTATATAGGGCTGGACCATGATTATAATTTTTGCCTCAAGATCTGGGAGGCGCTGGGCAAGCCGGAAAGGTTAAAACCTTCAGAACTGGAGCAAAGACTGGTTCAGTACGGTCAGCTGGGCAGAAAAGCCACTATAGGCATATATATCTACGAGGACGGGGAAATAGCCGGAGAAAATCCCATATTGCCCAATATAGTTAAATATCTCGGGCTTAGAACCGTTTCCAAAGAGGAAATTTTCTCGGAAATACTCAAGCCTGTTATAGAGGAATGTAAAATACTGGCTTCAGAAATCATGGTGGGCGAATACGACATAGAAAAAACCATAAAGGCGGCTTTCGGCTGGCCCAAGGGTCCTTTCGCCTATCTGAGGGAAAAGCCGGAGCTTCTGCAGGTTAAAAAAACTTCCGAATTTGATAAGCTGGACACCTTTTAATCTGTTCAGGCAAAGTTTTCAGCAAAAATCCGCCGCAGATTTTTTCCTTCTTGAAATAATGATACTTTTTTGATATCATTTAAGAATGAGGATAATAAAAAAAGAAACCGATTATGCTCTAAGAGCGCTTTACTTTATACACGAAAAAGGCGGGAAGGCGGCAGTATCGCAGATTTATTCGCAGATAAAGGCGCCGAGACCTTTCTTGAGGAAGATTTTCAGAATGCTTGCTTTAAGCGGGATTTTAATTTCCAAAAAGGGAAAAAATGGCGGATTTGAATTTAAAAAACCTTTTAATTCCATAACTCTGGCCGATATTAATGAGATCTTTGATGAAATGACGCCTTTGGGAGGATGTCCATTCAAAAACAGAATTTGCTCAAATTTCCGCTCTTGCGCCCTGAAGGGAAAGATAAGGGCTATAGAGCAGGAAACATATCAAAGACTAAAGAGAACTTATATAAAGGATATGTGGGACTGATATGGCCAAAAGGAAAATAATAAGGATAATTCAGGAGAGATGCGACGGCTGCGGTCTTTGCGCCAGAGGATGTCCCGAGGGCGCTCTTCAGATAATAGACGGCAAGGCCAGGCTTATAAGCGAAAATCTTTGCGACGGGCTAGGCGCCTGTATAGGCGATTGTCCCAGAGGGGCTATCATTACAGAGGAAAGGGAAGCGGAACCGTATGATGAAATAAAAACTTTGAAAAATATAATAAAACAGGGCCCCAATACGGTAAAGGCGCATCTTAAACATCTTAAGGATCACGGACAGGAAAAATATTACAAGCAGGCCGTAAAATATCTGAAAGAAAAAAAGATGGATTTGCCTGAAGATAAGAAGAAAAGTGAGCAGGGCTGCGGCTGTCCAGGCGCGGCCGCCTTTTCATTTAAATCTGAAGAAAGAGCGTCTGCCGGCTATTCCCCGTCCTGCCTTTCTCAATGGCCTGTGCAGGGTCATTTAATTTCTCCTCAGGCGCCTTATTTTAAGAAGGCGGATTTGCTTATAGCCGCCGACTGCTGCGCCTTTTCTTACGGCAATTTTCATCAGGATTTCATAAGGGGAAAGGCGGTTTTTATCGGCTGCCCCAAGCTGGACAGGGAATTGGACATTTATATGGACAAAATATCCGCCATTATAAATGAAGCCGAGGTCAAAAGCATAGAAGTTGTTACAATGGAAGTGCCTTGCTGCAGCGGGCTTTTGTTTCTCGTAAAAGAAGCCCTTTCAAGGTCAAAACGCAGGCCGCCTTTGAAGCATACGGTTATAGGCATAAGGGGAGAAATTAAATCTTCCTGCGCGATTAAAATATGAAGGTTTTAAATGATTCAGATTTCGGCGGTATAAGCCCGGCAAAGATAGCTGCTCTCAGGGTTAAAATGGATTTTTTAAATATAAAATGGTCTGATATAGATGAAAAATTCTGCAGGGGTTCAGGCAAAGGCGGCCAGAAAATAAACAAAACCTCAAACGCCGTTTTCATGCATTATGCGCCTTTGGATATTTATGTCAAATGCCAGAGGGAAAGAAGCCGCGCCCTTAACAGATTCATAGCGCTGAGAGAGCTTGTTGAAAAGATAGAGATGAAAATTTCGCCGGGCACCAGCGAAAGACTGGCTGAAATCGAGAAAATAAGAAAGAGAAAAAAAGACAAAGAGAGGAAAAGATCTTTGGAAAATTCCAAAAATGGGTCTTGACAAAATAAAAGCATCTGCTATACTAAAGACAAGGCCTGTCGCCAATATAAAACGGTTTGGACAGGCCTTATTCATTTTACGCAGTAAAGCTTGTTAGTTCTTGAGAAAGATCAAAGGAAGCGGATTTTTATTTGACATCCAGATAAGGGTATTCTTTGCCTTTTTCGTCTATGTAAAAAGACTTGTTTCCCTCTATGGCCAGATACAAACCGCCGTAAAAGCCGTATATGGAATCATACTTGAAACTGCTTACCTCTTTGCCTTCTCTGTCTATGAATCCCCATTTGCCTTTTATTGACTTGAGAACCGGCGCCAGATTGCCTCTGAAATGGGCGCACATGGCATAATCAAAGTTAATTTTCGGACGTCCTTCGCTGTCCACATAACCGCAAGATATTTTCCCGTCTATCTGAGCGTATGCCGGCGCCAGGCCTGAAGAATAGGGCCCCAGAGATTCAAAATCTTTTTTCTTGAAGGCGAGAGTTTCAGCCGAAATAAAGCCCCACTCAGAATCAAGAGCGGCTGAGGCAAAGCCGCCGTCAAAATCAAAGGCCTTTTCATAAATGGCCGGCAGCGCCTCTTCTCCCGCAGCGTTTATATATCCGTATTTTCCGTCTTTTTTTATTCTGGCCAGGCCCTGAGAGAAAGGCATAATTTCTTCGCATAAGATATGCCTTATTCCGCCGTTTTTCAAATTCAAAATTGCCCAGCCTTTTTTAGTTTTGACAGGCGCCAGGCCTTCTTTTGCCGCCAGAGCGTCCTCAAATTCAAATAAAGTGAGCGGCTTGCCGCGTGAATCTATATAGCCCCAGAACTTTTTCTCTCTTGCCGCGCATATATCCTGGAAACATTCCTTTATCTCAATAAATTTAGGCTTTACCGTGAATTTTCCTTTTTTGTCTATAAGGCCCCACAGACCTTTTTTTCTGACCGCGGCCGTATCTTTTGAGAAAGGCCTCGCGGCGTCATATGAAAAACTTATGACCCTTTTGCCTGATTCATCCGCATAACCGCATTTGCCATTTTCGCAGGAAGGAATCAAAGCCGAAGCTGATGAAACGGCTATGAATAATATAAGAGATATTGCCGGCATAAAATCTCCCTGAAGATAATTTTATATAATTTGCTTATGAAAAAAATAGCCATTTACCCCGGCAGTTTTGACCCGGTAACTTTGGGCCATATGGACATCATAGACAGGGCTCTTAAAATATTTGACGAAATAACCGTAAGCGTTTTTGTCCACAGCGCAAAAAAACCGATGTTTTCGCTTGAAGAAAGAGTGGATATGCTTAAAAATGTTCTGAAGGGCAGAAAAAATATAAAAATAGACTGCTTCAACGGCCTGCTTGTTGAATATCTCAAGAAAAAGAAGGTTAATGTAGTTATAAGGGGTTTGAGGGCTATTTCAGACCTTGAATATGAATTTCAGGTGGCGGCAGCAAATAGAACTTTGTATAAGGATATAGAGACAGTGTTTTTTATGCCTAGACAAAGATATTCCTACCTCTCATCAAGCGTGGTTCGCGATATAGCGCATTTCGGCGGCAATGTATCAAAAATGGTGCACCCTTATGTGGCCAGAAAGATAAGGGAAAAGAAAATCAGTCAATAATCCTCAAATTAAGCGCCTTGCTCAGCTCTTTAAGAGGCACGGGCGGATATGTCATGGTTATGCAGTGCACCGACCCCTGCCCCTTGTTTGAAAGAGAAGAAGACGGAGCGCCCTGCGGCTTTAAGCCGGCCTCTTCATAAACTTTCAAGGCCTGCGCGTCCGTGGCTCTGTTGAAAACAGGCACCACAGCTTTGCCCTCAATTATCAGCGAATTTACATATGTTTCATAGGGTCCCGATGGTTTCGGCAAAAGTTTGGCTTTAAGCCCTTCCTTTTCAAGAAGCTGTTTATACTGCTCAATATCGGTAAGAACTGTATCCTGGCTGACAAATCGCACATGCTCGTCCACATGGCCTATGCCGTCAACGAAAGGCAGTCTTATCATTTTCTCGCAGCCGTAATATCTTAAAAATATGGAATCAGATATCAGCGAATGCTGGCCGTGATTGACCATTATGCATACGCCTTTGTCATTGGCCATAAAATTTCCGCCTTCAAAGTAATAGTCATGCTTCTCAATTTTGGCGCCGAACATATCCGCTATCATCTTGTCCTGATTGAATTCATGGTAATACAAGGCGTCTATCACAGTGAATGCGCCGTCTTTCTTGCCTATCACAGGCACCGGCATGGCGTCTCTGGCCCAGAAAGCCCTGGGGGCCTGCTCGCTTTGCGCAAACTTAATTCTCTCTTTGGGCAGAACCTGGCTGAAGGCGGCCAGCGCCTCGTCCTTTTCCCATGTCCTTGAAGGATTTACTATCACTATTAATTTGGCGTCCGGCGGCAAAATCTGAGCCGCCGACATCTTGGCCTGTTTGGATTCAAACCTGAATTCGCCGGTTACTATCAGATATCCTGTTTTTTCATAGTCGGCAAAAGGCCTGTAAATCGCTTCCATCGGCTCAAGGCCCTGAAGGCGCAAGCCTTTGGCTCTCTGGCTGTTATGTGCCAGCATTTTTTCTTTCTGCTGAGCGGTAGGAGCCATTGTCAAATTTTCATAGTCCATGCTTTCCCGTTCGGAAGCTTTTGTCATGGAAGGTTCAGGCAGATCCTGATTTTGCGGTATAAGTTTTTTCAGCTCTTCCATATTAGGAAGGTCCGACGGGGCGTCCCTGAAGTTTCCTTTCTGCCTATTCAGAGAGCTGTCATAGAGGAAAATTAACGGAATTACAGCTAAAAGAATCAGTAAAATCTTTTTCATAATAACTCCCCGGGCAAAGCCCAAAGTAATATTATACAGGGGACAGTAGTAATGTCAAGGGACTGCAGGGCTTGGCCGCATAGAAGGCTATCTCTTGAAATGCGGCATACTTTCAGGCAGCTCAATTGAAAGCTCGCCGTAGCCGCGGAAATCCTCTCCCTCAAATACCGGGAACTGATAGATAAGTTTCCTTTTGCCGCCCTTTTCTATGGTATAAGCGTTTATGCTTTTGCTTAAATAAAGAGAGTCTATTTTCTCCCTTGAGTTTTCATTATGGCAGTCCTTGAGATTTTTCCCTTTCAAATCCTTTCCGTATTTTGAAAACACTTCCCTGGCCTTTTCATTCATCCATTCTATTTTCATTTCCTTGTCCGCAAAGGTCAGTGCAAAAGGCGCTTTTTCCAGCTTTTCCATAGTTTCTCCCTATTTGTAAAATTTGCTGGCCTCAGTCCAGAATTCCTTAAGAAGCAAAATATCTTCAGGCGTTTTCTTGCGTTTTATTTGCTTGTATGAGCTGTCGTAAAAAGCGAAGTCTGAGAGATTGTAGGTTTCCATGGAGAAAACCATAGTTTCCAGGGGCCTTATCAAAGCCGCCGAGTCCCATGAGAATGCGGCCAGAAATTTCCTCTCAGACAGAGATTTAGCGTCATATAAATTGAGTCCGTTTGAAAAATCCTGTGCAGGATTTTTAATGCCGAGCAAATACAATAAAGTCGGCGCTATATCCATATGTGAGGTCGGATATGCGGTTGAAACCTTTTTCCTGCCCGGCGCGTGTAAAATGAGAGGAGACTTTATCTCGTAATCGCAATAGCCCTGATTATGTCCGTAATAACCCCTTTCGTAGAAGGGTTCGCCGTGATCGCCGGTAATTACGACTATGGTATTTGAAAGCATTTTTTTGTTCTCAAGGAAGGCCGTGATTTTGCCTGACAGAGAATCCTCAAAATAGGCGGAATTTTTATACCTCAGGAAAGCCGAATTTATGTTTGAAGGCCTGAGGAAAATATGGTCCACTTCCTTTGCCGCCCCTGAGAATTTTTCCATATCCGGCGGATAATCGTAGCTTCCATGGAGAGCATCATAAAAAATGAAGGCGAAAAAAGGCTTCTTAGAGTTTTCAATGAATTTCAAGGCCGCTTCAGTTATGGCCCTGTCTTTGGCGACCTTATCGCCCTGCGGTTTGTCAAAAATCGCTGAATAAGGAACTGAGACAAAGCATGTACGGTCAAATTCGGGATAGGTAACTCTGGCCGAGGCGAAAACTCCGGTTTCATAACCTGACTTATTCAGAATGTCCATTAAGACCGGGCTTCTTCTCTCTCCTAAAATTTTTTCCCAGTAATTGCCGTAAAGCCCGTAAAAAATCGAAAAAATGCCGAATCGAGTGGCATTGCCGCCGCTGTAGTGATTCAAGAAAACTGAAGCCCCGGTCTTTTTTGCGAAGTTAAAGGAGTTTGGCATTATTTCAGGGTTAAACATATCAAAGCGCAGAGAATCTATGACGATGAGGACTATATTCGGCATTTTGGAGTTTTCGGCCATTTCAATAGGTTTAAGTGGATATTTAAGGCCTGAGTTTGGCGCTGAGAATTTTATTTCGTCTCTTTGAGGTTTAAGGCCGAAAGTTTTTTCCATAAAGGAGCGCATCTTGAGCGGCTGATAAAGAGGATAAACCTTGAAATTTTTGGTAAACGGTGTATAGTCAGCCGATACGGCCCAGGCTGACATCGCCTTTTCAGCTATCAGACATGAAAACGAAAGAATTAAAATGATACTGAAAACCCTTTTTCCATTCCCGCTTGAAAATTGAATTAGGCGGTATGAGATAAGGCCCAGGATTATGACGGCCGCGCAATAGGTCATTACCATTTTGACGCTTTGATCCAGAGTTGAAAGCCCGCCCGGCGTAAATATTAGGTCAATTACCATGGCATTTATGTGAAACTTGAATATCTTATATATGGCCAAATCAAGCAAAGTCAGGGAATGGAACAAAGTGAAAAAGGCTGTCAAAATCCATTTGCCGGCAAAAGGAATTTTGTGAAGTATGAGTATCAACGGCGAAAAAGCCAGATAAATCAGAAAAACAGCGGAAAATAAAGCGGGGATAAGGAATATATATTCCACGGCTGAATTTCCCGATACCAGAGGATAAATTGAGAAAAGTATAGACGAGAAGATGAAGTTAAAAGACAGGATTTTCCTTATGTCTGTTTTGTATGACATATGTCAAGTTTTTATGCTATAATGATTTTAGCATTTATGAAAAGCGCGATAATCGCCGTTTTGGGTGTTTTTTCGTTTTTTTCGCCTGTTTTTGCTTCTCAGCCCTCTTTTGAGAGCGAAGCGGCAAAAGCCGGCGCTTTAATATACCAGTCAAACTCTCTCTCGGATCTTGAGATATCTGCTGAACTTGAGAAAAGCGTAAATCCCGTGATAATAACAGTGGCCGGCCTCAATTTCGGCGAGATAGGCTGGGGTCCTTTTGAGTTTAAGAATTTCAAAAAGCTTATAGCCCTGTTTTTCCCGAAAAAATCAATGGACGAAGCCGCCTTTGAAGAGGAATTTTACAAAGAATATGCCGATTATTTTGCCGGAGAATTGCCGTCTGAAAATGGCAGGTCAATCCGCCTGCCCGATAATTACCTTGAGCAGAAAATAAAAGAATTGCCAGCCTATAATCCGGAAATGGTGATAATCCCTTTCGCTTGGTCCAGAGAGCCTTCGGACACGGAAAAGACGGTGCCTGAATTTGAAAATAAGCTTAAGCAGATTTACGCGGTTTACGGCGGCAAAAAGCCGATTTTCATCATAGCCCACAGCTGGGGCAGCGTTTTAATGCATGAGACCCTGCATCGCCTTGAAAAAAGCGCTCCGAATGTGAAAATAGATAAACTTGTAACCATGGGCTCGCCGCTGGTGCCTTCAAATTTTGTTGTCAAACTTTTTATGAAAATCGAGGTCAGCAAGGAAGATTTGCTTAAAAAAGTAACCCATCCGTCAAATCTGAAATACTGGAAAAATATATGGGCGGAAAGGGATATGTATTCAAATGCGATACCTGCGGCTGACTACAATATACAGGTTGACGCCAGGGTGGAAAAGCTGGAGCCGACTCTCTTGGACATAATACTGCATAATAAGGAGCTCAGACCTGTGGCCAAAACAGATTTTTTGACCCTCAGAGATATAAAAGCCTGGCACAGCGCTTATATATTTGATTATAAGGCTTATCTGAAATCCGTCAACAAGGAAATAGCCCTTGAAGTTTTCAATCCGATAGTTGTGCCTCAGCTTTTGGAATACGACAAGAAGGATAAATAAAAAATCCGTTTTTTGAGAGCTTATGAATCCAGATAAGGTTAAGGAATTGCTTTTTTCCGCCGGATACCCCAAATGGCGCTGCGAGCAGACCGAGAAAGCCGTTTATTCAGGCGGTTTTTCAAGTTTTTCTCAGATAAAAGTTCTGCCTTCGGAGATAAGAGAGCTCCTAGACAGCAAGCTTGCTGTTTTATCTTTTGAGCCGGTTAAGGTTTTCAGTTCTCAGAAGGGGGATTCTCATAAGGCGGCTTTGAAGCTCAAGGACAAAAGGATAATAGAGACGGCTCTTCTTTACAGGGATTTGAGGCGCTGGTCCGTATGTCTTTCAACTCAGGCTGGATGTCCAGTAAGATGTTCCTTCTGTTATTCCGGTAAAGAAGGTCTTAAAAGAAATCTTTCATGGGAAGAAATAGCCGATCAGGCCCTTTTCTGGAAAAGCTATCTGAAGGACAATAATCTCGGCGAGATACAAAGCGTGGTATATATGGGCATGGGCGAGCCTTTTTTAAACTATGAAAACACTGCCGCAAGCATAAAGGTTATAAATGATAAGCTCGGCATAGGTAAAAGGCATATTTCAATTTCAACCTGCGGGCATATACCCGGCATAAGGCGCTTTGCCAAAGATTTCCCTCAGATAAATCTCGCCATTTCTCTTCACAGCGCCAGAAATGAAGAGAGAGACAAGCTTGTGCCTATGAATGTCAGATATCCGCTTGAGCAATTATCCAAGGCGGTCAGAGATTACATAGACAGCGCAAAAAGGAAGGTTTTCATAGAGTACATTATGATAGCCGGCTTAAATGACAAAAGCTCGGACGCCGGCAAGCTGGCTGAATGGATTAAAAACACTCATGAAAACAAGTATTTCACCGTAAATCTGATAGCTTACAATGAAACCGGAAAGTCATATAAGGCTTCGCCTGTTGAAAAAATGCAGAATTTCCAGAAACTTCTTCTTATAAGAGGCATAGAGGCCACAATAAGAAAAAGTCTCGGCTCTGAGATAAAAGGCGCCTGCGGCCAGCTGGCGCTTGAAAAATAGCGCATAATTTACGCTTTTCACTGAAATTGTCAGTTTGCCAGCTCAAACATTTTCTCTATAGCCAGCCGCGCTTTTTGGGCTGTTTTTTCGGGAACTGTTATCTCTTTTTTTTCGGGCAGATCCTCAAGCGTTTTGAGAATATTTTCAAGGGTAACGGCTTTCATATACGGGCAGAGCCGGCAAAGAGATATAAAATGCTTGTCCGGGAATTTTGTTACGGCCAGTTCGCCCATTCCGCATTCGGTTATAAGCATATAGGCGGCGGCATTTGTGTTTTCTATATATTTCATCATATCGCCTGTGCCGCCCATAAAATCAACCGCCTTTATGATTTCGCTAGGGCATTCTGAATGAGCCATAGCCACAAGTCCGGGGAAGACCTTTTTTTGTTCCTTTATCATTGAGACGTCGAATTTTTCATGCACCTCGCAGCTGCCGTCCCAGAGAATAATGTCTTTCCCGGGCTTTTTGCCCAGTTTTTTGGCCAGATTGGCTCCCATATATTTATCCGGGAGAAAAATGACTTTCTTGTTTTTCTCAAAAAGTTTTATAAGTATTTTTTCGGCATTGGCGCTTGTAACTATCACATCGCTTTCGGCTTTCGCCTCGGCTGAAGTGTTTATGTAAAGAGCCACAGGCGCGCCGGGATGCATTTTTTTCAGTTTTCTTATGTCCGAGGCGCTTATGCTTTCGCTTAAAGAACAGCCGGCGTCAAGAGCCGGAAGATAAACTTTTTTGCCGGGATTGAGTATTTTTGCTGTTTCGGCCATAAAATGGACGCCGCAAAAAATTATCTTGCCGGCATTGACATTCACCGCGTCTTTAGCCAGCTTATATGAATCTCCGATAAAATCGGCCGTTCCCAGAATTATCTCAGGTCTTTGATAAACATGCGCGCAGATAACCGCATTTTTTTCTTTCTTTAATCTGTTTATTTCAAGCGTTAAAGCCGCTATGTCGGGCAGGGCTTTCTGCGAGCAGACGGAGGATAGCCCCTTGGATAAAAGTCTTGATATTTCGCTTTTTAAAGACATTTCAGTTCTTCTCCATAATATCCGGGTAGTTTGAGAAAATCCCGTGAACTCCGATATCTTTAAGCTTTTCAGCTTCTTTTCTTTCATTCACCGTATAGACGCAAACTTTGAAGCCGAGAGACATTATGATTTTAAGATTGACGGAAAAAGAAATCTTGCGGCTTAAATGAAAATTTTCGCAATTTATTCTTTTTGCCTTCACGGCGGCCGGCGCTATAAGTACGGCGGCCAGTTTGTGCCCCAGATATGCCAGTCTGGCGGATGAAGATATCGCTCTTATTCTTTCAAGGGAGGGAAAATAAAAGCTTGAAATGACCGTTTTGCCGGCTGCGCCTGAATGATTTTCAAGTTCCTTAAGAATCTCCTCTTCTATGCCGGGATATATATTGCCGTCATTTTTTATTTCCACATTTATAAAATCGGCGCGGTCATTTATCAAAGAAAGCACCTCGCTTAAAAGCGGCGCCTTGGCCTCGGGGCCGTTTTTGAAATGTTTCGCAGCGTTTATCCTTTCTATTTCGCTGTAGGAAAGTTCGGCCACTTTTTTGTTTATCCCGGCGGTTCTTAGAAAATCATAATCATGATGGACTAGAAGTTTGCCGTCCTTGCTTCTTTGAACGTCAAATTCAAAGGCCCTGGAACCCATTGCCAGCGCTTTTTCAAAAGCGGGCAGGGTATTTTCAGGCGCATAGCCGCTGGCGCCCCTGTGCGAAATTACCATCATAGAGCTCCCTCAAAATACTTTTCAGTCCAGTCAAAATATTTTTCATCGTATTCAAAGCCGCTTATTTCTTCTCTTTCAGTGCCGGGGCCGTGAAAATCCGTGCCGGCTGAAACTAAAAGAGAAAGCTTTTGAGCTTCTTCCAGGTATTTTTTCGTCCTGTTATTTGAATGGCTCGGATAAAAAGCCTCTATCCCGTCCAGACCGCAATCCTTAAGTTTTTTCAGGTCGTAAAAGCCCTCGGCAGTCCCGGGATGAGCTAGAAAAGCTAGACCGCCGGCCTTTTTTACCGTTTCTATGGCCTCCAAAGCCGTAGGGCCCATGGGCGGCACATAAGCCGGCATATCATAGGCCAAAAATTTCTGAAAGGCCTCCTTGGCGCTTTTTGTAAATCCTTTTTCCTTCATAAGTCTTGAAATATGCGGTCTGCCGAAAGTTGTCTTGTCCGTTATATTGAGCTCATTTATATCGCATTGAAAGCCGAGAGTCTTAAGTTTCTCAAAAATTTTTTCTATGCGCTTTACTCTGCGGCGTCTGTAATCCGCGATTTTTTGAGAAAAAAAATCATCGGCTGGATCTATGCCGTAAGCAAGTATATGCAGATTGTCATGGTCTATGGTGCTTAGCTCAATGCCTGTGATATAGCGCACTTTTAATTTTTTGATTTCTTCCATGATATCCGGCCAGCCGGCCATTATGTCATGGTCGCAAAGCGAGAAATGCGTCACTTTCTCCCTTAAGGCTTTCAGCAGCACCTCAATAGGGGCAAGTGTGCCGTCAGAGTAATTGCTGTGGGTGTGAAGATTTATTTTCACATCAAGCGGAAACCACTTCTTTTATTTCCGGTATTTCCTGTTTGAGAGCTCTTTCAACGACATTTTTCAAAGTCATCATTGAAAAAGGGCAGGCTCCGCAGGCGCCGACAAGCTTGACCTTTACTATACCCTTGCTTTCGTCAACCGATACAAGATCTATAGAGCCGCCGTCTGCTTCAAGCATCGGTTTTATTTTATTGAGAACTTCCTGAACTTTCTTTTCCATACTTTCTCCTTAAACGGCGCCGCCGTATGGTTATATTATAGCAAGTTATGATTTTTGAGGACCGGAGCCTTTATGGCGGTTTCGGGGTCTGCGGTTCTTACCAGGTTTTGTTAAAGTAGTTGTCAGAAAATTTTCTGTTCACATCTTCAAAAAGGGACTTGCTTTCGTTTGAAAGAAAGTGGGCGGCCTCTTTTTTATTGAACAATCTCCACAGGAAAGACAGGGGAGTTATGACGGCGTAAAAAACTGCAGCTAAAATAATGAAGGTGGAAATCTTGCCGAGCAGCTCGGAGAATTTAAACCATGCTGAAGAAATGAATTTTGAAAGGGGATTTTCAAAAAGCGTCAAGACCAGCAGAAAAAGAGAGACATAAACCGCCCAGGATATTTTGAAAAATATGAACAGCACAAGGAAGAAAAGCGCCAGAACCGAAAGCGTTTCAAGCGTTTTTGCCGGATTGTCTTTTTTCATCAGAATACCGTGTAAATAAAGGGGGCCACAGCGGAGCCGCTTGAAAGAAATATAAGGGCGCCTATCAGAAGCAGAACGAATACGGCCGGAACAAGCCACCATTTCTTTCTTTCCCTCATCAGATTGAACAGGTCTCTCAGAAATTCCATATCACTTATTATATTTATTTTTCAAAAATTTGCGAACAGGGCCGCTTATTTTTTCGGCAAAAACTTCTGCGCCGGCATTATTGAAGTGAAACAGGTCATAGTAAAGGGCGGAATCTATCGGCATAAGTCCGGCGGCATCTATGAAAAAAACATTTTCCCTTTTAGCCGTTTCGGCCATGGCCCTGTTATAAAGATCGAGCACCTCGCTGAAAGTCTCGCAATTTACAAATTTGTTTTCAAGCCTGACCCTGCCGATGTTAATTTTTGAGGTCTTATCCGCGGCCTTGCGGCAAAGCGCAGCCTGCGATATGAAAATCGGCTCTATTGAGTTTTTTCTTGCTTCCTCGGCCAGTCTTGAAAGCCTTTCGGTATAGGCCTTGGCATTCAGCTTTTCCGCCTCTATAATACGGCTTTTTTCCTCTTTTGAAATTGAAGCCGTTTTTGCGCTTTTTAAATCCAGATTGCCGTGAGTTATCCCGGTTTTTTTATAGGTTAAATAAAGGTAGAGATTTGAAAGACAGGAGACGGTTTCCAGATGCCTTGAAAGGAATTTAACCGCTCTTTTAAGCCTATTTTCTTCTCTGCCGGCATATATCTCATCGTATCTGTTCATAGCGGAAAGCCCTATATCGTTCAGGCCGCAGTAAAAGATCGCTATTTTAGGTTTCAGCTTTGAAAGATAGTCTTTCACAAATATCAAATGTCCCCATGAGGATTGGCCGTCAAGGCCGGCATTATTGATCCAGACGGACGGGAAATCCTTCTTAAGTTTCTTTTCCAGAAGCTCCGGCCATGTTTTGCCGTCAGAGAGATAAAAACCTTCGGTGGTGCTGCCTCCCACTGCGGCTATTGTAAGCGCCGAATTAAAATCTACCGGCGGCTCTGTGCCTCTGAGCCCCAGAGAATTTTTGGTGTGTATTATTATCTTATCTGTGCCGCGCAGATTTGAATTCTCGATGAGGTATTTCTTATGGGGGTAAAGCAAAATGCTGTCGCCTTTTATTCTGAAGCCGAATGGATTGTAAAATCTTAAAAAAAGCTCAAGAACGGCGAAAGAAACAGCTGTTGAGATAAATAAAACTGAAAGGTTTTTGCCTCTTTCAGCTTTAATCCAGGACATAATCTTTTTTCCATTCATCGCCGTAAGGCCATGGCGGCTGATTTTGCTTTTCAAAAATCATACTGCCCATAACGAGAATGTCCATCTCGGTGCGCATAAAGCATTTATAGGCGTCTTCGGGCGTCATTACTATGGGTTCGCCCCTGACATTGAAGCTGGTGTTCACTATTACGCCGTAGCCGGTGATTTTTTTAAAACAGGAGATAAGTTTATGGTAAAGAGGATTAGTTTCCTTATGAACAGTCTGCAGTCTGGCCGAATAATCCAGATGAGTTACGGCCGGTATGTCGGACCTTAAAAAATACAGCTTATCCCTTATGTCCATGGAATGATAGTTTTCCGGGAGGGGATTTCTTCTTGTCTGTTTTACAGGGGCGGTCAAAAGCATATACGGCGAGGGGACATCCGTGTCAAAATACTGCTTTGTATCCTCCCAGATGACGCTTGGCGCGAAAGGCCTGAAGCTTTCTCTATACTTTATCTTGAGATTAAGCTTTTTTTGCATTTCAGGATTTCTCGGGTCGCCGAGTATTGACCTGTTGCCCAGCGCCCTTGGCCCCCATTCCATTCTGCCCTGAAACCAGCCGACAACCTTGCCCTCAGACAGCAGTTTGGCGGTTTGTCCGCAAAGCAGGTCCATGTCATCGTATTGCTTATAAACGGCTGAAAATTTTTTGGCCGTCAGTTTTATTTCCTTATCTGAAAATTCAGGTCCTAGGTATGATCCTTCCATTAAGTCGGGGGAACAGACTGTCCTTTCTTTTTTGAAATGCATATGATAGGCCGCCAAAGCCGCCCCCAGAGCGCCGCCGGCATCGCCGGAAGCCGGCTGTATCCATATATTTTTGAAAATGCCGCTTTTTAAGATCTTTTCATTTGAAACGCAGTTTAAGGCCACTCCTCCTGAGAGACATAAATTTTCGCAGCCGGAGATCTCTCTTGCCGTTTTTGCCATTTTGACGGCGATCTCCTCAGTAACCTTTTGTATGGCTAAAGCCATATCGCAATGTGTCTGTTCTATCCCGCTTTCCGGTTTTCTTGCCTTGAAACCGAATAATTTTTCCCATTCGGCATTTGCTGTCATGGTCAACCCGGCGCAATAGTCAAAGTACTTTTGATTGAGATAAATAGAGCCGTCATCTTTTATGTCAGCAAGATTATTCTTTATCTTCTCAATAAACGAAGCTGTTTGGGCGCTTTGAGGGTTTCCATACGGAGCCAAACCCATAAGTTTATACTCTCCGGAATTTACCCTGAATCCGAGATAGTAGGTAAAAGCCGAATAAAGCATGCCGAGCGAATGGGGAAATCTCATTTCCTTAAGCATCTTTATGTCCGAGCCTTCCCCCTTGCATATTGTTGCCGTGGCCCATTCGCCCACGCCGTCAAGCGTAAGAATAGCCGCCTTTTCAAAAGGCGAGGGGAAAAATGCGCTTGAGGCATGCGAAAGATGATGCTCCGGAAAAAGAAGTTTGCCTTCAAATTTTTTGTTTGAAACTTTTGAGAGTTCTTTTCTTATCAAATCCTTGAGAAAAAGCTTCTCTTTAAGCCATACCGGCATGGCCTTGGCGAAAGATGAAAACCCTTTTGGAGCGAAGGCGTAATAGGTCTCAATCAAACGCTCAAACTTAAGAAGCGGTTTTTCATAAAATACCACAGCGTCCAAATCATTTATACCGCAGGCGCATTCTTCCAGACAGTATGAAACGGCGTTTAATGGAAAATTCTTATCGTGTTTCTTCCTTGTAAATCTTTCTTCCTGGGCGGCCGCAGCAATATGTCCGTCCTCTACTAAAACTGCGCCTGAATCATGATAAAAAGCCGAAATGCCGAGAATTTTCATAGCAGGAAAATTATATCAAAATTGAATATAATTTAACTGTGAAACTGCTGACGGCTTTTAACTCTTTCAAGGGAACAATTTCATCCGTACAGGCCAACAAAATATGCGCATCGGTTTTAAGTAAAAATTTCCCCGGCGCTGAGATTATAGAAATTGCCGCAGCAGACGGAGGAGACGGTTTTCTGGACTGTTTTTCTCAGATGCCGGGCGCCAGAAAGATAAGTTTAGAGACTCAGGGCCCTGCTGCCGGCATGACAGTGAAGGCGTCTTTTGTAATGCGCGAAGATGAAGTTTTCATAGAGATAGCTGAGGCCTGCGGGATAAAGCATTTGAAAGGAATGCCTCTGCGCCCGCTTGACGCTTCAACTTTCGGACTGGCCGCCATGGTTAAAGCCGCGATAAGAAGAAAGGCGAAAAAGATCTATTTCGGGCTTGGCGGCACAGCTTCCTCAGACGGCGGGTTGGGGCTTGCCTGCGGCCTCGGATTTAATTTTCTGGATAAAGACGGCAATAAAATAGACAATTCCATACACGGCCTCTTAAAATTGAAAAAGATACTGCCTCCTGAAAATCCGGTCTTTAAAAAAATTGAATTTTTCGCCGTAAGCGATGTTTCCAATCCGCTTCTCGGCGCCCAGGGCACAGCGAGGGTATATTCTCCTCAGAAAGGAGCTTCTCCCAAGCAGGTAAGACTGATAGAGAAAGCGCTTGAGAACCTGGCTTTGAGAATAAAAGAAGATCTGAAAAAAGATGTTTCTGAAGTCAAAGGCGGGGGGGCTGCCGGAGGCCTTGGGGCCGGACTTGCCGCTTTTTGGGACGCAAAAATTGAAAAAGGGGCGGAGTTCATTGCCGGAAAAATAAAGCTTGAGAGTTTTATAGCTTCAAGCGATGCGGTTTTTACCGGCGAAGGAATATGGGACAGGACCGATTTTTACGGCAAGATGCCTCATCATATAGCTATGCTTGCCAGAGAGAAAGGGAAAAAAGTTTTTTGCATTTGTTTTGAAAATAAAACTTCAAGTATCCGCCCTTTTGACGCCGTTATAGAGATAAAAAGCTTTTGCGGCAGGGATTTTTCAATAAAAAATCCACGTGCCGCTTTTGAAAAGGCCATTCTGGCGGAAATTGAAAATATAAGGCAAAAACTTTCAAAAAATAGTAAAATGTCCCTGTAAGGTTTTGACTGCCGAAAGGGTGGTTAGCTCAGCGGAAGAGCGTTCGCCTCACACGCGAAAGGCCACAGGTTCGAACCCTGTACCACCCAATTTCTATTAAGACTAATGTGGTAAGCGGCACAACTGCTTGTGCCGCGTCTATTGTATGCCTGCCATTAAGGCTTTGGCAGGTCCGCCACCTTATGAATGATGTTAATTTGTTTTTAAACGTGGAAATGTGAGCTTGTCCTCTGATTCTGTGTGGCGGCTTGTCCGCCGACGCTGTAGTGGCGGAAAAGGCGCAGCGTTGCCGAGCTTTGCGAGGCCGCGAGCCGGGGTCGCGAAAAATTTCACAGAGGAAATTTATTCGTGACCGAACCCTGTACCACCCAATTCTTGTTAAAATTCTGCTTTCTTTAAATTAATGCCCGTTTTTTATTGTCTCAAAACAAGAGAGTTAAAAAGTTACCTTAAAAAAATTCACTTTTTTCTTTTCGCTCTTATGTACTCGATTATGCCCGGCATTATTGACAGGATTATGATAAGAAGTATTACCGACGAAAAATTGTTTTTCACAAAGGGTATGTTTCCGAAAAAATATCCGGCTGTCATCATTGTTGAGCACCATAAAAGGGCGCCTGTCACATTGTAGAACAAAAACTTTGAGTATCTCATTTCGCCTATGCCCGCGACGAAAGGGGCGAAGGTTCTCACTATGGGGACGAATCTGGCTATAACTATGGTTTTTGCTCCGTACTTTTCGTAAAAGGAATGAGTTTTATCGAGATATTCTTTCTTGAAAAAAACGGAATTTTCGTAATGGAACACCTTTGGTCCCAGAAATTTGCCTATATGATAGTTGACTCCGTCTCCTATCACGGCAGCTGTCAGTATCAAAAAGAAGGAGAGTTTGAAATCCAGCAGGTCGTTTGCGCAAAAGGTTCCTACTGCAAAAAGAAGCGAGTCTCCCGGAAGAAAAGGCGTTACCACGAGGCCGGTTTCCAGAAATATAACCGTAAAAAGTATGAAGTAAGTCAAATTGCCGTACTGGGATATTATAGTCCTTAAATGAACATCCAGATGCAGAAAAAAATCTGCAAATTCTTTGATAGTATCCATAACTGAGATTTTACAATATAGCGGGCATTGAAGGCACGCTGTGCGTAAAGGATTGAAATGCAGACCTGATTTATTTATTAAAGAAAAGCGGTCAAAATGCGGATAAACAGTATGTATGGAAGGCAGCTATAAGATATACATATCTGCTCCTGCTCATGCCGCAAGCGGCGGCCCGGCTGATTTACAGATGCTTTGCAGGCACTTAAGGGAAGACTTTTCACTCAAGGCTTTCATGTTCTACTATGGAGTAAAAAACCATAACCCTGTTCCCGAGAGCTATGAAAGTTATCAAAACCCCTATGTCATGGAAATAGAGGACGACAGCAGAAATGTCCTCATAGTTCCTGAGGTGGCCAGCGGGATATCAGCATTGAAAGAATATAAGCGTATAAGGAAGATTGTATGGTGGCTGAGCGTTGACAATTTTTATAATACGGTTTTTGAAAAGCAGAAGAATTTCATAAATTTCTTTTATCAAAGATATCCTCTCTCAGAATCGCCTTTATTGAAAGATGTTTGCGTTCATCTGTGCCAGTCATATTATGCTCTGAATCATTTGAAGAGTAAGGGATTAAGCAATGTACGCTATCTCTCGGACTATATAAACTGCGATGATTCCTGCGCGGATTATAAACAGGAAAGAAAAAGAAGAATAGCTTATAATCCGGCCAAAGGGATGGATTTCATGAAGAAGATAATGGAGATAATGCCGGAAGAGGAATTTTTTCCGCTTAAGAATATGACGAATGCGCAGCTTATAAGCAGTCTCCGCGAGTCCATGGTTTATGCGGATTTCGGCAACTTTCCGGGCAAGGATAAAATTCCTAGGGAGGCGGCTTTGAGCGGCTGCTGCGTAATAAAGGGAAAAAACGGGGCCGGAGGCGTTTTTGAGGATTTCCCGTTCCTGGATGAATTTTCATTTGAAAGAAAAGAGGAGAATTTGCCTTTAATAAAAAAAGCAATTCTGGAATGTCTGAATGATTTTGAAAGAAACTCCATAAAATATGAGGATTACAGATCTGTTTTAAAATCGGAAAGGGAAGTGTTCATAAGAAACCTTGGAGATGTAGTGGAGAATGTTATAAATCCCTGCGTTGCTGCGTGAAATATGAAAAAACTTATACTGATAAGCGATTCGCCTGATTTCATAAAAAAGTTCAGCATTGCCGTAAAAAATGACGAGAGAATATCCTTCAGGTTTTTGCTTAAATCAATGGCCTCAAAAAATATCGTCAATGAAACTGATTCCGTCATTTTTTATCACGGGGACTGCGGGGAAGCCTTTGAAAATATCCCTGGATTTAACCTGCTTTGCGTGTCTGAAGGGGATGAAGGCGGCAGTTTCAGGATTTATTCAAAGGAGGGGACAATAAAGCTGGCAGCCGAGGCGTTTTCAGTTTTCGTCTCAATGTTATTGAGCATGGAAGGTCAATCTGGCAGCCTGAATGAAAATTTTGGAATGGTTTTTTACAGCTCGGACTTGTCTCAGGACTGGCCCTGGCTGCTAAAAGGAGGCTCTTTTTTGTCTCTCGCCGGCTTTCCAGACGAGAAGTTCAGGGAAAATCCCTTCTTCTGGAAAACTGTGATAAACCCAAATGATTTAAAGAACCTTGAAAAAAGAAGAGTGTCGCTTTCAGTGTCCGGCTTTTTCGAGTTTTACTTCAGGGTCAAGGACAGGGACGGGATCTACAGATGGCTTCTGAGCAGGGAAATTCTATCAAAGGATGAGAAAAGCACCTCCGGAATCTTGATAAACATAGATTTGCTCAAGAGCGTTGCCGACAAGGATGTCGGCAAAAAGAAACTGGAATATCTTGTTTCCTATCTGAATTCCCTTAATCATGAGTTGAAAAATATTTTTTCCTCAATGCTCGGCTACTCTCATATACTTGAAAATTCTCCGCAGATAAAAAAAGAGCCCAATAAAGACCTGCAGGAGCTGATATCCCTGATAAAAAAATCGTCCTCCCTCATAGAAAGATACACCCTCTTTGTGAAAAAAGAGAATTTTAAGAAGGAAAGGGTGAATATCGCCCATTTGCTGGACTCCATGCAGTCGGTCATACGTTCTCTTATAAGAGCTGACATAAGAGGCACTTTGATAATAGATGATAAAAATACCGTGTGCGAAATAGATTCCGTTTCCGTGCAGCAGGCTATACTGGGTCTGGTAGTTTATCTGACTGAAAATATACCCTACGGCTCGGAGCTGAAAATAAAGCTTTCAAAGACAAGAAAGAATATATTGAAATCGGTGGAAACTTTGGAATATGAAGAGAAGGATTTTGCCGTTATAGGCCTTTTTGTGGAAGTCCGGGATAAATCGGTTTTGGAATCTAAGAGAATATACGATTTTTACTCGCAGATGCAGGAAAGCGAGCTTTACAGCCCTTTTTCCCTCTCCAATATAGAAAAAAGCCTGGAAAACTTCGGCGGCTCAATAAAGGTATGTTCCAAGGATGATTCCGTTCTTTATTTTGAAATATTCCTCCCCCTGGTTTTTGATACAGCTTTCAAGGATTTCAGCGCGCAGTTTTCCGGCGAAGAAAGAAGGTCAAAGATAAAGAAAATAATACTTGCCGAGGACGATGACGGGCTGAGAAAATTTGTTGCCAGAATACTCAAGGAGAACGGCTACAACGTTTTTGTTTGTGAAAGCATAGCCGACATACTGAAAGTTATGGAAAAGGAGAAATCCGATATAGATTTAATACTGACCGATATAGAGCTTCCTGACGGGGATTCAATAGATTTTGCTGAAAAAATAAGGGCGGAAAATCCGGGCGTAAGAATAATTTTTAACAGCGGCTACAATAATGCCAAGTCAAAGTTTTCAAAGATCGAGAGCATGGGATACAGATTTATACAAAAGCCTTATACGATAAGAGATCTCATTTCCACTATAGAGTCGGAGATAAATTCCGGTAACTGACATGAGAATATCATTTTTAATGAGCGATATAGGCATAAGCGGCGGAAGTCAGGTTATATACAATATCGCGGAAAATCTTTCCTGCAGAAATCATGATGTTTTCATAGTGACTCCGGGGCTGGTTTTCAGATGGGAAAAAAAGCTTCTGGAGCACTTTGGCAATAACCTCTGGCCGCAGTTAAGAGCTAACGCTTCCTCGGATTTTAACCTGAAAAACAAGGGAATCCTTGACGGGATAGAATTTTACAGGGGTGAAAGTCTGACCGTATTAAGCTATGTGCTGTCTTGCATAACAGAGGCGATAATAAAAAAGTGTCCTCCGTCGGATGTGGTTATAGCCACTCACAATTTTACGGCGCAGGCCGCTTTTTATCTGGCTGACAAGTCTTCCTCTTTTTATTTTCTTCAGGGCTTTGAGAGGGATTTTTACAAGGATTATTTCCTCAGGAAGATAGTGGAATCGGGATATTTTCTGCCGGTAACGCTCATATGCAATTCCCAGCGGTTAAGCGGCATAATGAAGAAAAATTTTAATAGAGAATCCGTCGTTATAAACCCCGGAATAGATACGGCAATATTCAAGCCTTTGCCGGTTGAAAAGAATGAAAAAACTCTTACCATAGGAGCTTATTGCTCTCTGAGGCCTTATAAAGGCTGGAGCATAATAAAAAAAGCTGCGGCGTCGCTTGCGGGCAAGCTTGAAAAAAAAGTTGTCCTTAAAGTTTACGGCGACAATCCGGGAAGCTGCGAAGGGATTGATGTGGTCTGGGAAAAAAATATATTCAGAGAGAACCTTGCCGGTTTTTATAATTCCTGCGATTTTTTTGTAAATGCATCCTCTCAGGAATCTTTCCCTCTGCCTCCTCTTGAGGCGATGGCCTGCGGTTGTCCGTGCCTTACAACTGATATTGGAGCCGATTATGCGCAGGACGGAGTAAACTGCTTTGTAATATCTCCTTCAGACCCCTTTCTTATAGAATATGGAATTTTGCAGCTGTGCAGGAATGCTGCAAAAAGGAATGAAATTGCCCTTAACGGAATAAAAACCGCAAAAAAGTATTCATGGGATTTGACTTTAAAGAAAATGGAGATTTTATTTTCATCAAAAATATTCAACGGAGAAGGCTTCTATGAAAAGAAGGATACTTGTTGTAGATGATAATAAGGATTTTCTAAAAAGCGTCTCGGATTATTTGAAAAGGAGAGATTTTCAGGTTTATTCATGTTTTGACCCCTCATTGGGAATATCCATGTGCGTGGAATTGCTGCCGGATCTTGTCATTTGCGATGTTAATCTGCCTGAAATAGACGGCATAAAGTTTTTTTCCATAATTAAAAACACGGAGAGCACGAGAAAAATCCCTTTCATACTAATCTCCGGGGATGCGGTAGATGAAAATTTTCAGCTGAAGGGCTATGAGCAGGGCGTCGAGGACTACATAATAAAGCCCTTCTCTTTCAAAATACTTGAAGCGAAAATCAACAGGGTATTGTCCCATTACAGCGATAATCCAAGAAATCAGGATGAAGTGATAGAAAGGGCTCCATTCAAAATAGATTTTTCGAGAAAAGAGATTTATTTAAATGAAAAACCTCTGGATTTGACCAAAAAGGAGTATCAGATAATGGAGCTTCTTTTGAAAAATCCGGGCAGAGTTTTCAGTCCTTCATATTTTCTTGAAAAGATATGGGGCTATGATTTAAGTCTCTACAATGACAAGCACACCGTTGAAGTTCATTTCTCAAACATAAGAAGAAAGATCGGCAAAGAAGGCTCTGAGAAGATAAAGAACCTCATAGGCTTCGGCTACAAGTACGAAGGTTAGTTCTTATATCCCCAAATCTCCCTGTATCTATTTCCTTTTCATTTTAAATGAAAATATTGACATTTAAAATGAAATTTTGTATATTTCCTTTAAGAGGTTTTTATGGAAGGAATTAAAAAAGCTTTTTCTGCAATGCAGGCTTACAGCCTAAAAATGGATGCCATAGCTTCCAATCTTGCCAATGTTTCAACAAGGGGATACAAAAAGAGCGGGATAGAATTTGAAATTGACGGCAGCGATATCAGACCGATTTCATATGTCAATTTGTCGCCAGGAGACCTTGAAAGCACAGGCTCCAAGAACGATATAGCCGCAGCAGGCGGCGGCTTTTTTGAATTGTCTCAGGACGGAAAAAAGGTTTATTCCAGAAGCGGAAAGATATATGTATCTGAATCGGGAAGCCTTGTGGACGAGGCAGGAAGGACATATTCAACTTATGATGAGAAGTCTTCCTTGTCTCCGGGAGTCTCTTTTGAGATCTCGCGCAAAGGCGAAATAATACAGGAAGGTAAAATCGCGGGAAAATTAAAGATGATAAAGGCAGAGGACAGCTTATCCGTAAAACCGCTTGGCGGGGGAGTATATGAAATAAACTCGGAAAAGAAGGCTTCAACAGGCGATATCCTGCAGGGTTATGTTGAAAATTCAAATGTCAATCCTGTTGAGGAAATGGCTTCAATGATAAGGGTTATGAGAGAGTTTGAAAGGCTGGAAAAGACGATAAGCCAGGAAAATGCATCTGTAACAAAAATGCTTTCTTCAATGGGCAAGTTTTAGGAGGTTTTATGATAAGAGCTTTAAATTCAGCGGCCACGGGGCTAAAGGCGCAGCAGACAAATCTGGACATAGTTTCAAATAATATAGCCAATGTTAATACTGTCGGATATAAAAAGGCGAGAGCGGAATTCAAGGACCTGGCTTATGACACTGTAAAGTCGCCCTCAATAGGTGAATCTTCAGTAAATCCCGAAACGCTGCAGATAGGCCTCGGCTGCGAGGTTTCCGGAACGAACAGGCTTTTTTTTCAGGGGTCTTTGAATCAGACCGGCAATCCTTTTGATATGGCCATAGACGGAAAAGGATTCTTCAAGGTTAAAGATATTGACGGCAGCTACAAATATACCAGAGACGGCTCCTTCAAGATAGATTCAGAGGGAAGGCTGGTAACATCCTCCGGTCTGCCTCTGGAGCCTGAAATAATAATACCATCGGATGCCAAGGAGGTGAGCATATCATCTTCGGGCACCGTTTCCGCCGTGCTTTCGGGTGATTCAAACCCTTCGGAACTTGGGAAAATAGAATTGTCTTTGTTCCCCAATCCTTCCGGACTCAAGGCATTGGGTTCCAATATTTACGAAGTTTCTGCGGCCAGCGGCGAGCCAGCGGATGCATTGCCCGGGCTTCAGGGCGCCGGCACGATAAGACAGGGATATCTTGAGGCCTCAAATGTTGAGATAGTTGATGAAATGGTCAGGATGCTGTCAGCGCAGAGAGCTTTTGAAATAAATTCCAAGGCTATGGAAGCCGCAGACGATATGTTAAGGATAGTCAATAATATAAAAATATGATTTCATCTTTTCTCTTATTTCTTTTGCTTAAGTCCGCTTTTGGTTTAGATGAAAAATGTTATGTTTTGAAAAAATCAGTAAGTTACGGGGAGGTTTTGGATATGAACAATCTTGAGGCGGTTAATGAGCCTTATTGCCGGCCTGTTGCAAAAGAGTTTCTGTCGGGCAAACAGTTTATTTTGTCTCTTGCGGCAGGCAGCTTTCTGGAAAGGAGGCATTTGAGGGAATTGAAAGTAGTAAAGACCGGCGACAGGATCAAAGGAATGATAAAAAATAAAACTTTTACCATATCTTTTAATCTCAGGGCATTGAAGCCGGCTGCCCTTGGGGAAACTATTCCTCTGATAGATAAAAACAGCGGCAGGATATACAAGGGCAGGGTTATATCGCCGAAAGCCGCGCTAATATGGGAGGGTATATGACAGGGGCGGTTATGTTTTTTTCTTTAAATCTGTTTGCCGGCAATTTTTTGAGTCTCACCAGCGATGCAAAAATATATAACAAGGGAGATCTTATAAAAGTTCTGGTTTCCGAAAATACCAGAGCCGGCCAGCAGGCGTCAATGTCAACAAGCAGGTATTCGGACGCCAAGGGCAACCTTAATGCCGACATCGGTCCTTTGTCTTTAGATTATTCAATGGATGAAAAGGGCTCGGCCAGCGCAAAGGGAGGGGGAAGCATAGAGAGCGCCTCATTTTTCAACGGCAATCTTACCGCGCAGGTTGAGGAAATCCTGCCTTCAGGAAATTTAAGAATAAAAGGCGAAAGACTCATAAAGGTTGACGGGGAGGAGAAGAAAATAATTTTATCTGGAATAGTTGACCCGAGGGATATAAAAACCGGAAACAGGGTTTTTTCATATGAAATACATGAGCTTTCCCTTTCTTATGACGGAAAGGGCGTTATAAAGAAAAGGCAGAAAAGGGGCTTTTTAAATTTTCTGCTGGGATGGATATTCTGATGAAGAGAATAAAAGGCTTGCTAATAATCCTTTACTGCACCTTTTTTCTGACTTCGGCCAGGATAAAGGACATAGCCAGGTTTGACAAAATTTCATCGCAGGAGCTTGTCGGATACGGGCTTGTTGTGGGGCTTCCGGGAACAGGCGACAGAAATCTCGCCGCTACACAGAAGGCCATGGAGAATATGCTGAATAATTTCGGCCTTCAGCTAAATGAGAGCCAGCTTAAATCTAGAAATGCGGCCAGCGTTATGGTTACCGCCAGGGTTTCGGGGATATTCTCCGCCGGCCAAAAGATTGATGTGAACATATCATCTTTGGGCGACGCAATGAGTCTTGATCAGGGTTCTCTTATAAGAACTCCGCTTTATGACAAAAAAGGAAATATTGTCGCGGTAGCGCAGGGCTCTGTGGCTACCGGCAAGAAAAAGAATTCGGCAATAATAAGCTCCGGAGCGGAAATTATTTCCGATTATTTTGATGAGGCGGGCAGAGAAGGATTGATAGAGCTTTATCTCAACAGGCCGGATTACAAGACCGCTGTTGAAATAGAGAAAAAACTTAATTCTGAAATAAATGGGGTTTTTGCAAAAGCGGAAAATTCCTCAAAGGTAACCGTGAGTTATTCCACTGAAAGCTTCAAGTTCGCGCAGCTGGCTGCCCTTATAGCTGAAACAAATGTGGAGACTTCAAGGCGGTCAAGAATAATAGTCAATTCTCTGAGCGGAGACATTGTTATAAACGGCGATGTTTTTATATCTCCGTGCGCGGTTTCTGTCGGCGACATAGAGATAGAAATAGGCAGAAAATCAGATGATCCCGAGTCAAAAAGCTTTTATTTTGAAGGGGCCAGCGCGAGAGATTTTATGAAGGCTTTGGGCATGCTCAAGCTGAAGCCTCATCAAATGGTGGAAGTTATAAAGACATTGAATTCAGCCGGAGTTTTGTCGGCGGAAGTTGAGATAATATGATAGTAAGAAATGAAAGCGGCATTAATATTGAGGCGGAAAGAGGCGGGAAAATCAAAATGGTCTGCAGAGAATTTGAAGCTTTTTTCATAAAGGAACTTTTGAATTTTAAGATATCTTCCGGTCTCAGCGGTTCAGTTTACGGCGATATAGTCAAAACGGAAATGTCAAAAAAAATAGCCGAGTCTTCAGGCTTGGGACTGGCAGAATTTTTGATAAAAAACGAGTCAAAATTCTAATTAAGGACTAAAGTTCCCGGCGTTTATGCGGATAATATAGTTTGGAGGAATTATGAATGTGGAAGGTCTGAATGAATATTTCCTTAAAACTGTAAATTCTTCGCAGGAAAAAAAGAATACTGTCCAGAGAAAGTCCGAAAAATGCTGCGAAGAAAAAATGTCCGCTGTTAAAATTCCGGCAGAGGAAAGGCAGGAGAGGATTGAATCAATAAAAAAGGCTGTTCAGGAAGGGAAATACAACCCTGAAATATACAAGGTTGCTGAGAAAATATCGGATTATCTATGATAGACAGGGAGAAAAGCATTGGAGAATTCCTGGAAGGGTTGATAGTCCTGAGCGAAAGGGCCAGAGAGGAGCTTGAAAGCGGCAAGGCGGCTGAAGCAGACAGGAGCCTGTTTTTGTGCCAGGACGGACTTAAAAAAATAAAGGCTCAAATATCGGCGATGGACAATTTTTGTTTTGACTCCGAGACTATAAAAAAGAAGATTTCAAAGCTGAAGAAAAGCCTTGAAAAAAATCAGGAGATTTTGAACTGGCAGATAAATTTTTCCAGAAAAATAGGCCTCATGCCGAAAGAGGATGCCATGTTTGTAAATGATGAGTAGAATGCCGTAAATCAGGGGATAAGATGGGAAACTTTTCTTCTTTGCAGATAGCTTTATCGGGTTTAAGAGCTTTTACCAGGGCTAATGAAGTTGTAGGGGAAAACATAGCCAATGTGTCCAACCCTGCCTTTAAGAGAAGGGAAATAGTATATGAGCCTTTGAACCAGTTCAGTTTTGCGGGGTCCGGAGTCGCTATTTCCTCCATAAAAAGGGCCATTGATTATTTTGCCGAAAAGGACCTGAGAAGCGCCATATCGGAAGATGAGAAGAATAAATATCTTTTGTCCGCCCTGCCGGGAATTTACGAGGATGTTTCCAGCCTTTCGGAATCAGGAATATATGCCTGTTTTGAAAATTTTTGGGCAGCGCTTCAGGACCTGTCAGCGGACCCGCAGGATATAAGTCTGAGAAAAATAGCGATAGAAAGAGGCGCTGATCTTTGCAGCGCGTTGAACTTTGCCATTGAAAAAAGCGATACGCAGTCGCTGAGGATATATCAAAGCTCGCAGGAATATGTGGAAACCGTCAATGGCAAATTAAAAGAAATAGCGGAGCTGAATAAAAAGATAAAGGAAAACCAGGCAAGCGGCTTTGAAGTAGAAGATCTCAAAGACAGAAGAGACTATATACTGGAGGAAATATCCCAGTACCTGAACTTGGATGTAATGGAAAATGATGAAGGCTACACTGTGTCAATTGACGGAAAAACGCTTGTTTACGGCTCAATATTCAAGGAGATAAAAGTTGAAAACCTGAATTCCGGCGATTTGATGTTTACGATCCCTGAGTATAACTGCCCGGTTAATATATATTCAGGCAGGCTTTACGGATGCAAAATAGCCATGAATGAAAACTACAATTTGCAGAAAAGCCTGAAAGCTATAGCGGATTCAATAGCTTCTTCCGGAGAGAAAAGCTTCAATAAAATACACAGGGAAGGCTATGATTTGTATGGAAATATATCACAGACGGATTTTTTTCTGATAGACGCTTACGGCCGGGTCTCGGTGAATCAGGCTTTAATATCCGATCCCAAAAAACTGGCCGTAGCCTCTTCAACGGGAGTCTCAGACGGATCGAATGCCGTGAAGCTTTCCGATTTCCTGAAAGGCGATGCTTTGGATGGAGAGTCTTATTTTTCATATATATCTTCGCTTTCGGCTTCATGGGGCTTTAAACTTGACAATGTAAGGAACAATTCATACAGCAGCGAGAGCATAAAAACTGCCGCTTTAAACCGCAGAGATTCCATAAGCGGAATTTCCTCTGACGAGGAGACGGTTAAGCTGCTTGATATTCAGCGCTCTTATGCCGCTATGGCAAAATATTTGAATTCCTCCATAAAAATGGTGGAAGAATTAATTGAGGCGGTGGGCTGACATGAGAATAACATCATCAATGCTTTCAAGAAATTCCCTGATGGCTTTATCCAATACTATGGATAAACTTTATGAGTCGTCAAACAGGCTTTCATCAGGAAAGAAAATAAGATCGCCGCAGGACGCTCCGTCTGTGGTCAAGACCTTGGCAGATTCAAGGCAGACCTTATTTTCAAACAATCAGTACGTAAAAAACATAAAATTTGCTCTTTCAAGGCTTTCCTTATCGGATCAGGCTGTTGAAACGGTTTATTCCGAGGTCTCACTGATAAAGGAAAAAACCTCCAGGGTGGCAGCTGAATTTTCAGGCGAGATAAAGCAGAATCTGATAGAAGAAATAGAAATATCTTTGAAAAACATAGCTTCCGCGCTTAATAAAAAGGATAAAAGCGTATATGTATTCTCCGGGACCAACGGATTTTCCAAAACATATGAAGCCGTTTACGGGCAGGACCCCGACGGCGTCAGCAGGATACAGTCTTTTGTTTATCAGGGCAACGATGAGAAAATAAATGTAAAAGTTTCCGACAATGAAACTGCGCAGTCAAATATGAACGGCAGAGAGGTCATAGAAACGTCCGATGACAATATTTTTTCCCTGCTCATAGAATTAAGAAAGGCCATAATAAACTCAAATTCCCCGAACGATTTTCAAGACAGGCTGAACTCTGTTCTGGACCATCTGAACTCTATTACGGTCGGCATAGGCTCCAAGACGCAAAATTTGGAGAGGATGCTCCAAAGGATAGACGAGGACAATCTCAGCACTTCCTCTAATGTCTCCTCCATAGCGGACACCGATTATTCAAAGGAGCTTGTCGATTATGAAAATATAAGAAACAGATATGAGGCCGTTCTCAAGGTCTTAAACTCATCGGCAAAACTTAATCTGATGGATTATTTATGAAAGAAGAAAATGAACTGAAAATAAATTCCTCCCGCTTCGGAGAAATAGTTTTTTCAAGCGGGAACGTCATACATTTCCCCGAGGGAGTTTACGGCTTTCCCGAGGAGAACAGGATGATAATTCTCAACTCAGGCCAGAAGGATTTTTTCTGGCTTCACTCGGTCGTAAATCCTCAAACAGCATTTCTGGTGACCGATCCGAGATTTTTTATGCCTTCATATGAGGAAATATTGTCAGGGGAGCTGCTGTTTTTTTCTCTTTGCAGGGACAAATATTCCATCTTCTGCCCGGCCTGGTATGAAAAGGACAGAAGAAAGGTCTGCTGCAATACAGCCGCGCCTTTCTTAATAGATAACAAGAACAGGAACGGATTTCAGTTTCTGCTTAATTCGGACAAGGTGAGCACAAGGTGCGATGTTGTGGAATCTTTGATGAATTTCCAAAAGCAGCAATGCTGCATGGCGGGGAGATGATATGCTGGTACTGACCAGAAGTGAAGGGGAGAAGATAATTATTCTCAAGAATATAGAGATATCTGTCTTAAAGGTTAAAGGCGATAAAGTCAAGATAGGCGTAAAGGCCCCCAAATCAATACAGGTGCAAAGAAAGGAAATACTTGACAATATCTGCGAATTGAACAAAAAATCCACTCTCTGCCGGCAGGATGACCTGACGCTGATAAAAGAGATATTCCCTCAAAAATAGTTCAAAAATCCTAAAGTTTTTCAGGAATATTCGGATAACATCTTCGTAAGGGAAACAGGGACGTTTCCTCTAAAAAATCAAGGAGGATTATATGCCAGGAGAACTTGGTCGTATAGCTACCAACCTGAATTCAATGTCAAACCTGTTGACCTTGAATTCGCTCAATAACAAATTGAGCACAACCATGGAGAGAATAACCACCGGACAAAAAGTCAATAAAGCGGCTGATGATCCGGCGGCCTTCGCTTTGGGCAGGAAACAGACTGTCAAAATAAATTTTGAACAATCCGCCCAAAACAACATAAAGGAAGCCAGCTCCATGCTTCAAGTCGCGGAAAGCCAGCAGGGCAGAGTGCAGGACTTGCTTATGGACATAACAAGCGACCTGCAAAGAGCCATGTCTGACACCGTAGGTTCCACGGAAAGAACCGTTATAAACACCAAACTTCAGCAGTACATAAACGAAGTGAGGGATATAGCGAGAAGCACAAAATTCAACGGCGTTAAGCTTTTGAGCGCTTCATCCGTGAACTTCATAATACAGGTTGGAGAAACGGGCAAAGATATACTGACCGCCACCATAAGCGGCGTAGGCGCTTCAAGTCTGGGAATAAGCGGCATATCCGCTTCAACCAGATCGGCAGCTTCTGCCGCCCTTAGCGCTATCACCAGAGCCGTATCGGCCCTGACGATAAGGAGAGAAAATATCGGCGCAAGAATGTCAAGACTTTCCCAGAAACTTGAGGGACTCAGCGTTGACATTCTCAATACTCAGGCCGCAAGATCTCTCTATCTGGACGCCGATCTGGCACAGGAAGAAGTCAATCTGGTCAAATACCAGATATTGCAGAGCGCTACTATCTCAATGCTTTCTCAGGCAAACTCTGCTCCTCAGGCCCTGCTGCAGTTATTGCCCAGATAAAGCTGACGGGAAAAAGGGGGGAGTTTATCTCCCCCCTGAAGCTATTATATGAGTGTATCGGAAATATCATCTTCATACGACTTTTCATACAAGATAGACAGCTTGGTCGAATTGTCCGTAAAGGACAAAAAAACGGCTCTCAACAAACTCTACGACCAGAAGGATTCTCTCAACTCTTCTATTTCAATAATAAGCTCTCTCAGAGGGACTTTGAATTCTCTCAAGAACAGCATATCAGTTTTTACCTCATACTCGGATCCGTTTTCTTATGTTAAAGCCGTATCCTCTGACGAGAGCGTTTTTTCGGTTTCAGCTTCAGAAGGAGCTGTCACGGGTTTTTCAAGCATGGAAGTTATTTCTCTGGCCTCATCGCACAAGATAGGTTCATCATCTTTTTTGAAGGATTCAACGGGGCTAATAAGTTCACTGTCAGCCGGGGAAAAGAGATTTTCCATATCCGTCAATTCCGTAAGCAAAGAATACAGCATTAATCTTGATTCTGACGACACCGACTATGAGATACTAACCAAGATAAAAGATGCAGTTAACGACGATTCATCGGGTCAGGTGAGAGCCGGAATAATACAGGAAAAAGACGGCGAATACACACTGGTGCTTGAAAGCAGAAATACTGGAACCCTTTATGATATGTCCCTTTCAGACATTGATTCCGACCTTTTAAAAAGCTGCGGTATCATAAATGCCGATTCCTCAGTAAAAAGAACGCTTAACAGCTCCTCAAATGCCCAGGTCAGGATAGGCGATTCTCTGCTTATAGAAAGATCTTCAAATAAAATAGAAAATGCCCTGCCGGGAATTACCATTGATTTAAAGAAGAAAGGAACAGCTTCTGTCTCGGTGAATGTGGATGAAAGCTATGCCGTTTCCAAAATTAAGGAATTTGCTGCCTCCTACAACAAGGCGGTGAGCGAGCTTGGAAGGCTGATATACGAGGAAAAAGACGAGAATAATCCTTCAAAGGGTTTTTTCTATTCAGATTCAAGGCTTAAAAATGTAAGGAACTCTTTGAGAATGCTTCTGGGGCAAAGCGTTTCATCCGGCGAGTACAAAAATATTTTCTCAATAGGCTTTAAAACGGTGGATGCCAAGACCTTTTCCAAAGAGCAGTCATACAACGTAAATTTTGACGAAGCCGCCTTCTCAAAGTATCTCAAGGAAAACCCCGAAGCCGTCAAAAACCTGCTCTCATCTGCCGATGGTGTTTTCAGTAAAATGGGAGAGTACCTGAATTCTGTTCTGAAATCCTCCGGCCTGCTTGACAATATATATGAATCTTCCAACTCAAGGATATCTTTCATAGATTCCAGGATAAAGAGCTCTGAAAAGACATTAAATCAGCAGATAGCCTACTATAAAGCCCTCTACACCTCTTTGAATGGAAGGATAAACTCAATGAAAAGCGAAGGCAGCGCCTTGAGCAGTATTTCTTCCTATTTAAGTTAAACTTTTTTTAATTTGTTCGGATAATATATTAGGCAAGGAGAATAACATGTCTATAACCGCTCAAACAAAGACTTATCTTAAGAATGAGATAGAAAGCGCCACACCTTTAAAAAGGGTTGTTATGCTTTATGACGGCGCGGTATCTTTTCTTACGGAAGCTAGGGAAAAAATGGAGTATAAGAAATACACAGAAGCAACCATAGCCAATATAAGGGCCCAGAATATAATAGCGGAATTGAAAAACTCTCTTAATATGGAATACGGAGAGCTGCCTGCCAGGCTGGACAGACTTTATTCCTATTTTATAAAGAAGATGATTTCCGCAAACATAGAAAGAGATCCAAAGGCGCTTGAAGAGGTGATAAAATCTCTGAAAGAGGTCAGGAGCTCATGGAGTCAGCTTTGCGAAAACGAAAAAGGGGGCAAGAATGACTGATACAGGAACCATAACCGGTCAGGAATCAAAGAGCAAGAAGGAAATAATATCGGAGGTAGTTGAAGACATAAACAAAACGATGCCGGTGATTAAAAATCTTCTTGAATCTGTTTCTTTTTCCTTGAATTCAGGAAACTTTGAAGAGGCGAACAGGATCCTCTCTCCAACTATAACCAGCCTTAATTTCATAAGCCAGATGATATCAGCGCTTGAAAGCGAAGCCGGCGACGGCTTCTCATCCATAAAAATAAACGGAGAAGATATCATATCAGTCCAGAAAAGATGGATACACAAGCTTGAGGACCTGAAAAACAGCATAAATAAAAGGGATATAGTAAGGGCGGCTGATATAATATCCTACGAGTTTCCTTATGAAATAGATTGCCAGATGGAAATACTGAAAAAACTTTTGAGGGACGGAGGCAGGGGGCAATAAATGTCTTCTTTGTGCTTGAAGGAAAAAGGGGTTTTTGTAGAGGCCGATTCTTGCGGCAGGGAAAAAGTTTTCAAGCTGGCCTGCGGTTCCGGCGAATACGCTCTTAACAGCGCATTTCGCCCCTATGAAAAAGCATTGGACAGGGTTGAAAGGGCGGGAGCTTTAAACAGCAGGCTCGGTGTTCTTTTGGGTATGGGATCCGGCTATGAGTATGAGGCTATGCTTGAAAAATTCCCGGAAGACGCAAAAATATTTGTCTACGAGCCTGACAGGGATTTCTTTTACAGCGTCGTATCGGAGAGGAACCTTTTTCTCAAACTTGAAGACAGGAGGGCAAGCTTTTTTCTGGGAGACTCTGCGGAGGAGATTCTTTCTGCCATTGAAAAACTGGGGTCCGACATATCTTTCAGAAATCCTGTGATAATAGAAGCCCCGGCGTATTCCCGCGTATATGAGGAGAAAATCAAAAATTTTTACACTAAATTTTCAGAATTGCTTGAGATAGAAAAGGCTGTAATTACGACCAAAAAGGTGGGGGAGAAGGTTTTTACTTCCAATATAATGGAAAATCTCCCTTCAATATCCTCCTGCGCGGACATAAGCGAATTGAAAGGAGTTTTTAAGGGTTCCCCGGCAGTGGTGGTATCTGCGGGGCCTTCACTTAAAAAACAGCTGTCAAAGCTTAAAACGATTAAGGGAAAGGCGTTTATAATATGCGTTGATACCGCCCTAAGGGAGCTTATAAAAGAGGGCGTAAAACCTGATATAGTGGTTTCAATAGACTTTACGCCGGTAAATTACAAGCATTTCAATGGTATAGATACCGGAGGATATGTTTATCTTTTTGCCTCTACAGTTTATCCTCAATGCCTGAAGCATCATATTTCCTGCGGCGGCGAATATTTTTCTCTGCTTAATGACAGTCCCCTGAGCGACTGGCTGATGAATTTCTGGGGAGTAAGAGGATTCATTCCGATAGGCGACTCTACATCTCATGCCGCTTTTCATCTTGCTGAGTACTGCGGCTGTGAAAATATAGCGCTTATAGGCCAGGATCTGGCTTATACCGGCGGCTGCACACATTCTCCCGGCGTTGCCACGTTCAGAAAGGCTGAAAGTAAAGATAATCTGTCAATAGAGGGCTATTACGGAGACAGGGTTGAGACCTCCACGGCCTTGTTCACTATATTGAAAAACTTTGAGAAGAAGATAAAAAGGTCCGCATCTTCCGTTTTTAACTGCACCGAGGGCGGCGCAAAGATCGGCAATGCCAAACAGCTTCCTTTTTCTCAATTCATTGAAACTTTTTGCGTTAAAAAAACGGATTTTGAGCCGAAAATAAAAGAATTGTGCAGGAATAAAAATTACTTTGATGTTGAATCTTTCAGGGATTCCTATAAGAGCATTAATTACAGAATGGGAAGACTGGCAAGGCTTTCCGTAAGAGGCATAAAAATTATCAGGAAGGCTCTGAATTCTCTATGCGAAGGTTCGCTTGAAGATTTTAAGAAAAGCGTTCTTGCCTTTGATTCAATTTATGAGGAAATAATGGCGGACAATTTTTGCCTGAAACTTGTGCAGGCGGACATAGAAACCTCCATAATAAGTTTGAGATGGGAAGAGAAAGGCGGTAATTTGAGGGTCCAAACTTTGGAAGAACTTCAAAAAGATATGGTTTTTATGGAATCGCTGCTGAGCGCGGTTTTAAGTTTCAGAAAAAAGTTCAGGGAGGCCGTAATTGAGATGTCAGATAGAAAAAATGCATTATCCCTTGCCTCCTTTGTGATAAAGAAAATATCTTCAAAGTTCGGGGGCCTTAAATGAATATATGCGTGATATATTCCGGTTTTTCCTGGGCAAGCAAGGAAATATGTGAAGCAATGGAAAAAGGTTTTTCGCGGCTCGGTCACAATGTTTTTCATTTTGATCCGCTGGAGGAAAAAAAAATTTACTCTCATCTGAAGGATTTTTTAAATTCCAAAGATTTTTTCGTCAATCCGAATTTCTTGAATGAGCTGTCCTTTGAGCGGCTTCCATCGCTGCTGATTGAAAAGGAATGCGATTTTGCTTTTTTCGTTCATGGCGTCTTTGTGCCGAAAAGGATTGTTTCCACAGTCAGAAAAGCCGGAATAAAGACGGGAGTATGGCTTATTGATGATCCGCATGAGATAGATCTTTCCCTGTCATACTCCGGCATCTACGACATTATATTCACCGACGAAAGAAATGCCGTGGAGGCGCATTCAAAAAGCAAAAAGCCGGCATTTTACTTGCCCGTTGGTTTTGACAGCGATATATATTTCCCCTGCGTTGAGAATGATGAAAAATATAAGAGCGATATATGTGTTCTAGCCAGCGGTTTTTCCGAAAGGATACGGCTGCTTGAAAGTATTTATCCCGTTTTGAAAAAATACGACTTCAAACTTATAGGAAACTGGGATAATCTGTCACTGAGCAGTCCCCTGAGAAAGCATGTAAAAAGCGGATTGGTAAGCGTTCATGAGGCTGCCAGATACTACAGAGGCGCAAAAATAGTCATAAACCCGCATAGAAATCCGTGGGGCGCCTCTCTCGGAAGCAATTTTAAAAAAATCCCAGCTGTATCGCCGAATCCGAGAGTTTTTGAATCCGCGGCCTGCGCGGCATTCTGCCTTACTGACGATTACAGAAAAGACTGCTTTGAGTTTTTTAAAAAAGACGAGGAAATAGGGTCTTTTTCAAGCCCTGAGGACTTGTCTGAAAAAATAGAATATTGGCTGAAGGAAGATAAAAAGAGAAAAGAAGCAGCCCGCAGGGCGGCCGTAAGCGCCTTGAAGCACAGTTATATTGAGAGGGCCAAAACGGTTTTGGAATGCCTTGACGGGGTATATGAAGCAGTATAATTGTTCAGACATGATAGAAAAGTTAAAGCGCTGCCTGCTTTTGGAAAAGCGGGCCTTTTCGGACCGGCATTTTTCACGGCTTGAGAGAATAGGCTTTTTGAAAGGAAAGCTTATAGACAGACTGAGAGATTATGTCTTTTCAAATCAGATTTCCGGCGGAGAAAGGGCGTTCCTGAAAGAAGAGATTTTGTCGCTCGGCGAAATCAATGATGAAAATATCAGGCTGGCCGCCGGCAAAAAAGAGGAAATATGCTCGCTGATATCAAATCTGGGGAAAACAAAGATGTATTGCAGGAATTGAGAAAAGATTTGATCTCAAAAGCCGAAACTATAATTGAGAAAGAGGCCTTTTCAATAATGTCCCAGAAGAGCGCCCTTTCCGAAGAGTTTTATAAGGCCTGCATTTTGCTTGCCGGCTGCAAGGGTAAGATAGCTGTTTGCGGAATAGGCAAGTCGGCCATCATGGCCAGAAAAATATCTGCCACTATGAGCTCGGTCGGGCTTCCTTCATTCTTTATCTCCCCGGTGGATGCCTGTCATGGGGATGCAGGGGCCTTATGCCATTCAGATGTATGTATAGCGCTTTCATATTCAGGTGAAACTTCTGAAATGAAAAATTTTGTAAATTTCATAAACTCCGAGGGCTATCCTCTTATAGCTATAACCGCGGAAAGAAAGTCTTTTCTGGCCTCCAGAGCCGACCATGCGATAGTATTGAATAAAGTTGAAGAGGCCTGTCCTCTTGGCCTTGCTCCATCGTCTTCAACCTCAGCGATGCTTGCCGTAGGGGATGCGCTGGCTTTTTGTTCTTCTTACCTTAAAGGTTTCGACGAGAAGGAGTTTGCCAGGCGTCACCCTGCGGGAATGCTTGGGAAAAAAACTAATTCCATAGTCGCCGACTTTATGAAAAAGGGAGAAGATTGCCCCATGGTGCATGAAGATGCCTCTCTGGCCGAAGCCATAGAAAAAATGACAAAAACCAGAACAGGCTCAGTTTGCATAGTAGGCGAAAACGATATGCTGCTCGGTTTTTTTACTGACGGAGACCTGAGAAGGATAGTAAGGAAAAAAAATATAAAACTTACGGAGAAAATAAGCGCCTATATGAACAGGGCTCCGAAATGCATAACCTTTGATAAATCCAGCGGAGAAGCCCTGAAGATAATGTATTCCGGCGGATTTGACAATATGCCCGTTACTGATTACGGCGGCAAACTTGTCGGTTTGATAGACGAAAGAGATCTCATAAGGCTTTAACGGACTTCTATTTCCCTTCAAGTTTTTATAGAATTTTGAGATGATAGATGTCGGCTCCAAGATAAAGCTGCTCAGGCAGAAGACAGGTTTGACAATATCCCAGTTATCCTCTCTAAGCGGTCTTTCGGTCAGCATGATATCGCAATGCGAGAGGAATATAATATCCCCTTCGCTTTCAACCATAGAGACATTAAGCTCCATCTTTGACGTAAGGCCTTCGTATTTTCTGGAAAAAGATTTTTTAGAAAATACAATTTTCAGGTCCCCCGATGATAATATTTCCTTTGCGATGCTTATGTCCAGGGCTTCCGGATATCCCTTTGACTTCTACAGGATAATTTTGAAGAAGGGGGATAAAAGGGAAATAAGCGAAAATGCCTCAGCCGGCTTCTGCAATTTCTTCTACGTATTCAAGGGCTCTTGTATGATAAATGGGGACGCAGTAAAGGAGAAGGAAGCAATTTTAATCTCATCAGAATCCGGGGTCATAAAAATAGAGGCCTTGAAAGACAGTTTTATTGTAAGGGTCAAAACAACCAAAAGTTAATAAAGTTACAAATATTGTATAATTAAGCATATGAAGAAAATTGAAAATAACAGCTATACCACTTTTAAGATAAGCAAAATATGCGGGGTTTATCCTACTACGGTTATAAACTGGATAAACCAGAAAAAACTCAAGGCGCATGTAACGCCCGGAGGCCATCACAGGGTTTTGAAAGAGGATCTTCTTGCTTTTTTGAAGGAATACGATTTCCCGGTCCCTGCTGAGCTTTGCGGCAGGAAAAAGGTATTCATAGTGGACGATGATGAAATATTTTCTTCGCTAATAAAAAGAATATTTTCCAAAAAGGATATATTTCAGGTATTTGTATTCAAGGACGGCTATCAGGCTTTGATGTCTCTCGGAAAGGAAAATCCAGACCTTATGGTGGTGGATCTTGTTATGCCGGTTATGGACGGCCCGACTCTTTGCAGGAAAATAAAAGAGGATAAAAATTTAAGCCGTATAAAGATAGTGGCTGTCAGCGGGGAGCGTTTGTCTGAGGATAAGAAAAAAGAGCTGTCAAAGATAACTGACGGTTTTTTTGAAAAGCCTGTTGAGCCTTCCGCCTTCTTTGAATATTGTAAAAATATTCTTGGGCTGGGCAGAGAAGCTGTCTGAAAAATTTAGTAAAATAAAATTAGGTTTAGAAAAAGTTTTTGGTTCGGTTGATGGTGAGATTTATGGGGAATATCCGAAACAAGAACGGTTCTGGGATTTGCGTCAAAAAGCAAAAGAATCCTTCCGTGCTGAAATACAAAAAACTGATAGACAAATATGTGGAATTCTACAAATTTCACAAGTCAAGGCTTGAGTTATCTGAAGAGCTTGACTCAAACACAAAAGAGGCTATTTTCGTCATAAATAACAGGGGAGCAGTGCTTTATTCCAATAAGGCCGCGATTAAATTGCAGGATAAGGCAAGCGGGAAAAATAAAAATGATTTTTTCCGTGTTTTTAATATAAGCAGAAAGGAGATTTTACGGCTTGAAAGCATAGAAAGAGAAATAAATAAACATTTATACAGATTTTCTTTTTCCTCTATAAAGGATAGGAGCGGACTGCAGGTGGGCTTTCTGGCCGTGGCTGAAGATGTTGATAGTTCCTCTTTGAAGAAGTGCGAGAGTTTTCAGGAAAAGTTCAGGAACTCTTTCTGGCCTTCAGTGGCTTTTTCATCAAAAAGGAACATACTTTACTGTAACCAGACCTTTTTTGAAATGTCAGGGGCGAAAAATAAGGCGGTTCTTTATTCCGGCGGATTTTCTAATGTGTTTCAGAAGGAGACGGCCGAAAAGCTTTACGGCCTTGATTTTAAGAAAGGCGATACCGTCAAAATTAAAACAAGAGGCGGGAAGGAGTTTTACTGGAAAGTAATGTATTTTGAAAAATGCAGAAAGTCAGGCGCAGAAATATTCCTTGCTGCTTTTGATGATATAACCGAGAAAATATTGAAAAGCCTGCAAATTCTTTCAAAGGATAAAAAATATCTGAATCTTTTTAATTCGGTGGAAGTTCCTATGTGTTTTACTGACGCTGACGGAAGGATAAAGGAGGCAAACCGCGCTTTTCTGGAGATGGGAGGGAAAAGATTCTCCTTAATAAAGAATATTCCTATAAGAGACTTGTTTTTGCCCCCGGATAAATTCTCTCCGCCTTTTGATAGATTCCCCGCGGAATGCTCCTTTGTAAGCGGAGAAAGCAGGTTTGTCTGCAAATCTTCCGCGCACAAGGATGCCCTGGGCAATACAAGCGGTTATATATTCTCCTTTTTGGACCTTGAGCCGATTAAAAAGTACGACAAAGCAAGGGAAGAGCATTTCAGGACCCTTCAAACAATAATAGACTCAATGAACGCCGTGCTTATAGTAAGCGATTTTGACGGCAATGTGCATATGGCCGGCAAAAGGATAAGGGATCTGTTCGGTTATGATGAGGGCTGTATCAGGAAAGAAGGCCTGAAAATGTTTTTCAAGGATATACTCGGATATGAACTTTATCTTGAGCATATAAAAGACTCATGCGACAGAATGCTTTTCCATCCTTTTGAATTTAAAATGAAAAAGTCTGACGGCTCAATTTTGATTACTGAAAATACCATAGTGCCTTTTGACAGAAATAACAGCGTTCCGCAAGTTCTTATTGCTATAAAAGATATAACAGCCGCAAAAAACAGGGAGAAAGAGAAAAAAGATGAAGAGAGGCATGCCCATAAAATGGACGCCATAGGAAGGCTTATTTCGGGAATTGCCCATGATCTGAACAATCCCTTAGCCAGCATATACGGATTTTCCCATCTCCTGATGGAGAACAATAAGCTTAACAGGGATGTGAAAGAAGATATAAAGATGATAGCCCAGTCCTCTTCTCAGGCGAGATATATAGTTGAAAACTTGCTTCGTTTTGTAAGAAAGGAAAGTGTGAAGGATGAAAATTTCAAGATCTGGGACTGTCTTAATTCGGTTTTAAGCCTTTTGGCCTATCAAATAAGAAAAAGTTCGGTCACTGTGGAAAAACATGAAGATCCAAACATAAACTGCACCGGCAAGTTTCAGGAAATTCAGCAGCTTTTTTACAATATAATAAACAATGCCGTAGATGCCCTCTCTGCGGTGCCGCCGGAAAAAAGATTGATAAGAATAAAAACAGCTGCTGTAAACGGATATGCAAGAACGGAAATTTTCGATAATGGCCCCAGGATAGAGCCGGGTCTGGCGGAAAAAATTTTTGAGCCTTTTTATACGACAAAAGAAGTCGGCAAAGGCACAGGCCTCGGTCTTTCCCTGTGCAAGCAAATTGCCATAGAACATAAAGGATTCATATACTGCGATGCCAATGAGCAAAAGGGTGCAAAATTCATAGTGGATCTGCCCTTGTCTGAAACTTCCGAAAGAATCAGCGGGCTTGAATTGTCAAACTCGGCAAAAGTTTCAGGCAAAAACATACTTGTGGCCGACGATGAAAAAAATATTCTGTCTCTGGTTGTAAAAACGCTGAAAGGCAATAATTTAAAAACGGTTGAAAAACTTGAGGATTTGAGGAGAGAGATTTTTGCAAAGTCCTATGATCTGGTTATATCCGACATGTCTTTTCCCGACGGGAACTGCCTTGATTTTTACAGAGAAATGAAAAAATTCCCCTGTCATTTTTTATTCATAACAGCCGGCATAATAGGAAATGATGATTTTTCATATCTCCAAGGCCGCGGCGAATTGTCTCTTCAAAAACCCTTTTCTCCAGCTGAGCTTTTGAAGGCAGTTTCCATCCTGCTTAAGTAAAATCCGAAAAAAATAAAAAAACGCTTGACATAAAAAAATAAAAACGTGTATAATTTTTTTAGTAACAAAAGTTAGTAAAGTTACAAATATTTTCAAAGGAGGCAAAAAATGAAAAAAAACAAAAAAACATTTTCTTCTCCTGTGCCCTTAAACTCATTTGCGGGCGGAGTAGCTCAGCTGAAAGAAAAGGTCTTTGATGTAAGGGTTACCTTCCTGAAGGACAAAAGCCTGAGATTTCTTTCTGATATGAATGTTTTGCCCGGAGAAAAACTTTCCTTTCAGCTGATGGAAAAAAAAGGAAATGAAGTCCTGCCTCTGTCATTTTGCGCAAGGATAGAAGGGAATTCTTTTTTCTCCGGCTCAAACAGGGCCTTTACTGCCAGCATAATATAGGTAAATATATGGATTCTTTAAACGCGCTTATATCAAAAAAACTGGATGACGCATACATAAAACAGAAAAATATAGCCTCTTCCCTGTCAATGCTCGGCGTTTCGGCCAAAAACAAGAGTTATGAAAACGTCAAATCAGCTTTGGAAAGCGGCCCTGAAAAAAGCCCTGAAGCGGCGAAAGAGGAAGAGTCAATGTTTGCGTCATCTTTGGAAAGCCATATGGCTGAAATGATAAAAAATGCCGGCAGATATAACGCTTTGACAAGGACCTTGTCAATAAGAAACAGAATATACGAGACCGCGGTCAAAGGGAGATAAAAATGAGCTCTTCTATAGAAATAAGTTCAGCCGCTTTAAACGCAGCCAGAATAAAAATGGACATCATAGCGCAAAATATAGCCAATTCTCAAAGCCCTGATTACAAAAGAAAATCTGCAGTCATTGAAAGCTTCAAAACTTATGATGAAATCTCCGGAGAATCTCTTTCAATGCCAAAAGTTGCTGAAATAAAAGAAGTTGATACTCCTCAGATATCAAAATACGATCCCTATAATCCAAAGGCGGATGAGAACGGTTATGTCAAGGTTCCGGCATGGAACCCCGTGGAAGATATGGCGGAACTTATGGAAATATCGAGAATTTATGAGGCAAACCTGGCCGCAGTTGAGGCTTCAAAAAATATGAACCAGAACGCCCTTAATATAGGAAGATAATATGGAAGGAATAAAGGAAAAATTATTTTTACAATCCCCATATCCAGATTTGTCCGTGAAAAATGAGCGGTCAATTGACGGACTCCGCGGTGCAAAGGAGCCTTTTTCATATCTGCTGGATAAGGCCCAGGAAAAAATAGACATTGCCGATCAGACCGCCTATATGTATGCGAAGGGGGAAAGTGATATTCCGGTCCACAAAGTTATGATAAGCGCTGAAGAGGCCAGGCTTTCAGTTCAGCTTCTTGCCGAGGTGAGAAACAAGGTTTTAGACTCTTATAATGAGCTGATAAGGACGGCAGGTTAATGAATTCCCTTTCATTTTTAAAAAACCCGAAGATAATAATGGCTTTTTTTATGGCCGCAGCTTTGTCCGGCGGAGCTGTTTTCAGCTTTTACTTTATGAATTCTTCTGATATGGAGCCTCTTTACTACAATCTCAATCAAAGCGATGCCGGAAAAATAGTGGATAAATTGAAGGAAAATAAAATTCCCTACAAAATAGAGTCTAACGGTTCTATTCTGGTAGCTTCTGAAAAAGTCGCCGAAATAAGGCTGCAGCTGGCCTCTGATGGGCTGCCTTCACAGTCAGGCATAGGCTTTGAAATATTCGACAAAAACAGGTTCGGGCTTTCAGGATTTTCGGAAAAGGTGAATTACAGAAGAGCTCTTGAGGGCGAGCTTTCCAGAAGCATAAACTCAATAGAAGGAGTTCTGGGGGCGAGAGTTCATCTGGCCATACCGGAGCCGAATATGTTCGTGGGAAAAAGCGAGGCCGCTTCGGCTTCAGTCGTTGTGAGAACAGCAAACGGATACAAGCTTGATGATTCCAAAATAAGGGGAATAATATACCTGGTTTCAGGGGCGGTTGAAGGCCTCAAACCGGAAAATGTCTCCATAACAGACAAGGACGGAAGGCTTATAAAAGTTGCCGGAGACGAGTATGATTCATCGGAAATGAATGAATTTAAAAATGAGGCGGAAAAGAAGCTTAACTTCAAGATACAGAATGTTCTCGACAAAATATACGGACAGGGAAAAACTGTCGTTACCAGTGATGTAATCCTGGATATGGACAGAGTTGAGAGCGTCAAGGAAATATACAATCCGCAAACTGTTCTGACAAGCGCCTCATCTACAAGCGAGGAAGAAAGCAAGGGGGATTCAAAAAGCAAAAAAAACTCCAGCGATATGAAGTATCAGACGGACAAAACAGTCGAGAAATATGTCAAAAAAACCGGCGGTATAAAGAAGATATCTGTATCTGTGGCTGTAAGCAAGGAAGTCAAGGAATCGGATTTGCCGGCACTGAAGGAACTGGTCGCGGCAAGCGCAGGAATAGATGAGAGCAGGGGTGATAATGTCAAGATAAATTATTTTGAATTTGTAAAACCGCAGGATAAGGATATTGCCGAAAACAAGGAAGAGCTGATGGCATGGAAAAAAGAGCTGGAAAGGAAAAACATGGTAAGAGACATCATAAAATACTCAAGCCTTCTCGGAGCTTCCCTGATATTTAGTCTCGGTTTATTCTTCATATCTAAAAATTTGTCTTCAAAAACTGCGGCGCAGGAGCCGGTCATAGTTTCAAATTCACCAAGCCTTCCCGGGACTGCGCCGGCAAAACCTGAGGCAAAGGCGCAAAATATTGAAAGCGCCAAGGCGGCCTCAAGCGATCCGGTGAAGGAAATGTCCTTAATAATGGCCAAGGACGCAAAAAATGTGTCCAAAACGCTGCAGAAATATTTGGAAGAAAACTCTTCCGGTCTTAAAAAGGAGACGGTAAATGCCTGAACAGACGCTGAGCCCGGCTGACAAGATAGCGGTTTTGCTGAGCAATGTCCCGATGGAAACTGCATCCGAAGTTCTCAGGTATATGGATGAAAAGCACATAAAGGAGATAGTTTCGTCAATGTACAGCCTGAAGAACCTGCCTGCTGAGGAGTGTAAAAAGATAATCAGCGAGTTTCACGATAAATTGACAAAGAAGGATGATTCCCTCAATATAGAAAAAGAAAAAATAAAGGATCTGCTTGAAAGATCCGTGGGTGAGAAAAAGGCGATAAACATAATAAACAGAGTTTACAAGGAAAATCCTTTCAATTTCCTTAATTCCGCTTCAATGCTGTCTTTGTTTGAAATCATAAAAGAGGAACCTGCCCAGATAATAGCGCTTGTAGTGTCCAATCTCAATACCGAACAGGCCGTGGAGCTGACAGGCCTTTTTGAAGAAGAAAAAAGGAAGGAAATATTCAAAAAAATGAAGTCCGTCAGGAATATGGGCGACAGGACGGTGATGGAAATATCTGAATACATAAAGAAGTCTTTTCAGGAAGTCACGGCGGAGGTTTCGGATTCTTCGGCGGACAAGGCTGCGGAGATAATAAGTTTTCTTCCTAAGGAGCAGATGATTTCCGCAATGGAAAATTTAAAGAAGGAAGACCCGCTTTTTTATGAAGAAGTGAACAGAAAGCTTATAACCTTTGACAAGGTGGTTGAAATGGAAGACAGACAGGTGCAGAAAGTTTTGAGAATACTTGACCAGAGGACAATGGGCTATGCCCTTAAGGGCGCGCCTCAGAATATAAGCGAGAAGATATATAAAAACATGACAGAGGAAGCGGCTAAATCCATTATGGAGGATATGGAGACTTTGCCCAACCTGTCGGAGAAAGCTGTTGAGGAGGCTAGAAGAAAATTTGCTGCTGCAATGAAAAAAGTTATTTCGGAGTCCAATAATGCACAATAGCGTTTCAATACTGAGAAACAAAGATACATTTAAAAGCATTGATTTCCTCAAGGAAAACAAAAGTAAAGAGGAAGAAATGAAAAAAGAAATGTTAAAAAAAGCCTATGAAGAAGGATTTGCAGCAGGATATGCCGATTCTCTGGCAGATGTCAAGAATTTGTGCAGTTCTTTAAGCGCCGCCATTGAGGGAATAGACGGAAAGATAAGGGATATAAAGGAAAATTTTGAGAAGGATCTGCTCGAGATATCCTTTGCCGCAGCTGAAAAGATACTGCAAAAAGAGCTGGACAGGGAGGAGTATGCCGTCTTTTTTGCGGAATTTTTCAAAAATAATTTTTCAGACAAGGTCACGCTTTATCTCAGCGATAACAATATAAAAAGGCTTAATATCCTGAACGAAAAAGAAAATTTTTTGGGCGATTTGGGCGGAAAAATTCTGCCTTCTCAATTAAACGATGACGAGGCCGTGGTTAAGATAGGCGAAAGCTTCAAGGATATAAGCCCGAAATCCATGCTTGAAGAACTGAAAAAAGAGATAAGGAAATGAATCAGGTGATATTGAACAGAATAAAAAATGCGGATATAACGCCTTCCTTCGGGCTTGTAAAAAAAATAACAGGCCTGACAATAGAGGTGAAGGGGATATCGGCCGGAATAGGCGAACTTTGCGACATAAGGACAGACTCAGGATTTTTCCCCTGCGAGGTCGTGGGCTTTTCAAACGATAATGCCATTCTTATGCCGCTTGGCGATATATACAATTTGAAACCGGACTCAAGGGTTTATCCGAGAGGCCGAATTTTTTCAGTCGGGGTTTCTCAAAAACTTATAGGCCGGGTTCTTGACGCTTTGGGCAGGCCCATAGACTCAAAGGGCGATTTGCAGGCAGATTCCCATTATCCCGTTTATAATGTCCCGCCGGATCCAGTATACAGAAAAAGAATAGAGAAGCCTCTTGAAACGGGAGTAAAGGCGCTGGACGCGCTGTTCAGCGTCGGAGAAGGGCAAAGAATAGGTCTTTTTGCCGGAAGCGGTGTGGGGAAAAGCACGCTTGTAGGCATGATAGCCAGAAATTCCAAAGCGGACGTAAATGTGGTCGCTTTGATCGGGGAAAGAGGCCGGGAAGTGCGCGAGTTTATGGAGAAGGACCTGATGGCTGAGGGCATGGCGAAATCTGTAATGGTAGTTTCAACCTCAGAGCAGCCGTCTCTTTTGAGAATCAAAGCCGCTTTTACCGCCACGGCCATAGCAGAATACTTCAGGGATAGCGGCAAAAAAGTGATGCTGATAATGGATTCCGTCACAAGATTTGCTATGGCCCAGAGAGAAGCCGGGCTTTCAATAGGAGAGCCGCCCACGGTTAAAGGATATCCTCCGTCGGTATTTGCTCTTTTGCCGAAAATACTGGAAAGAGCCGGGCAGGGTAAAAACGGGTCAATAACAGGCATATACAGCGTTCTCGTGGACGGGGACGACCATAATGAGCCGATAGCTGACGCGGTCAGAGGAATTCTTGACGGACATATAGTTCTTTCAAGGGAACTCGCTTTCAAAAATCAGTATCCGGCTATAGATGTGCTTTTCAGCATAAGCAGATTGATGCCCGATATAGTTACGCCTTCGCATCTGGCTATGGCTTCAAAATTGAAGGATATCATGGCCGTGTACAGGCAGTACGAGGACATGATAAAGATAGGCGCCTATAACAGAGGAGCAAACAGCGAGCTGGACAGGGCGATAGATCTTATGCCTAAGATAAACAACTTTTTAAAACAGGGAATAAAGGAGAATTTCTCAATGAAGGAAAGCCTGAGATTGCTGGAGGAATGCCTTAAATGAAAAAATTCAGGCTTGAAACGCTTCTTAAGATGAAAAAAAACAGGGAAAATGAAGAAGCCTGTCTTCTTGCGGCTTTAAACAATGAGAAGGAATCGCTTATAAACAGACTTGTTGAAAAAAGGCTTCTTATATCCAGAGAAGAGGATTTTGCCCGGAAAAAATCGGATCCATTTTATCTTATGAACGCAAAAAACTATATACATGAACTTTACAGCCAGGAAAGAGAGCTTGAGAAAAGCATAAGGAAAATAGAAAAAGATATAGAGCTTCAGAAAGAGAAGGTATTAAAAAGCATGGTGGAGAGGAAAAAAATAGAGGAATTTAAAAAGAATATGATAAGCAGGGCTTTAAGGGAAGAAAAAAGAGCGGAAGATAAAAATAACGCCGAATTTGCATCTTATGTATTCTGGGGGAGGATAAATGACCGGAATAATTAATGCTGCTGATAAATCCATAAGCGGAGATGCCGTTTTCAATCAGGCAGAGCGGGCGATATTTGCCTGTCAGGGTTTTGCTGAAGATTTTATGCTTTTGATGTCTCAGGGACCCTCAAATGATTTTGAATGCGAAGTTTCCCAGACAGACAATCCTGTTACAGAAAAAAATGAAGAAGTTAAAGACGATTTTATTTTTACTGAGCAGGAGCCCGTTTTTGTTTTTACCGCCCAGATAGCCCCGTTAAACAATGAAAAAAAAGATGCTCAAATTGAGATTTTTCAGCCGGAACAGCAGGCCAATGAGCTCAAGGAGCCGCTTAAAATACAGATTATTCAGGATGATAAAAAGATTGAAAAAGCGGTTTCTGTGACCCTGGCTGCCGCAGATGGGGAAAAATGCGAAGAAAGAAAGCAAGCGGCAAGCAATAACAATGAGCCATCTTTCCGGCCCGAGCCGGATAAAAATGCAAATGAGGCGAAAAAAGATCAGAACTTAAAAGAAATACAGAAAGAGACAATCAGGGATTTTACGCAGAAAGCTCCGGCCGGAGAACCTGAGCAGCATAAAAAGGAAAAAATTGAGAATAGAAAGGAAGTTTTGGAGCCGGCCTTTTTTGAAGCGCCTAAAGATAAGGCTGAAAAGGAACAGATTTTAAACAGCCCTAAAAACCCGCTTAACTCATGCGAGTATTATGCCGGCAAAAAAGAAAAAAATATTTTTGAAAACAAAAATAAAAACGCGGAAAGTGGCAGGAGTTTGCCGGAAGTAAATTTGGGCTTCATTAAACGCGAAGGCGCGGCAAATATTGAAGATGTGAAGGAAAGCAGGCCTTCGGCTCCCATCGTCTTGAAAAATTTTGAAAACGGCAATATCTCGCGCTTTGAAATAAAAGACGAGGACCTTGGAGAAATGAGCGTAAGCATGAAATTGAGCAGGGAAAATTTAAGCATAAAAATAAAAACCGATAAGGAGGACACGGCAAATATTTTCAGGGAGAACAAAAATGAGCTTGAAAAAAATATAGAGAAAAATACGGGGGTATATAATGGAAACGTAGAAGTTTTTGAAAAAGGCGAATACGGCGGGAAGGACGGGAAAAAGAGAAATTTCAGGCCTAAATTTACCATTAAGGATGAGAAAATGGATGCGGAAGGCGAAAGTGATGAAATTTCTCAAGGTAAAGAGCTCAATGTGTACGCTTGAGGAGGAGAAAAAATGACAGTGGAACCGGTGAACAGTTTGAACAGAGCTTCGGAGCCCGCGAGGATAAAAGAGTCTTTTCTTAAGCTTTTAACAGTTCAGCTTAAGAATCAGGATCCGATAAATCCAATGGACAATCAGGAGCTGACAGCTCAGCTGGCCCGCTTGAGCCAGACAGAGTCTCTTGAAAATATCAAGAATTATCAGAGCAGCATCCTGAATCTTCAGACGGCCTCACTTGTGGGCAAAAATGTCAAGGCACTCAGGGAAGACGGAAGTTTGCTGTCCGGGACGGTTTCAAAAGCCGACTACTTTTCTGAAAGTCCGGCTTTTTATGTGGAAGGAGAGAAGGTTTACCTTTCACAGTTAAGAGAGATAAGCCAGTAAAAAGGAGGATATATGCTTAAATCTTTGTACTCTGGAGTATCAGGAATACAGACGCATCAGTTAAAAATGGACGTCATAGGCAATAACATAGCCAATGTCAATACCATAGGCTATAAGAGAGGAGATGTAGTTTTTCAGGAGCTTCTTAATCAGACAATATCGGGCGCTGCAGCTCCTACCTCTGAAACCGGCGGCACAAATCCCATTCAGATAGGGCTTGGCGTAAAGGTGGGCTCAATAACCAATCAATTCACGCAGGGCAATCTTCAGTATACCGGCTCCAATACCGACATGGCTATTGAGGGCAACGGCTTTTTTGTGGTGGCCGACGGCTCGAACAATTACTACACAAGGTCCGGCAGTTTTGTCCTGGACAAGGACGGAAATCTGGTTCACAGCGCCAACGGCTCCATACTTCAAGGCTGGGTGGCGGATGATAACGGCAATATAAACATAAGCGGTCCCATATCCGGCATACAGGTGCCCATAGGCAAAACGATTCCTGCCAAGTCCACTGAAAATATAAGATTCGAGCAGAATATCGACGCCAGAACGAACGGAACGCTGTCTTATCAGCCGTCGCCGATAGTGGTAACTGACGCCGGCGGCGAACAGATCCAGGTGTCAATATCCCTGAGAAATACCGGCAATTTCAATGAATGGGCTTATGAGATTTCAGCAACAGGTACAGGCGGTTCAACTGTATCCTCAGTTTCAAATTCAACCGGAGTTATAAAGCTGGATAAGGACGGAAAAGTGCTGTCTTCAGGAGCGGATATAGTCATAAATCTGTCCTCGGGAGAAAGCGTAACGCTGGCCGCTCCGGCCGCCGGCAGCATTTCGGGCGGAAAGTTTGAGGTCACTTCCGCTGGAGACAGCGCTTCTTCATCCATGAACGGCGTATTTGAAGCGGCGCAGGTTTTTGAGAACACTGTGCAGGTATATGACAGTCTCGGCGGAGTTCATAATCTCAAAATGAACTTTACGAAAGTAGGCGACAATCAATGGATGTGGCAGGCATCTTCCTCCGACGCGGATATAACAGTGACCGGCAGCGGATATATAAACTATGACTCCGCTTCAGGAAAGTTTGTGAGCGCTTCCCAAGACAAGATATCGGTAAATTACGGATCAGGCATAGGAATTATAGAGATAGCGCCGGATTTCTCAAAATCTACGCAGTTTTCATCCAACAGCTCAATGCTGGCCACTAATCAGGACGGATACGCCAACGGTTATTTGAAAAATTTCTCAATAGACCAGTTCGGCTGCGTAAACGGAGTTTTTTCAAACGGGGTCATAAAGAAAATGGCGCAGGTCGCTCTGGCTTCATTTTCAAATCCCTCAGGTCTTAGCAAAGTTGAGGGCTCTTTTTTCTGCGAGTCAAATAATTCCGGGGTAGCCTATATAGGAACCAGCGGAACCGGCGGCCGAGGCCAGCTTATAAGCGGAAATCTGGAAACTTCCAATGTGGATTTGAGCAAGGAGTTTACGGATTTGATAACGACTCAAAGAGGCTATCAGGCCAGCGCCAAGGTTATAACCACTTCTGATGAGTTGCTGCAGGAGCTTATAAACATAAAACGGTAAAGTTATGAATCTGGACATAAAAACGGGATCAATCGCCGAGATAAGACTGCCTAAAGAGAAAAAAGTCTTCTGGAGCTATGTGAAATATTTTGACGGCAGAACGGTTTCCTTCATACAGCCCAGCCGCAACGGAAATCCTGTTCATATCTCTCACGGAGATAAGATAGCGGTTAGCGTGACCGATGAGACGCGAAGGAACTGGTTTTTTGAAGCCGTCGTAAAAGAGACAGTAATTGACGATGTCCCGTTTTTTGTCGCAGAAATTAACGGAGAGCTGATATCCATAAACTCAAAAAGAAGATATTTGCGGGTGCTTGCCAGCATTCCGGTTTCCTTGTGGCGGTCCGAGGACGGTTTAATGCCTTCAGGGGATGAGATAAAGGCGGTTACAGAAAGCATAAGTCCCGGCGGAATGTCGATTTTTTTGAAGGACGGCCGGGCCTTCAAGGAAAACGATACAGCGCTTATAGAGCTTAAAAATAAAAATGACAGGGCTGAAATGTCGGCGAAAATAGTGGATAAAAAAGTGCTGCAGGACGGAAGCGCCATTATATCAATGGAGTACATAAGAATAGGTGACCTTTCTGAAGCCATAGTGACCAGGCTTGTTTATGAGTATCAGAGGATGTACGGAGTTATAGATATCGGAGGGTGAAATGTTAACAGTGGAAAAAATAAAAAATGCTTATTCAGCCGGGGAATCTGACAGGGAAAATCAGATAAAAAGCTATATACCGCTGGTTAAAAGTATAGCGTCAAAATTTTCCTATAAGCTTCCTCCGTCTGTGGATTATGACGATCTTGTTTCAGTCGGCATGATGGGGCTTATGGAGGCTTTATCAAGGTATGATGAAACAAAAAAGGCGAAATTCCAGACCTATGCGGTTTACAGGATAAGAGGGTCCATACTTAATTACCTTCAATCTCTCAGCTGGGTACCTAGAAGCGTAAGGGAAAAAGCGAAAAGAATGGAGAATACTATTTCTCTGCTGAATGAAAAACTCGGAAGAATGCCATCTGAAAGCGAAATAATGAACGAAGCCGGGCTGACTCAGGAGGAATACTGCAAAATAATGGAGGAGATAGTTCCCGTCTGCATAATACCGGAAGATTCATTGAGCGATAATGATATTCCATCTTCTTCAGCCCATCATTTAAATCCTGAGAATAATCTTGACAGGGAGCTGAAGATAAAGATAGTTTCCGAGGCCGTAAAATCTTTGCCTGAAAAAGAGAGGCTGACGGTAACCCTTTATTTTTATGAGGATCTCACTTTGAAAGAAATAGCGCAGATAATAAATGTCGGGGAGTCGAGAGTGTGCCAGATACTCTCTTGCGCTATGTCTAAAATAAAAACTTATTTGAGAGGTAAAGTATGATATACATTTTCCTATTTTTGGCGTCCATATCCTGCATATTCGGTTTTTACTATTTTCACGCCAAAAAAACCGGCGACAAAAGATTTTTATCCTTTCTTGAATCAGTATTTACCGAAGAGGATAAATTGGCCGCAGCTGTTGAAAGAATAGAGCTGCTTGAACTCTGGCTGGGCGAGCTTCAGGCAGAGATAAAAGAGCTTAAAAGATCAAATGAAAACAGAGATTTTTCTTCCTTCCTTAATGAAGGGCTCAAGGAGGAGAATATGCAGGCAAAAGTGCTCAGGCTGAGAAAAGAAGGCCTTAAGATGAAGGAAATCTGCCTCAAAACCGGACTGCCTTTGAGAGAAGTTTCTTCTATCATAAGGAAAACGGCCTCTGAAAATTCTCTGAATTGATATGAACATATTTTTTCAAAAAAACCGCTGCAGCAGGCAGGCAGAAGAATTGCTTATTAAGGCCTGGGAGACAGCGGCTGAGCAATTATCAGGCAGAGTTCATTTGATTGATGAAGACTTCAAGTCTTTTTCGGCAAGAGATTTCGCGCCGGAAGGCGGCAGGAATATTTTTGTGTACGGCTGCTTTTTCCCATGCGATTTATCCATTCTGGCCTCATTTGAGGACAATGCAGTTCTGTATCAAAGCAATGACAGAAAATCCGCTTTGATTTTCCTGAAAGATAAAAGCTTTGAAAATTTGAAACTTATAAGAACAAATCTCGTTCTGGATATAAGAAAAGCGGCTGAGCGGGCGCCGGCGGCGGTTTATGCCGGAGAATTGAGAGAGGAGTTTATTTCATACTGCATTAAAACTCTCTGGTCCAGATTTTTCGCTAAGCCTCAAAGCGCCGCTGCCTGTCACGGCGGCGATATGGGCGATATAATCTATTCAATTCCCGCTTTCAAAAAATTGAATGTAAAAAAAATAATACTTCATCCTGGCGGCTTTTATGAGACCAAGTTTGACCGCAAATGCGCAGAGATACTTGCGCCTTTTCTGAAAGAGCAGGGTTTTGACGTTAAGATATCGGAAAAGGTCAGCCTGCAGGATGCGGACTACTTTTTTGATATTTTCAGGGAAGGGGTGGAGGATATGGAAAATAAACATCTTTCGCTGACAAATTGCGAGAAACTTTTCATAAAGCCGGATTATGAAAATTATGCCGCTCAGGCGAAACCGGTAAAAGCGGCAGATATAATAGTGGCCAGAAGCTTCAGATACAGAAACAGTATAGCCGATTACAGATATCTGCTTTCGGATCTGCCGCTAAATATCAGGATAGCTTTTATAGGCCTTAAAAAAGAGTATGAAAATTTCTGCTCGTCTTTCGGTCTTAGGGAGAGGGTTTTTTATTTGCCGACCGAAAACCTTCTGGAAGCGGCAAGTTATATAAAAGGCAGTTCAATTTTCATAGGAAATCAGTCCTCTCCGTATGCACTAGCCGAGATTTTGAAGGCCGCAAGGATACAGGAAACCTGCGCTTTGACTCCAAACTGCAAGGGGTCCTCCGATAATTCGCTTGATATTATATCGCGTGATGATTTGTATGCGGCCAAAACTTTCATACTGAATTCTTTAGGCATAAAAAAGGAAGCCTTGATGCCGGCAAGAAGAGTTCTCCTGGCTGCTTTATGCAGACTTGACAGCTCGGCTGACAGGGAGAACATTCTGCTCTGGCTGAGGCATTATATTAAGAGAAAAGAGAGGATGGGATTTAGCAATATTCTGCTGGTCGATGACGGGTCAAGCTTGGAATCGCTGCAATTTTTCAAGAGTATTTTTGCATATTCCTTTGTTCAGGTCCTCAGAAAGGAGAAAAAAAGAGAACTTGAATATTACAATATTTCGCCTGATATTTTTTCAAGGGAAATATCTCTGATTTCATTTGAGAACAAAATATATTCAAACAATCCTCTTATACGGGCTGATTTCTGGAGGGGATACTCTTTTTCGGCCTTTGCGGCGCTGAATTTCAATTTCGAAAAACTGATATTCTGCGATGTAAACGCTTTTGCCCTTTCGGATAGGATGATGAGCTGGATAAAAAACAAGGACACCGGTTTTAATTGCGTCTATGAGACTCCAAATATGAAAAGAAGCGCAAGTATTCAGGTTCTTGGTCCGGACGCCATTGCCGCCGCCTCTTCGTATTTCTGCGATGAGAACGGTTTGAAGGAGGATTTCTGGTTCGGTTTTTCAAGAAGCATTGAGAACTATAGTCCTGAATTCATACTCCCCTTTACCAACAGGCCTGATGAATTCGCCTCATTTAAGATAAAAAAGTACGGCTCTGACGACTTTGCCTGCCTGCCGCGGGACGCAGATGCCGTTGTGGATCTTACCAAAAGCGGTAAGGGGCATCTTTTTCGGGAAGAAAAAATATATGCTTATGAACAGCAGGAGTCCTTATGCGCATAAGAAAAGCGAGAAAAATAAGGCCTAAAAGGGAAAAAAAAGTCAAAAGGCAGTTCTTTTATCCGGATCTTTTCAGCGTTGAAAAAAGCGGCGACTGGTATCATCTTCCGCTTTTTTGAAAGGAGAAATATGCAAACACTTATAAATAAAACAAAGACTCAGCAATGCAGGCTATGCGGCGCAGGCAGCAAAAAAAAATTTGAGGCAAATATCATGGCCCTTAAAAGAATAGATTATTACCTGTGTCCTGAATGCGGTTTTTTGCAGACCGAATATCCTTCCTGGCTTGAAAAAGCTTATGAAAAGGCGATAAATGATAGCGACAGGGGGCTTTTGAAAAGAAATCTCGTTTTTTCAGAAAAAGCCGCCAGGATAATATCCCTGTTCTTTAATCCCAAAGGAAAATTTCTGGATTATGGCGGCGGTTACGGACTTTTCGCAGGACTTATGAGGGAGAAAGGATATGATTTCCGGCTTTACGAGCCCTATGCCGAAAATCTTTTTGTGCCTGAGCATTCCTTCAGCGGAGAAGGCGGAAAATTTGATTTGATCACCTCTTTTGAATGCTTTGAGCATTTCGTCAATCCGAAAGAGGAATTGGAGAGAATATTTTCAATGACAGCAAATGTTCTTTTTTCAACCGAGCTTCTGCCAGAAGAACTGCCTGATCCGGCATTCTGGCCTATAAGCTGGGCATATTACGGGCTTGAACACGGCCAGCATATATCCTTTTATTCCAGAAAAACGCTGGAAATAGAGGCGGCCAAAAGAGGCCTTAAATTTTATACTAACGGCTTTAATCTGCATCTTATAACCGAAAAGAATATAGACTGCCGGCTTTTCAGCGAATTCTCAGGCGACACTGCTTGCGTCGGCTGGAAGGCTGAAAATCTCGGGCCCGGCAGCAGGCAGGCATACAACAGGAGATTAAAGACCGGCTTTATTGATAAATACCTGAAAGGGAATGTTCTGGATATAGGCTATAAAGGATATGAGGATAAAAATGTCTGTCCGGTAACTCCAAATGCCATAGGGCTTGATATGGATTATCCTGGATATGACGGAAAAAATCTGCCTTTTGAAGATGAAAGTTTTGATGCGGTTTATGCCAGCCATACTTTGGAGCATATAGAGGATTATAAATTCGCCCTAAGAGAATGGTTCAGCAAGGTTAAAACGGGAGGATATCTTATCATAGCGGTGCCGCATCAGTATCTGTATGAAAAAAGACGGCATCTGCCTTCAAGATGGAACGCTGACCACAAAAGATTCTACACGCCTTCTTCTCTGCTTAATGAAATAGAGCAAGCGCTGGCGCCCAATACTTATAGAGTGCGCGAACTGCGCGATGATGATGAATTTTACGATTACAAGATAGATCCTTTTTCTCATGCCGGCGGCGGTTTTCAGATAGAGCTTGTTATAGAGAAAATAAAAAAGCCTTCATGGGATATGGTAGAGGGATATGAATTCGCCTATCCCGGCTTTTTCTTCAATACAAAAAAACTTATAGATAAAATAGAATTTTTTCTTTCCATGAGGGAGGCGGCGGATGTCACAAATCCCGTCAATTTGAACAATGCCTTTTCACTTTTAAAGGAACTTGAATATTTCAGGGGATATTTCACCTTGATAGAGAGCAATACCTTGAAAGAATTCAGGGAATTTCTGGTTTCAATATCAGATTGCCTGGAAAGAGGCGAAAGTCCAGATTTAACCAAAGCGGAAACTCTCAAAGAAAGTCTCAAAAAGATAAAAACAGCCCTTGAGAAATAGCTCAAATCCGGCTCAATTTTTCCTAAAGCGGCTAAACCCTTTTTATTTCCGGCGGATAACTTGACTGTACGGAGGGCTTATGGTCAATGCCAAAATTCTGATAAGGGGCGAAAATCTGAACAAACCTCTAACTGTGGAAAAAATATCCTATTATTCCAGATTTTCTGATATAGAGATAGATATGCAGAATGTTTTCGGCATATTCAAAGACGGTTTTTATGAATTTAAAAGCGCCTGCGCATTCTTGGAAAATATTGAGATGATAAACACATCGGCATACAGCATTTTTGAAAAAGCGCCTGCAATAACGCTCAATTTCCCGCTGAATGATGATATTCATAAATGTTTCAGAAACATAATAGAGTTTTCCAGGAAAAATCGCGTGGCGAAAGTCACTTTTAAAAGAAGCCGGGAGACAGTTTCAAGGGAATGCATAGACTCAATAAGGGACAAGTGCCAGGGCCGTCTTTCGGAATTTATCAGAAATTTTTCGGATTTGATATTTGAAAACGGCCTGCGGCTGGACATAAAAATGTCGCATTAAAGTTTTGACGCTTTATGCTGATAATTAGTTAGTATGGACATACTTTTGAAATGGCTGCTTGAAAGAAAAATTGAAATAAAGAAGAGGACAAAACTGAAAAACGCGTCTAAAAGGGACAAAAAGAAGAAAAGCGTTTTAGGAGTTTAAGGATGTTTGGACTTTTCAAAAAGAAGCCGAAAATACTTATAGTTGACGATGACGGTTTTATGAGAACCGTCATAGCTAGTTATATACCCAAGGACAATTTTGACATAGAAATGGCAAAAGACGGGGAGGAAGGCCTCAGCAAAGCCCAAAGTGAGGAGCCTGCCCTAATACTTCTGGACGCCAATATGCCCAATAAAGACGGCTGGGAAACTCTGGGAGACCTGAAAGGAAACAAGAAAACTTCCTCCATACCGGTATTAATGTGCACGGCGGTGGATGATGTTAATTCCCTTGACAGGGCATTTTTGGCTGGGGCGCAGGGCTATATAACAAAGCCCCTTAATAAGGAGTCATTGGTAAAGAAAATCAATAAAACTCTGGGCATTGAAAAGGAGGGGTGATGGCTGATACCCAATTAAGCGAATTTGCGGCAATATTTCTTGAGGAGGGCAGACAGAGATTGAAGGATTTTTCTCAATCAATAGATCTTATGCTTTTATCGGCCCCGGATATGGATAATTGCGACAAAGCGAGAATAGCCATTCACACTATTAAGGGAATGTCCTCGCAGATGGGCTATGAAAATATAGCCGCCGTTTCAAAAGCGGCTGAGGAATATTTTGTGGCGGTCAAAAATATGAACAAAATGCCGCTAAAGCAGGATTTGTCAGTTTTCAAAAAAACGGCCCAGGCTCTTGAAAATATGTTTTCCGCCCTGGAAAATACCGGCGCAGATAGCGGAGATGCCTCTCTAGCAGGCGACATAAAGGAGAGAATCAATATACTTAAAGGAGAATAATATGAGAGTTCTTATAGTGGACGATTCAAAGACCATGAGATTGATAGTTGGAAAAATATTGAAGGAATGCGGCTATGAGACGCAGGAAGCCGGCAATGGAAAGGAAGCCCTGGAAATTCTGGAAAAAGATCCATCCTTTTCATTTGTGATGGCTGACTGGAATATGCCTGAAATGAACGGCTATGACATGGTATGCGCCATAAAAAAGGACGAAAGATTCAAGAATCTGCCCATCATAATGGTAACGACTGAAACTGAAGCCGCCAATGTTCAAAAAGCGATAGAGGCTGGCGCCTCAGATTTTGTGACAAAACCTTTCAAGAAAGAGACCATATCAGAAAAGATAAACAAGATTTTTTCAGGGGCAGCTAAATGACTGAGCTGATGCAGGCGAGAAACTCTTTTGAGGAAATAATAAAAGAAGTTTTTTCCTCCATGCTTTCTCAGGAGGTGTCAGTCACAAATGAGGATGAGACGCCTCAAAAAGAGGTTTCAGTTACCGTATTTCTGGGTATAGGCGGCCTGAAAAAATACGCCGTGATTTTTGAGACAGATGAAAAATTTGCCTGCAGCGCGGCCTCTGCTATGCTTGGCGAAGAGATAAAGGAATGGTCTGATTCGGTTCAGGACGCTATTGCCGAAATAGCCAATATGATAAGCGGCAATATAAAGTCCAAATTGCCGGAGCATTTGAATCTGTCTCTGTCAATTCCAGCTGTAATAAAAGGCTCAGATTACAAGTATATGTCCCCCGGAATGAAACTTGCCGTGACTATGACCTTGAAAGCTTTTTCTGACGGGCATATGACTGTAAAAATAATAGAGGAGGTTTAATGGAAACCGTCAAGGATAAAACAGAAGTTTCCTCTGCGAAAAAAGGCGGAAAATTCCTTACATTCTTTCTGGAAAAGGAAGAGTATGGAATAGAGATACTGAAGGTTCAGGAGATAATAGGCGTTATGCCTATAACCAATGTGCCCAAGATGCCGCCTTATGTCAAGGGCGTTATAAATCTCAGAGGCAGAATAATACCGATAATAGACCTTAGATTGAAACTCACTATGCCTGAGGCGCCTCATACCGAAGAGACCTGCTTCATAGTGGTCAAATCCAGAAATATCTTTATCGGTATAGTTGTGGATAAGGTATCTGAAGTGCTTGATATAGCAGACAGGGATATTGAAAATCCGCCTGCCCTCGGCAGCAATACGGATTATATACTGGGCATAGGTAAGTCTTCAGACAGAGTCAAGCTTCTTCTGGATATAGACAAGGTTTTAAATGATGAAGAAGTAAAAATATTAAAGGAGATAAAACAGGAGAAAATATGAAGAATATAAGCGTAAGACAAAAGTTATTGGGCGGTTTCATAATAGTCTCACTTATGGCCGGCATAATAGGCTGGCTGGGACTGAGCAATATAAGAAAAATAAATATGATGGGCACCGTGCTTGATCAAAAGGGTATGGATTTGCAAAGAGCAGCCGCCAATCTAAGGTATAAAATATCGGCCAGGAGAAATCGCGTTTATCAGGCCTTCTCCTATAAGGGGACTGAAAAAGCCAATGATTTCATAAAGGAAATTGAAGGGCTGAACAAAGAAATAGCCGAGAAAATGGATGTCCTGATAACTGAGTTTGATGAGAAGATTCATGATATAGACTATGGCGGCAAGAAGGTTCATATAGCGGATTTGGGTATAGGCGGTCATAAGGTTCATCTGGATATAATGGATAAATTGAAAGAATTGAAGAAAAATGAAATAGAATATACCGCTCTTGTTGCAAGGATTACAAAGATGATAAACGAGAACAGGCCTAATTCTGAAATACTGGGACTTCTGGCCCAGGGCGCCCAATATATGAATAAAACAATAGGACTTTCATCGGAAGTTTTAGAAGATGTAGGCAAAATGGGAGATAAAATCGCAGAAAACAATACAATCATAGCCAATAAAACATTTTCGCTTGTTTTGGGAATGATCATAGTCGTTGTTTTGCTTTCAGTATCTCTTGGCATATGGATAAGCAGGGATATAGTGAATGCGATAAATGATGTGATGGCTGTTATGGATAAGGTTTCCAATCTGGATTTAAGCGCCAGACTGGACAAAAAATACGGCGGCGAGTTTGAAACCCTGAAGGAAAGCATTAATAATACCGTAAAAGAACTGGATAAAAGCGTGGCTGATGTGGTCGGCGTAATGAATAAAGTCGCTGAAAAAGACCTTACGGTCAGGATAAGTTCAGATTATAAAGGAGATTTTGTAAAGCTTAAAGATGCCATAAATAAATCTCTCAATAATCTTGAAGAAGTCATAAAGCAGGTGGTATATGCCACTGAACAGGTATCAAGCGCAGCCAGCCAGATAAGCAGCGGCTCTCAAAGCCTGGCTCAGGCCTCAAGCGAGCAGGCCAGTTCATTGCAGGAAATAACCTCAAGCATACAGGAAATGAGCTCTATGGCCAAGCAGAATGCCGGCAATGCTAAAGAAGGCAAGGCTATGTCTGAATCGGCCAAGAATTTCAGCGATCAGGGGCTTGAAAGCATGGTGAAATTGTCTGAAGCGATAGAAAAGATCAAGAAATCTTCAGATGACACTTCAAAGATAATAAAGACCATAGATGAAATAGCCTTCCAAACCAATCTGCTTGCCCTCAATGCGGCTGTTGAGGCGGCCAGAGCCGGCGAGGCAGGAAAGGGTTTTGCCGTCGTGGCCGAAGAGGTAAGAAATCTGGCTATGAGAAGCGCGGAAGCGGCTAAGAATACGGCCAATCTCATAGAAGATGCGGTGAAAAATGCCGAGAATGGAGTAGTCTTCAATGAAGAAGTAAGAAAGAAACTTGAAGAGATATCCCAGCAGGCGCTCAAGGTTTCCAATGTCGTGGCTGAAATAGCGGCGGCCAGCGAACAGCAGGAACAGGGCATAGAGCAGGTAAATACCGGCGTACAGCAGCTTAATCAGATAACGCAGTCAAATGCCGCAAATAGCGAAGAATCAGCTTCAGCCGCCGAGGAGCTTACCGGCCAGGCCAAGGAATTGATGAGAATGCTGTCGGAGTTCAGAACCTCCGCTCAGCAGTCTTCAATAAAGGATTTCAAGAGAGAAACAGTCTTGAAACATGCCAAGCCGGAAGCCAGGGCGAAAAACCCGGAAAAGATACTGCCTCTTGAGGTTGAAGAGCCGATACTTAAAACATTCTAAGGAAAGGCGGGGGGCGGCTTGCCGCCCCCCTTAAACCTATGATGGAAGAAATAAAACTGCTTACAATCCGCTTAAATGACGCCCTTAACAGCGATGATATAGAGCCCTGCCTTGAGATAGTCAGAAATCTGAAATCGTCCGCCGGGGAGGGATTTAAGGAAACAATAAGCGGAATAGAAGAAAAATTGCTGTCTCTTAAAGAAAATTTTTCGCAGCAGACATATAAAGAAGCGTCAAATCTCGTGGAAAAGTTAGGCCGGCAGGAATATATGCAGGACGAAGAATATCCGAAACATAAAGAAGAAGAATTTTCTTTAAGCAAGGACTCTGATCCGGAGATATTGAGAGATTTCATTACGGAAAGCAGGGAAAATCTGCAGCTTTCAGAAGAAGCGATATTGAAGCTGGAAAGCAATCCTCAGGACAGCGAAAGCGTGAACAAGGTTTTCAGGGCTTTTCACACAATAAAAGGCACATCTTCCTTTGTTTCGCTTAACATTATCTCTGAATTTTCGCATCATGCCGAGAATATGCTCAGCCGCATCAGGGACGGCAAGGCGGTTTTCAATTCATTGTACGCCGACCTTTCGCTTAAGGCCATAGATGTGATAAAAGAAATACTTATTGAAGTGGAAAAGGCGCTTGATGACAGCAGCTATAAGATCAAAAAGCCGGTCTTATATGATGATATAAAAAAGAAATTATCCGAATCGGAATTTTTAACAAAAACCCCCGAAAACAAAGAAGAAAAGCCCGCGGCCGCTTCGCTCTCCTCCCCAAGAGCAAATGAAACGGCCGCGGCTTTCAAAGAAGCGAATGCCGATAAGGTCGTAGAGGAAAGCACAATAAGGATAAAAACAGACAAACTGGACAGATTGATTGACACTGTGGGAGAATTGTCAATTTCTTATTCAATGCTTTTGAGGGATATAGAGTCCATAGAGAATTCCTCTGTATCCAAAAAAAGCCAGCAAACCGAAAAAATTGTAAGGGAATTGCAGGAACTGGCCATGTCAATGAGAATGGTGCCGATAAAAAATATGTTCGCTAAGATGATAAGGCTGGCCAGGGACTTGTCAAGAAAGACTGAAAAGAAAGTTTCATGCCGTATAAGCGGTGAAGAAACGGAAATAGACAGGAATATGATAAACATAGTGGAGGAGCTTCTTATTCATATGGTCAGAAATTCCATAGACCACGGCATAGAAACTCCTTCTGAAAGGGAAAGTAAAGGCAAAAATCCCGAAGGCAATCTAAGTTTGAGAGCTTATAATGCCGATGGAAATGTGGTTTTTGAAATAGAAGATGACGGCAGGGGGCTGGATACGGATAAGATAAGAAAAAAAGCCGTAGAAAAAAATCTGATAAGAGAAAATGAGGAGCTGAGCGAACTTGACACATATAATCTGATATTTTTGCCAGGTTTTTCCACAGCCGATAAAATAACCGATGTTTCCGGCCGAGGCGTAGGGATGGATGTGGTTAAAAGGGGAATAGATTCGCTCAGGGGAAAGATCGAGATATCCTCTCAAAAAGGCAAAGGCACAATATTCAAGATGAAGTTTCCTCTGACCATGGCGGTTACTGACGGCATGCTTGTAAAGGTATGCAGCGATAAGTATGTCATACCTGTTAACAGCGTAAAAATACTGGCCAAAGCATCGGAAGGAAAGCTCTACAGCGTAAATTCCAAAGAGGAGATATTTTCTTTGAGAGGAGATATAATGCCGGTATTCAGGCTGAATAATATCTTCTCAAGAGACAGCAAAATTGAAAAAGAGGGAATTTTCGTAATAGTTGAAGACAGGGGCAAAAAAAGCGCCCTTTGGGTTGAAGAAGTGCTGGGCAAACAGCAAGTTGTGGCCAAGCCGCTGCCGGGCATAAAGTCCTTTCCAGGCATTCTCGGCGGCTGTATTCTGGGCGATGGAAGGGTGGCGGTGATAATAGAGCCGCAAAACATAATAGACTATTACCGCTCCTGCAAAAGAGAAAATTCAAGCGCATTATCATGAAAACCATCACAGGCAATATTTGCGAGCGTTCTGAGTTCACAGATAAAGAATATAAGGAAATAACGGATATAGCATATTCCATTTGCGGCATAGCCTTTACTCAGGGCAAAAAGGAAGTGGTTAAAGGCAGGCTTTTAAAAAGAATGAATGAGCTTGATATAAATTCATTCGGCGATTATATAAACAGGTTCAAAAATGACAGAAAAGAGCTTTCAATCCTGATAGATATACTGACCACCAATAAAACTGATTTTTTCAGGGAATTTGCGCATTTTGATTTCATGAGAAAGAATATATACCCGTTCTTGAATAAAAACAGTCTTACGCTGTGGAGCGCCGGCTGTTCAAGCGGAGAAGAGCCTTACAGCATAGCGATGGACCTTAATGAAAGACTTAAAAAAGAGATAAACAAAAGAATACTGGCCACTGATATATCCGCAAGAATGCTTGATAAAGCCAGAGATGGAATTTATGATGAAAAAGAGCTGGAAGGAGTTCCCGGAGATTATTTGAAATATTTCTCGCTTGCAGATGCCAAGAACAGGACTTACAGAATAGACGAAGGGATAAAGAAATACATAAGCTTTGCAAGGCTCAATCTTATGGACAGCTGGCCTATGAGGGGCCCTTTTGACATAATATTCTGCAGAAATGTGATGATTTATTTTGACAAGGCGACTCAGGAGATCTTGATAAACAGATTTTATGATCTTCTGGCCCCCGGAGGATATCTCTTTACCGGACACTCGGAAAGCCTCAATTCGCTAAGACACAGATACGCCTATATAATGCCCGCCGTATACAGAAAGGAGAACAGATGATAACCGTGGGCGTGGGCGATTTGAAATTCGGCAATTTGAGTGATGAGGCCCTTATAACCTATGCGCTCGGCAGCTGCGTCGGGATAAGCGCTTACAATCCTATTTTAAAAAGGGGCGCCATGCTTCATGCCATGCTTCCAAGCGCAGCTGAATACAAGGATAAATCGGCTGAAAATCCATTTATGTTCGTTGACAGCGGCCTTAACGCTTTATTTTCAAAATTATGCCAAAGTGAATCTGAAAAGAGAAAATTGATAATATGCGCCGCCGGCGGTTCAAGCCCGAATGCCAGAGAAAAAGAGGATTTTTTTAAAATAGGCATGAGAAATATCACCATATTGAGAAAAATTCTTTGGAGCAGTTCCATTTCCCTTAAGGGAAGCGATTTCGGCGGCTATGAAGCCAGGACAATGGTGTTAAATCTGGGAAACGGCGAAGTGACAATTAAAATGAACGGCATTGAGAAAAAACTTTTTGCAGGCTTGAATGAAGGCGTAAATTCTTTTTCATAAAAGAGGAAAGTATGAAATTGAATATCCTGATAGTTGATGATAGCCCTGTTATGAGGGCCATGATAATCAAAACCATAAAAATGTCGGATCTCGGCGAAAATGTTTTTTTTCAGGCCTCAAACGGGCATGAGGGGCTGGAAATAATGAAGAATAACTGGATAGATCTGGTTTTGGCCGACATAAATATGCCTGTGATGAACGGAGAGGAGATGATAGACAGGATGAGAGGCGATGATTATCTCAAGGATATTCCAGTTCTGGTAGTTTCAACAGAAAGCAGCGAGAGTAGAATAGAAATCCTTGAGAAAAAGACTTCTGGTTTCGTTCATAAGCCCTTCACTCCGGAGTTCATCGGAAATAAAATACTTGAAGTGACAGGAGCAAAAAATGGATAGCTTAAAAGAAAAAATGTTTTTTCTGGTTTCAGCTATATTTCAGGGGACTTCCTTTGTGATGCCGGCAAAGGAGGAGGAATCTTTACAGGAAAATATATGGCACAGTTTCAGGATCTGCTTTGACAGCGTTTCAAGCGGCTGTCTTTATATGACAATAGGTGATAATCTGCTTAAAAGCATACATGAGAATATGACATCAAATCTTGAAAGCGAGCATATGATAACGATGGATGATTCGGCTAAAGAGCTTTTAAATATCGTATGCGGCAATCTGCTGCCGGAATTTTTTTCAAAAAAAACCGTTTATAATCTCAAATCTCCGGAGAAAGTGGACAAAATCGAGCATAACAGCTTTTGCTGTGAAAATGAGATCTTCTTTATTGAGGGAAGAGTCAGATTCAAGCTTTTTAAAAATTAGGAGGATATTATGATAAAAACTGAATTGATGAAGTGGAGCGACAATCTTTCTGTCGGTATAAAAACGATAGATGAACAGCATAAAAAGCTGATTTCCGCAATAAATCAGCTCAATGAGTTTATGATGAAGGGAAAAGGGAAAGAGGTAATAGGCCCGACATTATCAGAACTGGTCCGATACACTGATTATCATTTCAACACCGAAGAGGCATATTTCAGCAAGTATAATTATCCCGACAGCCAGGCGCACAGGAGCGAGCATGAAAATTTCAAACTGAAGGTTAAGGCTTTTGTGGAAAAATACAACAGTTCAGGTGTCGGACTGTCTTCTGAAATTATGATTTTCCTAAGCGACTGGATTTTTAAGCATATTATGGGAGTTGATAAAAAATATTCGGATTTTTTTAAATCAAAAGGATTGAACTGAACTATGATCAAGGTTTTGATAGTGGATGACTCCGCCCTTATCAGAAAGATTTTGACGGAGGAACTGGGCAGGCACAAGGATATATCCATAATTGGTTCAGCAATGGATCCTTACTTTGCCAGAGATAAAATATTGTCCGACAATCCCGATGTGATAGTTCTGGATCTTGAAATGCCGAGAATGGACGGGCTGACCTTTCTGTCCAAACTGATGAAATATTATCCCAAACCTGTTGTGGTTTTCAGTTCTCTTACTGTGGGCAGAAATGAGACAGCTTTGAAAGCCCTGGAGCTTGGAGCGGTAGAGGTTGTGGGAAAGCCCTCCTCTTATTCCACAAATGATGTGGTTAACAGAGATCTTATAATGGCTATAAGAAGGGCTTCAATGGTCAAATTCAGCGGCCCGGTTGAAAATAAGCTTATAGACAAAAAAGAAAAAGGCGAAATAAAATTTTCCACGACAAGAAAGGTCATAGCTATAGGCGCTTCCACGGGCGGTACCGTGGCTTTGGAAAAATTGTTAAGCTCTCTGCCGGCATCAATGCCGGGCATAGCAGTAGTTCAGCATATGCCTGAAGGTTTTACCTCATCTTTCGCAAAAAGATTAAACGAAATATGTTTTATGCAGGTGAAGGAAGCTTCTGACAAGGATCTCGTGGTTGGCGGCTGCGTTTTCATTGCTCCCGGAAACAAGCATATGGTCATAGAAAGAAGCGGAGCGAATTATGTGATAAGGATAAAAGACGGTCCGCAGGAGCACTATCAAAGGCCGGCAGTTGACCCTTTATTCAGGTCCGTGGCCAAAAATGTCAGGGAAAATGCCGTTGCGGTGCTTCTGACCGGCATGGGCGCAGACGGCGCTGCCGGCATGCTTGAAATAAGGAAATCAGGCGGATACACAATAGCGCAGGATGAGAAAAGCTCTCTAGTTTTTGGAATGCCCAAGGAGGCAATAAAGATGGGCGCCGCACAAGACGTATTGTCCCTGGAAGATATAGGTGCGAAATTGAAAAATATGTTCAAGGAATTGAAAGTTTAGGAGGAAAGATGAAAATGCCTTTTATAATCGTTTTTTTATTCTCTTCTCTGGCCTTAGGGGCGGATAATGCTTTGGAGAATTACCTAATCAAAAAAGGCGTGATAGACGCAAGGGACTATTCCGATTATCTTTCGGATAAAAAAGACAAAGAGAAGGTCAATATAAGCGGCTCGGTTACTTTCAGATATTATTATCTGGACAATGACGCCTTTACTTTGCCCAGAAACAGAGTTCTTTTTCAGGTAAAAAGCGAGTTCTCAAAAAAAATCTCCAAAAATTCTGAAGTTTTTTTCGGCCTGGCCAGCGGAGATAAATTAAATCCAAGAAGCAATTTTGAAAATGCATCCGGAAATTTTTCAAATAAAAATATAAGTCTTTCAATGGCCGGCGTTTCTTACGGCAATACTGAGACGATAAAGTTAACGGCCGGGAAAATAAAGAATTCGCATTGGAAGTCAAATTCATATTTATGGGATACTGACATAAATCCTGAAGGCGCCCAGCTTGAAATGAGCCGGGGCCTCTTGAGCTTTAATTTGGGAGTTTTTCTGATCAATGAAACCGCTTCGTCCAAAAAGGACGCATATTACACATTAAGCCAGATAAAATTTTCCAATAAAAGCAAAGATCTCAATATGGCCGTGACATATTACGATTTCGCCTATATAAAAGGCAGCTCTACATCGTCCGTTTCCGGCCGCCCTTCCGGCTATCTGCTTTCCAACAGCTCTTCACTTGGCGTCTATAAGTATGATTATGATGTTTTTAATCTGGATATTTCATATAAAATGAAGATATACGGAAGGTACTCGTCCGATCTATACGGCTCTTATGCCTTTAACAGCGCAGTCTCTTCAAAAAAACAGGCTTACATATACGGAAGCGATATAAGCTTTAAGGATAAAAGAGATATATCTCATTCCCTGGGATTCAATTATAGAAGAATCGAAAGCGATTCCTGGCTGGATTCTTATCCTGATGTAGCGGTATTCGGCGGCTCAACAGGCATAAAATCTCTGAGAATACATTCCTATTTAAGGCCGTCAAAAACGCTTTGCGTATATTTGGCCTATATTAACTCAATGCCGATAGGACATGAAAAACAAAACGAGAAAATACTTTTAGCCGATTTTATTGTGCCGTTTTAAGACGGGGGGATTATGATGCTTGTCTGGGCTCTTATCCTGGATTTATGGGCATGGGGGCCGCAGGCCTATGAGTGCCCGGAACCGGAGATAAGCTCCTATGAAAGTCCGTCATATTACAGGTTTGCCGATGAGGCGCGCAGAGAAGCTGTCTCAATTTTGCCTTTTCCGGACGCTTTAAGCTACAGCATAAGAGAGAAAGACGGAGATTTTTATTTTGTCTTTGAGTATGCCGGCATGAAAAAAGACAAGTCATTTGAAATCAGGACTTTTGAGGCCGTATTGAAAAACAGGGGGGAAGGACCTTATTATGAATCCCTTATAAATTCATCTATGGGGTCTGCGGGAATAAAAATTCTTTTCAGCGATTATGACCCTTTTCAGGAAAAAGTAACCGTAAAGTATGCCGTCCCCTACGGCATATTTTGCCGCGGCGGAAAAGTAAAGGCTCAGGTTAAAAGAGAGTATTTTAAGTACCATTATTCTGCTGACAGGGAGCATATAAAGGACGCTCTGGCGGAAAAAAATAAGATTTACAAAATTCCATTTTTGGGCGTCTCGGATTATCCTGATGAGGAAAATGTTTTCTTCATGGATTATCTCTATCCGTCTGAAGAAGTAAAAAAGGAGCCTTTTTTTATTGAAGATGTTTACGAAAGCATATCTTTTTACAGGTTTGAGAAAGACGCCTTCAAAGCCGCGAAAGAGACTTTCTTAAGGATGAAAGAATACGGGTTATATCCTTTTTATTTTGAAACATGCGATAAAGATTCAGGATATTCATTCAGAATATACTATGCGGCTAGAAACAAATGCGATATTAAAAGATGCGAAGTTATGAAAATATCCCGCTTTGACGACGCCTCTGAGTATATGTCCGAGTATGAAGCCAAAAAGGCCATGAAGGAAAAAAGCGGCTCTTTTTCTTCAGCCGGATTTAAGACAGTGGAAGAAGCTGTTGTTTATGACTCAAACGGCTATTCTTTTAAACTTTCCTACATAGAAAAGCGCAAAAAAAACAATATTTTTTGAGTTTGTAGTTTTACTAACTTGACAAACTTTTGTAATTTTTGTATATTTTGTTCAGGAGGTAAAATGGATATAGCTCTTATCGGCGGTTTAGTGCTGGCAGCTGTCTGTATAGTCGGCTCTTTTTTGTGGGAAGGAGGAGCCATAGGCGCTTTGATACAGGGACCGGCTATGCTGATAATATTCGGCGGAACAATATCAGCCACCATGATAGGCCTGCCTTTCAAAAAATTTTTGGACGCCTGGAAAGTGGCTATGAAGGCGATTTTTGACCCCAAGGTGGAACCTGAGCAGGTGATAAATGAGCTGGTGATGGCCTGTGAAAAAGCCAGAAGAGAAGGTCTGCTTGCCCTGCAGAAAGACGCGGAAAAGATGAAACTTAATTTTGCAAAGAAGTATATGAAGATGTTTATAAACGGAACTGACCCCAAACTTATGGAGCAGATGGCTGAAATGGAAATGGAGAATATAGCCGAAAGGCATGCCTTCGGTGCCGGAATATTCAATAAAATGGGCGGCTATTCGCCGACTATGGGCGTTATAGGCACGGTAATGGGTCTTATAAGCACCTTTTCGCATGCCGGCGGAGATCCTGAAAAGCTTGTGCATTCCATAGCGGCCGCTTTCATCGCCACTTTCTGGGGCGTGCTTTTGGCCAATGTGCTGTTTCTGCCCATAGCCGACAAGCTTAAAAACAAGCATCAGGAAGAAATGCTGATATATTACATAGTTATAGAAGGGATAAGTGCCATAGGCGAGGGCTATTCTCCGAGACTTTTAAGGGCAAAATTGACCTCTATGCTGCCTATATCGCTGCAGGATGCAGGCGCGGCAGGCAAGAAACAGAGAACGGCGGTGAGCGCTTAAATGAAAAAAAAACAGAAACACGAAGAGCACGAAAATTCCGAGAGATGGCTTTTAACTTATGCCGATTTGATAACGCTTCTTCTGGGACTTTTCGTCGTGCTTTACTCCACTGCCCAGCAGGATACTGAAAAATTCAGGAAGGCAATGAAAGCAATGGTAAAGGTTTTAAATCCTCAGGAAAAAGATGATAAGCCGGGAAATTCAAAGGAATTTGCAGTTCTGCTCGGTGAAGGAGAAGGCAAGGAGGAAAAAATTTGCAAGGATGAGGCCCTTGAAAAGCTTAAAGAGGAAATAGAAAAGGATGAAAAAAACGGCCACGGGCTGAGCGCATCCCTGAGCGAAGAAGGCCTTGTTATAAATCTTCAGGAAAAGCTTCTCTTTGACAGCGGTAAAACGGATTTTAAGGAAGGGGCTATAGAAGTGCTGGATAGAGTATGCAAGTATCTGGCAAAGGTGGATAATAAAATAAAGGTCAGCGGACATACCGACAATGTCCCTATTTCAAATTATTTATATCCCTCAAACTGGCATCTGTCGCTTGGAAGGGCCGTTAAAACCTCGGAGTATCTGATAAGGAAAAAGAATATGGATTCCAGAAAATTTATGATAGCGGCCTATGCAGATACTATGCCTGTTGACACAAATGCCACAGAGTCCGGCAGGGAAAAGAACAGGAGAGTGGAGATAATAGTATTAAGGGAAAAATTCAGTCCATTGAAAAAAGCGGAAAGCGGAAAAGATTTAAAACAGGAAAAAACAGCTTCAAAGGAGAAGAATGAAAAACACGGCGCCTGATTTTAAAAATAATTTCTCTTTAAGCGGCGGGGAAATAGCCATAGGCCTTTTCGGGCTTTTTATAGTCTTGCTGCTTGTAACGCCGCTGCCTTCATGGGGACTGGATTTTCTGTTCATGTCCTTGATACTGTTTTCTCTTCTCGTTCTGTTCATGTCGGGAATGATAAACCAGTCCATGGAATTTTCTTCATTCCCTTCAGTTCTGCTGATTTCTTCGGTAATAAGGCTAGTTTTGATAGTATCTGCAACCAGAAGCATTCTGGTATCTGGCGGCAGCGGAAAGCTTGTTGAAGCCGTCGGCTCATTTTTTCTCGGCAATAATTCAATAATCGGACTGGCGGTTTTTGCGATAATACTCACGGTGCAGTATATAGTCATAACCGGCGGCACTACCAGAATATCAGAGGTGACCGCAAGATTCACTCTGGATGCTATGCCGGGCAAGCAAATGTCAATAGATGCAGATCTGAATTCAGGCCTTATAGACGAGCAGGAAGCCAAAAAGAGAAGAAGGGCGGTAGAAGATGAAGCTGACTTTTACGGAGCCATGGACGGCGCCTCCAAATTTATAAGAGGGGACGCTCTGGCTGCCATAATAATTATAGTAATAAACCTTATAGGCGGTACCGTGCTGGGAGTTTTCAAGGGCGGACTGGATTTTGTTCAGGCTTTTGAAAAGTATTCAAGGATAAGCGTTGGAATGGGCTTGCTGGCCCAGCTTTCCTCCCTTTTGACCTCAATAAGCGCCGGCATACTTGTAAGCAGGGCAACATCCGGCAAGGATCTGGCCAGCGAAATGTATTCGCAGATATTCATAAAGAAAGAGGCTATGTTTTTTATATCGGCAGCCGGCCTTTTATGCGCCTTTCTGCCCGGCACTCCCAAAATAGTTCTGCTTTCGCTTTCCATTGTGAGCTTATTTCTGGCCTTTAAGTTAAAAGGAAAAAGTGTTACTGCCGAGACTGAAAAGAAAGAAGAGAAAAAGGAAAAGAAAGAAAGCGCAAAAGAGGAATTATTTTATGACGGAGATCTTATAGAGGTTGAGATAGGTTACGGTCTTCTTTCAATGCTGTCTGAAAAGGAGAATTCGCTGATAGACAAGGTTGAGAAAGCCAGATTATCTGTATCCAGGGAGCTTGGAGTCCCTTTTCCTCTCATACATCTGAAAGATTCTTCTTCTTTGCCTGCCAATTCCTACAGAATAAATATCTGTTCATCTCAGGTGGCCCAGGGGAGGCTTGAACCCGCAATGGTTCTGGCTATAAATTCAGGTTCGGCGCGAAAGGTTGAAAACAGGGAGGAAAATGCGCTTGATCCAGTTTTCGGGCTGCCTTCAATATGGATAAACAAAGCAGAAAGGGATTTATTTGAAAGGAAAGGATACACGGTCGTTGAAGCTTCATCTGTTTTAGTGACTCATGTAACCGAAATTTTGAAGAAATATTCGGCCGAGCTTTTGACCAGAGAAAATGTTTCATTTATGCTTGATAATGTCAAAAAAAGGCATAAAGCCGTCATAGAAGAATTGACTCCGAATCTTTTATCAATAGGGGAAATACACAGAGGTTTGCAGCAGCTTCTTAAGGAGAACATATCTCTCAAAAACCTTCCTACAATACTTGAGGCCTTCGCCGACCAGGCTAGAATATCAAAAGACAGCGTATCTTTGTCAGAGGCCGCAAGAAAGTCTCTCTACAGAATAATAACTGAAAAGAACTTGAATTCAGAAAAGGTACTTGAGATCTTTTCCCTTTCCTCGGAGCTTGAACAGAAGCTTCTGTCAAATCTGAAGAAAAATGAAGGGGGATACTTTATAACCATACCTCCTTCGGAAATGAACAGGATAGCGGAGGCCATAGCCGAGAAAGTTAAAGAAAAGCTTCCTGAACCGGCAGTTGTAACATGCTCCTCAACGCTCAGATATCCTTTGAGGAAAATAATGGAAAAAGCCCTGCCGGGAGTTTCTTTTATTTCATATGAGGAGATAAATCCTGATGTAAAGGTTAAGATAGCGGGGCAGATAAATGGATAATATATGCGTTTTTGAGTCTTCCGGAGTGATAGAGGCGCTTGGAATGGTGAAAAGCGCCATGGGACCAGATGCCGTTATACTTGATACCAAAAAAGTCAGGGGATTTATGGGGCTGGGTAAAGAGAAGATAAGAATAACGGCCATGAAAAAGCAGAATGAGCATTCTCTTGAAAAAATAAGCGAGCAGATAAGGCAGATAAGAAACTCTCTGGATGAGCTTAAAAAAATAGAGGCGAAAGAAACCGAAAAACGCTTCATCCCAGGAGTTTCGGAAAAATTCATTGGAATAGCCGGGGATATTTTGAGCGGCGGAGGAAAGGCCGAAGATTTTTTTGAAAAATATGTGCGCGAAGACTTTTTCTTTCCAGAAATCGGGATATGTTTTTTCTCCGGAAGGAGAGGGGCGGGCAAAACGTCATTTATACTGGCTATGGCGGAAAAAATGCTGGCCGAAAACAGGAAATTTTGTCTTGGCGTTCTCGACTATTGCGGAGAGAACGATTTTTTCAAAATTAAAAAATTCGCCAAAGAGCGCGATATAACATTTTTGGGCTCAGATAATGCGGAAGATTTTTATAAAAAGGCCGGCAAATATGAAAAAGATATGCCGGTGCTTGCCGAACTTAGAATAAAGAATGAAAATGGCTTTGAAAATGAAGCCTGTGAAATAATGGAGAATGAAAAGGTGAATTTTTTCCTTTGCCATAAGGCGGGGCTAAACAAATCTGTTGAGGAAACTCTTTCTTTTTACGGACTTTTTTCTCCCGGAGCGGCCGTGCTTACTCACTATGATGAAGCACCCTCCTTGTTTTCTGCATTGGAAACGGTTTTCTGCCTGAAAATGCCGCTTATGGGCTTAACATTGATGAGAGCAGGAGAAATTGCGATTGAGGCAAATCCTAAAAAAACGCTTCACGGCGATTTCAAAAATGCGCTTTTGAAAAAGCCGGAGGGATTACCGGCTTTTTGCCGTTGAAGCAGGCAGGGAAATAGAGTATGAAGAGCAATTCAAAAAAAAGAAGTCATTTCTCGGATATAAAGACCTTGAATGTCAATTATCAGAGAAAACTTCAGGAAAAAATATCCGATATACTACTTGAAAAAGTGAAGGTTTTCTCACTGGAAGCCGGATTGAAGGACTTCAGGGAGGATGAAAGATCTTTATATCTGCTCTTAAAATTGAATGAAAAAAAGGCCGCCTGCTTCTTTGAGAGCAGGCTTGTGAAGGCGATATGCCTTAAATTTCTAGAAGGGCGCCTGGAGGCCAAAGATGAAGATTTCATCAGCAATATGGAAAAAAACATATTTGTAAATCTTTTCGCAAAAGAAGTGTTTTCTTCATATTTGAGAGATGTTTTTGGAATGTCCTTTAAGAATAGCGATATTTTTGCGCATTTTTCCAAAAATCCTCAGGAGGAAGCCTTTGAAGGAGGAAATCCCCTGTGTTTATATTCTTCTTTTGAATTGTCTTTTTCTGATTCTAAGAGCGTTTTTTCCTTCTGGATGCCGGTCAAACATTTCAAGGAGGAAATAGAGAAGGCCGATGTAAAAAAAATAATTGAGGAAAAAAAGGAGGCTGGCGGGAAAAGGATAAATCCTGATCTTATAGACATGGAAGCCAGCATAGAGGTTTACTCATGTCTTATGACCATTAAGGACGTAGATAAGTTGAAAGCCGGTGATACAATAAAATTTGAAAAAGAAAGACCCGACAGCGTCAGGATCAGGTTTGATAACGGCCCTGTTCTGGAAGGCACCCTCGGCATGGACAGGGGAAAGCTGGCGGTAAAAATAAATTAGGAGGCAGAATGGAAAATGTCATAGAGAATAAAAAAGAAAATACGGTTCAGGGCGCGGTTTCTCCGGAATCAAGGCAAAAAATATCCAAGGAAGCGCTGTCCGATGTTCCTGTTGAGGTTTCAGTTGAGCTGGGGAGGGTCAGAATTCCATTTTCCGAGCTTTTGTCAATAGAAACGGGGTCTGTCATAAGTTTGAACAAGTCGCCTCAGGAACCTGTGGGCATATTTGCCAACGGCAAAAAAATAGGAGAGGGTGAAATGGTAATGCTTGAGGAATTTTCCGGCATAAGGATACTTAAACTGGAGGAAGCAAGAAAATGAGCAGAAAGAGAATGGTAATGCTGACATTTTCCGCCGGCCTGGCAATAGTGTCAATGACTGAATTGTTTTTTTATCAGGATGCTGTATTTACCGAGGGCGTTTTGCAGGCTTTGAAACTTGCCGGCCTGGGACTTTTAATATATTTTCTGGCAGTCAAATTCAAGACGGCTAAAAAAAGCGCCTTTGAAGCCGGTGAATTGCAGATAGGTTCAAGGATAAGCGTAGGCAGGGGACTTTATATTTTTACTCTCAAGGCCAGAAATAAATATTTTTTACTGTCTCAAAATGCCAGCAGCGTCAATGTAATAGCTAATCTGGATGGGGAAGAGGCTGCTGCCGAAAAAAATGAAGAAGTGAAACTGACTGAGAAAGAAAAGGATTCAATTCCATTTTTAAAGGTTGCGGGAATGTGCGCGCTTTTGCTGGCTGTTCTTTCCGGAGGGGCCTTTGCCGCCGACAGTTCAGAAATGATAATAAAAACCGGCAATTCTTCGTTTATAAGCATGTTTATCGCCCTGACAGTTCTGGCTGTGTCTCCTGCCATAATACTGATGATGACGCCCTTTACCAGAATAGTGATTTCTCTTTCCCTTTTAAGGCATGCCATAGGGCTTCCCATGATACCTTCAAATCAGATAATAGCCGGACTCAGCCTGTTTATGACCTTTTTTATAATGCGGCCTCAGGTGGAGGAGCTGAAACTGAAATCTGTAGATCCGTATTTGAAGGGACAGATATCCTACAGGAGGGCCTTTGAAAATGCCTCGCCTGTAATAAGGAAATTTATGTATGACAATGTAAGAAAAAATGACCTTGAAAATTTCGTCAAAATGTCAAAGATAGAGAATGCAAAAGAAATTCCCCTTTCAGTTCTTATTCCTGCTTTCATAACAAGCGAACTTAAAACTGCCTTTCAAATAGGAGTTTTGATATTTATTCCCTTTATACTGATAGATATGGTAGTTTCCTCCGTGCTTATGTCCATGGGCATGATAATGATACCGCCTGCGATGATCTCCCTGCCTATCAAACTGCTGATTTTTATATTAACTGACGGCTGGAATCTTGTGCTTGGCGGACTTTACAGGAGTTTCAATTTATGAGCGAATCTTCCGCTTTCATTTCGCTTTTTCAGCAGGCCGTAATTCTGGGCATAAAGATATCACTGCCGATACTAGCTTTTGCCGTGGTCATTGGAATGCTGATAGGAATTTTCCAAAGCGTTACGCAAATTCAGGATGCCTCTCTGGCTTTCGTGCCTAAATTGGCAGCGGTGTCGGTTTCAATTTTTTTCTTCGGGCCATGGATTCTTAATTCCCTCGCCAAATATTGCGCGCAGCTATTTTTGCTTATACCCCAAATATGTTTGATCAAATAAATACAAACCTCATAAATTACGGTTATGCCTTTCTCAGATGCATGGGATTTGTCATTGCCTCCCCGGTTTTTATCCGTTCTTCAAGTCCAGGCATACTTAAGGTAATTCTTGCCCTGGCCATGGCGGTTTTTTTAGGCAGCAATCATAAATTTTTTTTGATTCCCCAGGATTACAGGATAATTTCTCTGGCTGCGGAAATTATCAACGGCTTGCTTCTGGGATTTGCGGTAAGAATAGGTTTTTTCACCTTTTCTCTGGCCGGAGGAATGATAGACTTTCAGGGCGGATTTTCAATGTCTCAGGTAATGGATCCTTCCTCCGGGGAAAGCAGCACTTTGTTCTCTTCATTCTTTGAGCTTTTGGGGATAGTTGTATTCCTGAGCCTCAACGGGCATATATGGTGCCTGAAACTTCTGGATCAAAGTTTCTATGTGCTGCCTTTCGGAAATTTTCTGGATGCCGGCAGGCTTTATGGGGCGGCCGGCAGTTTGTCATCTTTCGCTTTCATGGCCGTGAAATATTCGGCGCCGCTGATTTTTGTCCTCCTTTTAAACGAAGTTTTTCTTGGTTTTTTTTCAAGGATAATGCCCGGAGCCAATCTGATGATACTGGGTCAGCCTATAAGATTTCTTGTTGCGGTCGGCGGAGTCAGTTTTCTTTTATATTCCTTTATTCCCTTTTGCGAAGGTGTTTTCGGCGATATATTCAATCTCCTGAACTCCATTTTGGCGGCCTGATCTTATGTCAGATTTAAGCGAAAGGACGGAAAAACCTACAGGCAAAAAAAAATCCGACCTTAGAAAAAAGGGCGAGGTTGCCAGAAGTCCGGAATTTGTCTCCGCCTGCGTTTTGCTGTGCGGTTTTTACGCTTTTTTCAAAATTGCCGAAGGAATAGGCAGAAAATTTATATCAGCGGAAAAGTTTTTTTTAGGGTCAATATCCGGTGCGCCGGAGAACTGGCTGCTTTACATAAATGAAGCCCTTAAAATATTCGCTTTTTCAGCCCTGCCTTTAGGTTTGATCTTATGCGTTCTTTCGCTTGCCTTTTCGGCTATACCGTCCGGCTACACCTTCAGGCAGATAAGCTTAAAATTTGAAAATCTGAATTTTTTAAAAAACTTTTCCAGGCTTTTCTCTGCGGAAAAAATATTTGAAACGGCTAAAACTTTTGCCAAAGCCTTTATTTTGACCGCGATACTTTACCTTGAGGTCAAAAAGAAAATGCCGGATATAATTTTATTTCAATCCATGGATGCTCAGACCATGATATATTCATTTTTGGATTCCTTCAAGTCAGTGATTTTTAAGGTCGGCGCGGCATATCTGCTTATATCTATAGCGGATATGGGATATAAAATATTTTCCTATAACAAGAGGATAAAAATGACCAAGCAGGAGGTCAAGGAGGAGTTTAAGATGTCTGAAGGAAATCCTCTTGTAAAGGGCAAGATTAAGTCATTGATGAGACAATTTTCAAAAAGAAACAAGCTGCATGAGGTGTCCGGCGCAGACGCTGTTATAGTCAACCCCACACACTATGCGGTTGCTCTTAAGTACGACAGAAGATCTATGCGGGCTCCGGTCGTGATTGCCAAGGGCGTCGGCTCCCTGGCTTTAAAAATAATATCCATAGCAAAAGCCAGCGGTGTTCCGGTGAAAAGAAATCCGCCTCTGGCAAGGGCGCTTTACAGGATGTGCGAGCCGGGGGAAGAGATAAATCCCGTCTTTTACAGGGCCATAGCGCAGATATTGTCTATAATATACAGGGAAAAGGGAAAGATCAAAGCTCGTTAATTTTGCTTTCAAGGACCTGCGGCGAAAAAGGTTTAGACAAAAAGACGGACCTGTCTTTGAGATGCTGCGGAGCATCAGATATGTTGTCAACATATCCTGATATGAAAATAAACTTTGTTTTCGGCCTTTTTTCAATAATTTTCTCGGCAAGCTCTATTCCGTTCATTTCCTGCATCATAATGTCGCAGATCACAAGCGGAAAAAATTTTTCATTTATCTTTTCTATGGCGCAGGAAGGTGTGGAGCAATCCTCCACCGCGGCGCCCCTGGAAGCCAGGGCTCGTACAATAAATCTCCTGAAGGTATCGTCGTCGTCTACTATCAAAATTTCTTTGTTCATCAATTTCATAGGAAATCTATAAAAAAAAACTTCTCCTTGTCAATGATATAGGTCAAGACTCTAAAAACAGGCTCAAGAAAGCCTAAATTTTTTGTCAAAAAAACTGATAACTTTATAGAGTATGCAATTGGATTGTGAAGAAGCAAAAATAAATTTTCTTAAAAGAGAAAATATCAATCTCAAGCTGCAGCTTGAAAAATACAAGTTTGAGATTGACAGCCTTTTGGGCCTTATAGATATATCCGGAAATCTTTTCAAGAACGGATTTTTTCTCAAGGGCAGCAGGAATGATGTAGCAAAGGCCAGAAGCTTCCTAATAGAAAGCGTATTCATGAAAAAGTATATTGAAGCTTCCGGATACGGAATGGCTTTGTTTGAAGTTGAAGGCGTGGTTATAACCTTCAATTCATCCTTTAAAGAGATTTTTCCGCAAATGTTAAAAAATTCCAATATCTATAAGGAATCTTTTTTCAGTTCTGATTTGAAAAATAAATTTAGTGAAGTGTCTTTGTATGAAGATGAAAAAGGTTTGACATTTGAGGAAAGCGAAATTAGAAACGGCGAGGAGTTTCATATAAGGTACAGGTTTTACCTTTTCTATTTCCAGGACAAGAAAATAGTAATGCTGTCCGCTCAGAATATAACCTCCGAAAAAAAACTTGAGAAAAAATTTCTGCAGGCGCAGAAAATGGAAGCCATAGGAAGATTAGCCGGCGGCATAGCCCATGATTTCAACAATGTGCTTGGCGTAATACTCGGCTATGCCACTTTCCTGGCTGAAAATCCCTATACCGAAACTTTGAAGGAAGATATACTGGAAATCAAAAAGGCTGCCGAAAAGGGCGCAGGGCTTACCAGACACCTGCTTAATTTCAGCAAGAAAAAAATCGGAAATCCGCAGGTGCTTAATATTTCAAATGCTATTTTTTCCCTTGAAAAGTTCATAAGGAGAATAATAGGTGAGAACATAGAACTGAAAATAGTGGAGATGTCCCCTCGTGCATATGCTTTAATTGATGAAACAGAGCTGGAGCAGGTGATAATGAATTTGTCTGTAAATGCCAAAGATGCTATGCCGAACGGCGGAAAAATATTCATAGGTGTCTATGAAGAGGAGGCATTTGATAAAAACAAGAACCTTCCCTCTAAAAATGTGATCATTTCTTTCAAGGATACCGGCATTGGAATGAGCGAAGAAGTGAAGAAGAAAATATTTGAGCCGTTTTTCACCACAAAAGGAAAAAATAACGGTACAGGTCTTGGACTTTCCACGGTTTATTCCATAATCAGCAAATACGGCGGAGATATATCCGTAAAAACGGCTCCAAATGAAGGCTGCGAGTTTTTGATATCGCTGCCCTGTTTAAATGAAAATACCAGGCAAGAGAAAGAAGAAGCCGCAATATCCCTCTTTAAAAAGCGTTCAGCCGGCATATTGATAGCCGATGACGAGGAATCGCTGAATAAAATAAATAAGAGAATACTCGAAGAAAGAGGATACAGGGTCTACTGCGCAAATGGAGTATGTGAAGCACTTGATATAATCAGCAGGCATAAGGATATAGAACTGGTTTTGACTGATATGGTTATGAAAGATGGAAACGGATGGGACTTGATGGAAAAGGCTTTATTTTCGGGAAGAGATTTGAGGTTTATAGTTATCACCGGCTACGATGATGAAGAGATAAAGGTATATGCGCACAAAAAGGCAACTGTCATAAAAAAGCCTTATGATGCAGACAAGCTTTGCCTTCTGATAGACAGAGAATTAAGCGGAAGTCAGCTCAGCAATCAGTGAAGCCGAGTTTTTTTAATATCCACATCGCCGGACACCATTTGGTTATGCCTGACTGAAACAGGTTAAGCCCGACGAAAGCGGTCAGCCAGAGAAATTTCGGGCTTATATAATGGGCCAGAATAAGGCTGAGAAGCGTAAAAAAACCGGCCATAAGCCTTAAAATATCGTTGATTTTCATAAGTTCTCCCGGGTTCAGCCCTGGCATCCGGGGCAGCAGCCGCCTGAAGGGCAGGAAAAGCCGGAGGATGAACTGCCGCCTTTTTTCAGCCCCACTATGTCGTCAGAAATTTTTACGACTTTTCCGAGTTTTTTGTCATAAATATATCTTCCAGTTTTGCTTTCTTTTTTTTCTTCTTTCTTGTTTTCTTCTTTTTTCATATTCACTCTCCGCTTATTTCCGCAGTATCATCCAGATCCTTGTCGGTGCCTCTTTCAATTTTTATTTTACCTATTTCATAATCCTTTTTGAAAGCCAGGTAATAAAGCACCGGCACGGCCACTCTGGAGAGAAGCGTTGAGGCCACCTGTCCTGATATCAGCGATATGGCCAGTCCCTGAAATATCGGGTCAAACAGTATCACTCCCGCTCCTACTATCACAGCCAAAGAAGTTAAAAGCATAGGCCTGAATCTTATGACGCCCGCTTCTATGACTGCTTCCTTAAGCTCCACGCCTTCGGCAAGTTTGAGTTTTATGAAATCCACGAGTATTATGGAATTTCTGACCACGATGCCGGCTGAAGCTATAAAGCCTATCATTGATGTGGCGGTAAAGAAAGCGTTCATCGCCCAATGGGCCGGTATGATGCCGACTAAAGCCAGCGGTATGGCCGACATTATGATAAGAGGAGTTATGAAGTCCTCAAACCAGGCGACCACGAGGATATATATGAGAAAGAGGACCATCAGGAAAGCTATGCCGAGATCCCTGAAAACTTCATATGTAATATGCCATTCTCCGTCCCATTTTATTGAAGTTCCGGATGCGCTGTCCGGCTGTCTGGTGAAAAACTGATTTATCTTCAAGTTTTCCTTTTCGGCAAGTTTTTCTATTTGTCCGGTCAGATTCAATACGGCATATATCGGGCTTTCCTCCCCGCCGGATATATCGGCAGTGACATAAGAGACCGGCTGCAGATTTTTTCTGAAGAGAGGCTTATCTTCTTCAGACTTTTTCACTGATACCAGCGAAGCAATTGATATAGGCGTGCCGTTCGGTGAAAAAAGTTTTATATCAGACAGAGAATTCAGTCCTTTTCTCAATTTTTCAGGCAGCCGCAGATTTATTTCCACCGGCTCATTATCCTTTGAGGTGTGAGCCCCGTCTATATCATAGCCGTTATAGGCCATAGCTGCGGTTTGAACTATTTCCGATGCCATTATGCCGTTGAGAGTGGCTTTCTGCCTGTTTATATGCAGTATGTCTTTCGGAGAATTTTGCGGCTCATAAGAGTCCACATCAACTATACCGGGGGATTTCTTGAGCATTTCCTGAATCTTTGAAGCCAAATCTCTTCTCTTTTGAGGATCTTTGCCGTAAATCTCTATGACAAGAGTGGATAAAACGGGGGGGCCCGGAGGGACTTCGGCAACCTGTATTCTGGCTTTATATTTGTCGGCTATTTCCTTAAGTTTCGGCCTTGCTGCGGCCGCTATTTCATGGCTTTGTCTCTTCCTTTCCTTCTTATCTTTAAGATTCACCTGAATATCCGCCTGATGCGGCATTTGCCTGAAAAAATAGTGGCGGACAAGACCGTTGAAATTATACGGCGCCGAAGAGCCGGCATATATTTGGAGACTTTTTACTTCTTCAATTGAGGCCAGAGTTCCAGCCATTTCTTTGGCGGCTTTTTTCGTCAATTCAAGCGAGGAGTCCTCAGGCATATTTATGACGACCTGAAACTCGTTTTTATTGTCAAAGGGAAGCGTCTTGAAAATAACGCTTCTAAAAAGCACCATTGAAACAGCTCCGGCGGTCAGAAGAAAGCTTAAAGCCAGAAAAAGCCAGCCGTTTTTCGGGATATATATCAATTTCTGCATAAGCTTTCTGTAAAGCTTATCAGGCAGGCTTTCCTTTTGCGTGCTGCAATGCGCCAGCTTCCATTTTTCCACTATCCTTGAGAAAAGCCAGGGCGTTACAATGAAGGCCACAGCCAGGGAAAAAAGCATGGCAAAAGAAGCGCCTATAGGGATAGGCCTCATATAAGGCCCCATCATGCCGCTTACAAAGGCCATGGGCAGTATTGAAGCTATAACGGTAAAAGTGGCAAGTATGGTGGGATTGCCGACTTCGTCAACTGCGTTTATAACATTTTTCAGCAGCGAATTTTTATTTTTCATCAGGCAATGCCTGTTTATATTTTCAACCACGACTATGGCGTCGTCCACCAGTATGCCTATGGAAAAAATCAGAGCGAACAGAGTGATTCTGTTAAGCGTATATCCGTATAAATAGTAGACCAGAAGAGTTAAAGACAAAGTGACAGGTATGGCCACAAGCACCACTACCGCCTCCCGCCAGCCCAAAGTCAGCCATATAAGCAGGGTTACTGAAACGGTGGCCAGAAGCATATGGAAAATAAGCTCATCCGACTTTTCCTTGGCTGTATGACCATAGTTTCTTGTGACCTCAATTGAGACATCCTGGGGAATTATTTTTCCTTTGAGTCTTTCTGTAAGTTTTAAAATTTCGTCTGCCACTTTTGTGGCATTGGCGCCCTTTCTTTTGGCCACTGACAGCGTTACAGCTTTAAGATATTTTTCCTTTGTCTTTTCATAGGTGAGAACCTCTCTTTCATCTTCGTCAGGCCCTTCGCTTATCTGAGCCACATCTGAAAGTTTGACCGGATAACCGCTTGAAACGCCCACTATTATGCTCTTCAAGTCGTCAATGTTCTTTATGAAGGCGTCGGCTGCTATCAGGGTTTTTGAGTCAGCCGAATTATAATGGCCGGCAGGCAAGGCTGAGTTGGACATTTTTATTATGCCCGCCAGCATGGATGGAGTAATTCTCTTTTCTGAAAGCTTGGCCGGATCAAAGCGCACCAAAAATTGTTTTTTATGGCCTCCGATAATGTTAGTCTCAGAAACATTATTTACTGCGCTTATCTCATTTCTTACCGCTGCCGCTATGTCCCTGAGTTTGTAATCATCATATTTTTGGGAAGAAAAAGTCAAAGCCAGTATCGGAACATCGTCTATGCTTCTTTCTTTTATTATCGGCTGCCCGGCGCCCTTGGGCAGTAAATCCTGATAGGAAAGAACTTTTGTATAAACTCTGTTGGCCGCTTCTGCCGGGTCTGTTCCGACTTCAAACTGCAGTATGAAGGTTGCCATATTGGGGTATATCATTGAGTAGATATACTCCAGTTTTGGTATTTCCCAGAGCTTTCTTTCGCCGGTTTTTACCAGATTTTTTTCTATTTCTTCCGGCGAGGCGCCGTAATAAGGGACGATGATGTCAAACATCGGGACATTTATTTGCGGCTCTTCTTCTCTTGGCAGATTGAGCGTGGAAAAAACGCCGAGCAGCAGGGCCGAAATCATAAGTATCGGCGTCAGTTTTGAGGCTATGAAAGCTGCGGCTGTTTTGCCGGCATAACCGTAATTTCCTTCTTTGTAATCCATTTATCTCTCCTTGATTTATTTCAGATTTTCTTCAACTTTCGTTATAGCTTTTTCGTCAAGCTTTTCTGCGTTAAAAAGAGTTTGCAGGTAGAAAAGGTTTGTTTTGTAAAGAGTTTCATAATAGGCCGCTTTTGCCTGAAAAAGAGAATTTTCGGCCCTTAAGACCTCCATTATGCTCTGTTTGCCCTGTCTGTAAAGAGGTCTGAACAGGTCAAGGGAATTCTCTGCCTTTTCCATGGTGTTTTTTGCGGGCGTCAGACCTTTAACAGCGGTCTGATAACTTGAACAGGCCAGGTCAAGTTCGGTTCTTGCGGCCCTGAGTTTGGCTGAAAAATCTTCCCTTGATTTTTGCGCATAGGCCATGGCTTTTTCCTTTCTTGCGCCGTAGGACGGATCGCCAAGGGGGAAATTCATTCTGATGCCGTATATGCCTGATGTTCTTAAGGAATTGATGGAAGATGTATTTCCGTAGAATGCGCCGAAAGCGTCTATTTGAGGGATTATCGAGTTTTTCTCAATTTCAGCCTTTATATCCGATATCTCTGTCATGGATTTATAGGCTTTTATATCGTCCCTGCTGTTTTCAACGCTTTCGTTTAAATCGGCACAATTTATATTTTCGATCAGCGGATTGCTCAGTTTTCCCGAAAGCTTTAAGCTGGAGCGATCGGCGCCTGTTTCATAGGCGAGTTTCTTGAGATCATTCTCAAGATCTCCGGCCAGCGTATTTCTGAAATTTTCAAGGCCGGAATAAATGGCCAGAGCGGCGTAGTAATCGGAACCGGGTATCATGCCGTTTTTATTCAATTTATCGGCAGAGTCCAGTTCAAGCTTCGATGAGTTTATAGTGTAATCCAGCTCTTCAAGCAGTTTCGCCCTGAAAGCGGCTGTCAGATAGAGGTATGCGGCATTGAATTTTACCGCGCTTTCAGTTCTTCTTGCATAATTCTCGGCTATTTTTACTCCGGTTTCGCCCATTTTCCGGTAATTTTTCAGGGCAAAACCTGTGAAAAGCGGAACACCGGCTTCAAAAGCCATTTCGGTATTTTCTATTGAAGGCGGATTGTTAACAGAGGCCATGGAAGCCATTGAAAACTTGCCCTGCCTCAATGTTTGAGCGAAGGAATAAACCGGTTCATCTCCGTTTGTATATGTGGTTTTAAAATTGAGTTTGCCGAAACTTAATCTTTCGGCCTCTTTTAGGGAAGATTGCGCGGCTTTTTTGTCATACAAAGCCATTTTCAACGCTTCGCTGTTTGAGAGAGCTCTTTTAACGGCTTCTTTAAGTGCAATTTCCTGAGAGAAAACTGGTGCTGCGATAAAAAACAGAAAAAACATCTTCATCATCAATCCTCCAAAAATCCGTTTCCGGTTCCATATATGAGATGCTGGAAACGGCTGAAAAGTTTCATTCCTTCATTTAATTAGCGCTTTAATACACTCTCCGGGCTGGAAAAATCCGCCAAAGGCCTTATGGTATGTCAAGACTTGACAATGTCTTTTCATATGCTATAATTTTCTCTGCGTCCCTTTGCTCACTGCGCTTTTAGTATAGTTTTTGGGTCCTTGGTCCTATTGACTGTTAGGTCTTATTACCTTTGATTAAAGTCAAGCCCGGGACTACTATTTAGTAAGAGGATATTATGAAGAAGACCATGACATTTTTGATCCTGGCGGCTTTAACCTGCGGCCTGTTCGCGCAGGATCTTGATTTGTCTCAGGCCTTCAAAAGCGCCTCTTCCTCATTGCCCTCAAATATACCCGTTCCGGTGTCCGCTGAAAGCGTAACAGACAAAACCGCTTCCCAGCCGGCCGCTGCCGTTTCAGCAGCACCGTACAAATGGCTGCTGCTGGTTTTCATCAATGGGGTAAATGATCTCGGTCTTTTGGGTCTTGCCGCCGGCGATGTGAATGAAATGGAGACCGTGGGTTCAAATAACAAGGTCGCCGCCGTGGTGGAATTCAACTCAATGACATCAGGTCCTATAGGCGAAATACAATTTCAAAGCGGGGCAAAAACGCTTTTCATAAGGAAAGATAATGACCCTTCCGCGATAAACTCGCAGATAGTTGAAACTCCCAGAGTTACGGATATGGGCAGTTACAGGCATCTGATAAATTTTGCCAGAAGGAACATAGCGAGATATCCTGCGGAAAAGGTTATGATCGTCGTCTGGAATCACGGCAATGGCAGATTGGGCGTGGCTTTTGACGATGTATCCAGGAATCATATGGATGTGTGGCAGCTTGGCAATGCCGCTGCTGCGATTTCAGGTTATATGGGTAGAAAAATTGATATTTTCGCCACCGATGCCTGCCTTATGCAGATGGCTGAGGTCGTATATGAGCTTAGAAATTATGCTGATGTTATAGTTGGAAGCGAGGAAATTATACCCGGTCCCGGGTATCCATATGATCTTTTGCTCAACATTTTGAGTGCTTCAAATGATTCTTCAGCTGCGGCCAGGTCCTTTGTGGACGCCTATTACAGCGCTTACCAGAACAATAAACCTGGCGGCTATGCTATTTCGAATAAGTCGCATACTATGTCTGCTGTAAAAGCGGATAAGGTTGACGGTTTCGTTTCTCTGTTGAACGACTGGGCGGACGCCGTTATGGCTGATGACAGTGAGTTTTCTAAAGTAATAGATAAGACGTACACCGAAAGCGCCTTTTACTACGGCGAGGCCGGCGGCATAGCTGAGGCGGGATTAAGGTCAGCCGACTTATATGATTACCTCGCTTCTCTTGACAGCGTATTGACAAATGAGGAGCTCAAGAATAAGACCAATGCTTTGAAAAACTATATGAAGAACCAGCTCATAATAAGGAACAAAGCAGGGAACGGACAGAATATACAGGGTCTCTTTTACAATGCGCACTCAAACGGTCTGGCGATTTATATGCCTTTGCTCAGATATGAGGCGGGCAATTATGAGAGAATGTCTTTTGTTTCCGGCTCAAAGTGGGATGAGTTCTTGAAGGCCATGCTGGCCAGGAGAGGAAATTGATATGAAGGCCTCTGCCGCCATCATTTTTGCTTTCATCTCAATGCAGACGGCTGTCGTTTTTTCTCAGGACGCCTCAACATCTGCTGTAAGAGAAAAGCTGGATAAATACGCTGTCAGCATAGCTACCGAGGCGGATCCTGTAAAGGCAAAGGAGTTTTTGGGCGATTCATCTTTTCTAAATGACGCCATGGACCTTGACGAGAATCTAACAATAAAGCTGGTGGCCTATGCTCAGGCGCTGACAGACCTGGATGAATATGTTTCCAGAGATTTCAGGCCTGAAGATCATAATTCCATAAACTCAGAGCTTACCGTGAGACTGGACAGAAATAAACCGCTTTGCGATATAGGTCTTTGTCCGCAGCCGGAAAAATTCATAGACTGGCTTGATAGGCATAAGAAATTTGCGCAGAATAAGAAGGACATATTTGAGAAAGCCATAAGGAAATGGGAAGTGGTTTTCGGCACCTCTTCAACGCAGAGAGCCGTTGAATGGGATCAGGCCGGCACCATGCTTGTGACCAGAGATTCCTGGCTCAATATGGTCATAAGGGAGAGAAATGCCGTAATCCTTAAGATCCCATACAGCGGGAAAGCTTCTGACAGGCCTTTTCTGGAGTATAATCCTTCTCTCAGCTCTTATCTGGATGAAAGAGCTTTGACTTTTGACGCCGCCAAAAAAGTTATAACCTCCTCGGGAGTTTTGACACAGCCTCAGCTTGATTCTCTGGCCGGAAAGCCTTTTAATGAGCAGCTCTATATACTGGGACAGTATTTTGACGGCAGCCAGATTTCGGCTCATCCGGAGCTCAAGCCCTACATAGACAGGATACAGGCTGCCAGAAATTCAGCGCCGGCTGAGATAATGAGCTCTCAGCAAAGAGAGATGCTTTCTCAGATGCTTAAAACCTCTCTTATGTCTGAAGTTAAAGGCACCAAAGCCGGCGACAGGATAAGCGCTTTCTATAACGGCAGGCAGCCCCCTATATCAGTTGAGTATTGCGGCGACTGTTATTCAAAGTACGAAGGGGGAAAAATTATAGTAGATGCCGCTTTGATAGAGCAGTATATGAGGGTGAAAGGCTACAAGGCCGAGGATCTTTTCAAGAATAAAGCGGCAGTTGACGATATATCAAGGTTTATTTCCCCGGCTTTTGTTACTGCCGCTTCCTATCAGATGACAGACGAGTATTTTTCATCAAGAGGTATGTACAATCCGCCGGTTCAGGAAAGGGCAGCTCTGGCTTACTCTATGCAGGGGCTTTATACGACTGAAAAATTCTCAAGAGACGCCAAATTTAAGGGGGTTTTTGAGGAAATGTCTTCCACCACATACGGTTCAAGGGTCATAACTGTACAGACCAGATATGAGTCGGAAGGCCAGAAAAGATTTACCGAAAGCATTGCGCAGCTTTATTTCTCTGACACGCCTTCCGCCGAGGCAGCCAGAAGCCAGATTTTACACGCTGTTAATGAAGAGATAGCTAGAAGACAGGCCATGGACGCAAACGGTCAGGCGCAGGCTGAGCGGCTGGCCACTCTGTCAAGAGAGGAAGCCTATGCCATGAGCGCCGAGGAATTTGCCGGTTCCGTAGCCGATATGAAAATGGAAACTCTGATGAAGGTCAGAAGCGATATGCTTTCATCCTCCAATCCTGACAGCTATTTCAGAAATGCCATGAGAGATATGAGAAAGGATTATAATTCGCTTTCAAACAGTCCAACAGCTGAAAATAAAGTTCCTGTGCCCGGAGCTTAAAATGAAGAAAATTCTCTTTCCTGCTCTGATCTTTTTGCTTGCTGCGGCTCCGCAAAAAGATAAAAATTTTTCCAGATATGAAATAGAGGGCGGCTATTTTTCCTGCCTTGTGCCTTCAGACTGGGAATTGAAAAGAGATAAAAACAGCGATGAAGAGTATAAGATATACGAGATAAAACTTACCGGCCCGGGCAGGACATGGATATATGTAAGCTATTACTCAAAGGATAATGAAGATTTCAGGGATTACAAAAACTATATAGACAGGAACACAAAAGACGGGCTTGGCAGGAAAAACAGCGATATAGGCAAGTATTCAGACGCCAGGCCTTTCAAGTCCGGCAAGATAAAAGGCTTTGAAATAATAAGGGAGCTCAAGGAATATGTCTCTCTTGAAAGTAAAAGCTCCGATGCATACTGGGTGAAAGAAAGAATAATTGTCATGCCGGCTAAGGAAGGTTTTTTTGTGGCAAGTTATTCAGCAAAAAAATCCGATTTTGAAAAATACCACTCCGTTTATAAAAAGGTTCTTTCAGGTTTTGCTCCGGGAAGATAAACTATCTGATTCTAATTCCGCCGTCTGCTTTGATAAGGTTAATATTTTCGCTGTCCCATTTTTCCATATTGTTTATAACTCTGTGAAATCCTACAGGTTTTATCGCGTCCGGTCCGTCATAAGGCTTTTGCATCGCTATTATGAAGTAAAAAACAAGGGCGAAAGCGCATGACATAGTTGAAATCAGAGCATGCGCCAATTTGCTTTTTTGTATCACAAAAAGCATTGATACCGTGATGACGCTTCCGATTATGGCCACCAGCCAAAGACTTTTTGGAACAACAGATCTTGCGGCCTGAAGGCGTTCTCTTCTGGCTCCTGACATATCATTTGCCTTTTCCCATATGCTTGAAAGAAGAACTTCATCTCTGGCTGATAAAGGCTTTATTTTTGAAATCAGGTTGAATGTTTTTTCCAGCACATCAAGGCATTGAGGACTGGATGAGCCGTTCGCCATAAGAGGCCAGTCTTTTTCTATTGAGCATCTGGCATATTCTTTTACTGAGCTTCTGGCTTTTAAAGCTTCTTCGCTGCCGTAATATGAAAGATCTCTGGCCAGTAAAGCGACAGCGCTTGCCTCGTTCATGGCAGAGATGTCAGCCGCTTTGTAGGAGTCCCATACGGATACAGCCACAAAAGCTAAAAGGAGAGAATTTATTGTTGCTATCACGCTCATTACTTGCATAACACAGGATATCTCCTGTTCACTGAATTTTCGGGGTAAAAGTATCTTGAATGTTTTGTAGAGAATGTTTATCAAAACAATGATGGCAAGTATGGCCGCAGCCCCTGTGAGAATTTTACCATTCATTTTTCTCCTCCAAGAACAGCGTTAACGCTTTTTTTGGCTACATCGTTTATTGATACAGCGCTTAAATGTTCAGTCCTGTCCCAGTTTATCCTGTCCTTAAATATCCCGCAGACAAAGGTCGGTATTCTGAGTACACCCAGAGCCGGCTGCAGAAAATAAGCCGTCAGCATTTTGAAGTCGGCTTTTTCCATAACAAGTATCATGAAGGGAACTATCACAAAGGGCGACAAAAAGAGAAACTTAAAGGCAAGTTCCGCTCCGGGTATCGCCTTGTATAGCCAGACAAGGAAATTAAATTTGTCAAAATGGAAGTAAATGACTATTGCCGCGATGCCGGCCATGGACAGTCTGTATACATTGGCGCAATAAATAAAGCCTTCCAAAGCTTTCAGATCTCCGTTTTTTACGAATCTCTTGAACAGGCCGTTAAGATGTTTTCTTGCCGTGTCCAGAGAGCCCCTGGTCCAGCGTATAGTCCTTTTCATATATTGCCTTAAATTTACCGGCTGTTCATCATAAACCACGGCGGCTTCCGCCCAGTGTATCTGAATGCCGTTTGATATAAGCCGCATCTGCATTTCCAGGTCTTCAGTAAGGCAGTTTTCGTCCCAGGAGAAACGCTCAACCAGCTCTTTTTTCAGGCATATGCCCTTGCCGTGAAAAGTGGCTGACAGGCCGAGAAAATATTTAGGCTTTTGAAAGAAAATCGCCGATATTATCTGGCCGACCGAAATTATTCTTGAAAGCCAGCAATCATCCGGATTCTTTGATATTTGCTTTCCCTGTACTGCCATAGCGCCCTTGTTAAGCATAAAGGCAGTGCTTTTAAGAAAATCCGGATGCATCAAAGAGTCGGCATCAAAGTAGCAAAAAGCGTCATATTTGTCCGCACCTATAATTTTAGTGGCGTAATTTAAGGCGGCGGCTTTTCCGGGCTTATGTTGCGGTCCGCATCTTCTTATGATTTTTACCGGATATTTGGAACAAATGTTTTCAGTTGAATCGCAGCAATTATCCAGAACAGCAAAGACATCGTATTTCTCCGGTGGATAATCCGCCTTTAAAGCGCTTTCTATAAAAAAGTTGATTACTTTCTCTTCATTATGAGCGGCGACCAGAACGGCAAATTTCCTGTCATATGAAAGCCCGCAGTTTTTTTTCTTTCTGTATATCGCCGTGCCATAAAGCATAAGAAAAGCGTAAAAAACGGCGTTAAAAAATATGGCAATTTGCAGTAAATTGCCTATGATAAGAAAAAAAACGTCGGATATTGACATAGTCCTTTGATTTAACTTAAATACTATTATAACATAGTAAATAGCCCCCGATAGCGGAGAGATTATGGAAGAGGAAAATCCGAAGAAGTTCAGGTTATGGGTATGGCTTATACCCGTCTATATAGCGCTTTTGATACCTTTGGTAAGATGGACTTTGAAGATCTATTCTCCGGATATTGAGCTTTCAAAGGAAGAGCTTAGCGCCTTTTCGGCGGACGGCGAATTTAAAAAGGAAGATTATCAGGTAAGAGAGCCAAACCTCGAAGACGTGGCCTTTGCCATAAACTATAAGAATCAGGGTTCCAGCCTTGACGAAAAAGATCCCTATGGAGATTTGGAAAAGAAGGCGGCTCAGGCAGAAAGCGGATATTCGGCAAAAAAAAGCGATTCAAAATCTTCATCCGCTGAAAATGACAGAGAGGCGGCAAGAAGGGAAAAGCAGGAAAAGTACGATCAAAGCGTAGACAAGGCCAAGCAGGGTCAAATGATGTCTGTCGGCTATAAACAGGGTTTTTTGACTCAAAGCGTGGGCGGGCTTATGAATAATCCCTCCGCTGTCAGAGCTTTGTTCAACAATTCCTTTGTGGTAAAAGGTTTTATGGGCAGGGAAACGGTTAAAAGCGCCCTGGCAAGCAAGCAATCCCTTGAAAGTTTTCTCACCAAATCCGATAAAGTGTCTAATTTTCTCAACAATGATATTGTTAAGAAGGTTATGAATAATCCGCAGCTTTCCGGCGCCATAGCTTCAAGCGCTCTTATAGGGGAGTTTATGAAGGCGCCTGCCGTTCAGGCCTTAATGAACGATTCCGAGGCCATGAACAGGATAATGAATTCCAATCCTCAACTGGCGCAGCTTTTGAGCAATCCGAATGTCACAACGGCTATTATGAGCAATCCGCAAGCGTCTCAGGCGATGATGAATTTGCAGACATCATCCCCGGGTTCAGTAAAGAAATAAGTTTTTTCGGAATTCTCAACCCCAGTCAGACTTATTCTCTTGCATTGCAATTTTGAAATGGCTGTTATCCCGTAAATTGTATAATTTACTTTGCAAATGAAAGGCGCTTTTAAATTTCTTCTTCTTTTTACGGTCTTAGCCCTGCAGATTTCAAACTGCTTTTCTCAGGATTTTTCAAAACTGGCATATGAAAATTACCTGAACGGCAATATAAGCAAAGCTGCCGAATACTATCTCAGACAGTCTCAGATTGAGCCTTCAAATCCTTACCCGCTCTTGAATGCCGCCATGTGTGAAAAACAGAAAGATAATTACGAGGCGGCCATAGAGCTTTTGCAGAAGGCCTATGCTTTGAATACATCGGATTCGGATATTTTATCCGAAATCGGCTGGCTTAAATTTCATCTTGCCGATTATGAATCTTCAATGCTGTTTTTTGAAAAATCGGTCAAGCTAAACCCTTATAACAGCAGAGCTTATCTTGGGCTGTCTTCAGTCTATGCCCAGCTTGAAGATATAGTAAAGACTCTGGAAAATCTCAAGAAGTACGAAGAATTGAGAAAGGAATTTTCAGGCGTTGACTATATTTATGCCTGGAATTATGTCAATTTCAAGCTTTATGATAAGGCCCGGGAGCATTTGATAAATGTGCTGAGAGATGACCCCTCGTTTGTTGAGGCCCGGCTGCCTCTGGCCGGGATTTATCTCAGAGAAGGCAAATACAATGAGGCATGGAATCAATATGAAAGAGTGCTGGACGCGGCTCCCGGCCATCCCCTGGCCAGAGAAATGCTCAATAAAATAAAGGGAAAACTTACATCTCAGCCGGAAGATATAAGGCCGCCGTTTAAGATAAAAAATCCTACTGTAACCGAATATATTGACGCCATAGGAGAGTTAAAGAAAAGCCCTTCAATAAGGGTCGCCTTAGGCGCCAATAATAAGGGGGAGCATTGGCCCAATAAAGAGATATCTTTCAGAAGCTTTGATACGCTTAAGATAATAGGTAAAAAAAGCGGCAGAGAATTTGCCAGAATACCGCCGGGCGAAATATGGAAAGCCGTTTACAATGGAAGCTCTTTTTCAATAATTTCTGAAAATAAAGTCGTTTACGGCAATTTTACCGGTCCGGTAAAGATAATGCCAGAAAATAAAAAGACCGGCACAGTGATAATAGAATCTCAAAGGTCAAACTCTAATCCTTATTTTAGGTATTCAGACAGGCAATACCGCGGATATATTGAAATCTCTCTGTGGTCAAAGGGGCTTTCACTCATAAATGTCGTTCCTCTTGAAATATATTTGCTTGGAGTCGTTCCTGCGGAAATGGAGCCCAAATGGCCTTTTGAGGCGCTTAAAGCGCAGGCTGTTCTGGCAAGAACTCAAGCCGTAATAAGGGCGCAGAGCGGCCCGCATAAAAAACAGGGTTACCATATTTGTGATACAGAGCATTGTCAGGTTTACAGAGGCATAAATATAGAGAACAATAACTCAAATAATGCCGTGGTTGATACCGAAGGGGTTATACTTACTTACAGAGGCAGGCCGGCTTATTGCTTTTATCATTCAAACTCCGGCGGCTATATACAGGCCTCAAAGGAAGTTAACGGCTGGGGCGATGTGCCTTATCTTGTTTCAAAAGCCGATTTCATAAAGGGAGATTTCCTAAGCCCGTGGGAATTCAATCTGTGGATGAAAGAAAATCCGCCCTCATACTCCAATTATCCCGGAGTTGTCAAAGGCTCGGAATACAGATGGATGAAGATAATAAAGAAGAAAGACCTTGAGTATAAGCTTAACAGGGACTACAAAATAGGAGAGCTTATAGATATTATTCCTCTTAAGAGAAGCAGGGCCGGCAATGTGAATTCCATAAAAATTGTCGGCAGCAAAAGAAGCGTAATTATAGAAAAGGAGCATCTTATAAGAAATGCCTTCGGTTTTTCTTCGCTTAAAAGCACATTGTTTATGCTGGAAATCAACAGATTCAAAAACAGAAAAATAAGAAATTTCTGGTTTTACGGCGGCGGCTGGGGGCATGGCATAGGCATGAGCCAAAGCGGCGCCGCGGGCATGGCCGGCAAATACGGCAATAATTTCAAAGAAATATTGGAATTCTATTTTCCTGGCACAAAAATCAAAAAGATGAGATATATAAAAAAGGCGAACAAATAGTCTATGGAAATAACTGACGAAGAGCTGGTGAGAAAATATCTTGAAGGCGACGAAAAAGCCTTTGGAGATCTTTTTAACAGATACAAAAACAGGCTTTATCCTTATCTTGTCTCCATTTGCCTTGATAAAACGCTTGCCGAAGATATTTTTCAGGAAACTTTTATAAAAGCCGTTGAAAAACTTCCCTCGTACAGAAGCGAAAATAAGTTTTCTTCCTGGCTTTTTGCGATAGCGAGAAATATTTTTTTGGACAGGAAAAAGAGCTCAAAAGAAAAATTTTTTCAGGCGGCCCTGTCCATATTTTCGTCTGGGGATGATGACGGTTTTTCGCCTGTTGATACGGCCGCAGAAAAGGATAATCCTCAAACCATACTTGATTCCAAGGAAGAATCTGCAAAGCTGATTAAAGCGATGGAAAATTTGCCGCCTGAACAAAGAGAGATAATTTCTCTCAGGCATTTCGCAGGCCTTTCCTTCAAAGAGATAGCCGAAAACCTCAATATTCCTATAGGAACGGCGCTGGCCAGATTTTCAAGAGGCATAGAAAAGCTGAAGAAAGGCATAAAAGATATGCAATAAAAACGGCTTGTTTTTCGTTATATAGACGGGAGGATAAATGAGCTGTCCTAATACAGAAAAAGCCGTGCTCCTTCATTACGGGGAGCTTCCTTTTTCGCAGAAAGAAGAGATAGAGAGTCATATAAAAGCGTGTCCTCAATGCGCCGCTGCTATAGAGACAATATCAGGGCTTGATTCCATGCGGCTTGTTCCTTCGGCTTCACTGGAGAGAATTACGCTTGAAAAGGCTTTTGCCGCGGGACATAAATTCTCTTTAAGAGAAAAAGTTCTGGCGGCAGGTTTATGTTTCGCTCTTGCCTTGCTTTTTGTTATTCCCAAAAACCAGCCTGCTCCGTCTTTCTATCAGGACAGCGATTTTACCGCCGTTGAAAGCGAAATCTCGGCTATAAAGTACGATATGGCCGACTTTTCAGACTCCGCGCTTGACTATGCCATTTCCTGCGTTGATGCAGGCGAAAAAATAGATAAGGAGGCAGTATGAATATGTCAAAACTTGTTCTTTGCGCCATGCTTACGGCGCCGCTGGCCGCTTTAAATGCCCAGCAGGGGCCTGATGATTTTGACGGAGAGGAAATGATGCAGCCTGCTCCGAGAGGGCCTATGGGCGGCCAGATGGGCCAGCAAATGGGGCCGGGCCAATTCGGCGGGCCTCAGGAGAGACAGAAGGGCATGAAGAAAATGGGCAAGGAAATGAGGCCTCAAAAAGGCTGGGATATTCCGGAAGCTATGGAAGGCAAAGTGATGGAAATCATAAAGAGAAATGATCCCGCTTTGGCTGAAAAACTTGCCAAACTGAAAGAGTCCAATGAGAAAAAATATGATGCTACAATAGCCATTGCCGCAAAATTTTTAGGTGCGGCAAAAATGTCCGAAGATCCTTCAATGGAAAAAGATGTGGTAAGGGGTATAGGGCTTGAATATGATGTAAGAGAGCTTTCAATGTCCTATGAAAAAGCCTCGGATTCTGAAAAGGCGAAAATAAAAGAGCAAATAAAGTCCAAACTTAATGAGCTCTTTGATATAAGAACAAAAGGCCAGGAACTGAGAATAAAGAAGCTTGAAAACGAAATCGCCGAACTTAAAAAAGGCATAGAAACCCGCAAAACAAACAAGTCAAAGATAGTTGAACAAAGAATGGAACAGCTTATAGGCAATAAATACTTGAGCTGGTAAAAGCTGAAAATAAAAAAGCCCCGCTTCAAAAAGCGGGGCTTTTTTTATTGTCAGTTTATTTTATAAGAGCGGCATTTATGAAGCCGTTGCCTTCTTCATTGGCGCTAAGGCCTATTGATGAGGCGGCTTTCTTTAAAGCAGTTCTCACCTGGTCCGGAGTCTTATAGCCTGCCGATACGGCCAGAGCGGCCAGGCCTGCCACATGCGGGCTGGCCATGGATGTGCCCGAGAGACTTTTATATACTCCGCCTTTATATGTCGAGTAAACAGATACGCCGGGAGCTATGAAATCTATCTCAGGCCCCCTCGAAGAGAAGTAAGCTATTTTATTGTTTATATCCGAGGCGGAAACGGCTATGGCGTTTTCATATTTGGCAGGATAATTGACAGGGCCTGAATCATTGCCGGCTGCGCAGACTACGGTTATGCCGGCTTTATATGCCGCGTCAATTGCCGCCTTCAAGGCGTCGCTGCCGGAAGGGCCGCCTAGACTCATATTGATTACCTGCATCTTATTGTTTATAGCCCATTGTATGCCGTCTATTATCCATGAATATTGTCCTGAGCCGCTTGAATCCAGAACCTTGGCTGAATAGAGTTCGGCTTTCGGCGCTACTCCGGCCACGCCTTTAAGGTCCCTTACAGCGCCTATGGTGCCGGCTACATGAGTGCCGTGTCCCTGATCATCCAGCGGGTCATTGTTCTGCTTCACGGCATTGTATCCGCCCTTGTAATTTGGTTTCAAATCCGGATGATTGTAGTCTATGCCTGTGTCTATGATAGCTACTCTGACTCCTTCGCCCTGAGTATTGTTCCATGCTTCATAGGCATTGACCTTATTTACGCCCCAGGGCAGCTCTTTCTGCTCTTCGGGATTTATTTTGGGTATTTCCAAATCAAAGGAATAATTGCCTTCTTTTATATTGTTAAGAACGCTTTCCATAGTCGGCAGAGGATTGGAGCTGAATGAAGTTTCCTCTATCCATTTCCTGTATGTGTCTTCTTCCACTTTATCCACTGAAGGCAGAGTGTATATCTCTGCATCCTTTATATAATCAGGAAATTGAACTACAACCGCGTTTATTACGGGCAATTCCCTTACGATTTTTCCGCCCAGAGAGGAAACTTCGTCTCTGGACATTTTGATGTCTTTGTCAGACTTAAGCATCACTATTTTTTGAGAAGCGGCAGCCATTGAGGCCATAAAGAAAAAAGCCGCTATGAATAATATTATTTTTCTCACCTCTGCCTCCTTTTTAAACAGGGATAATATGCTTTTCCTATGAATATTAATAATTTGATTGACTTATGTCAAGTGTCAGATCTTTTTTTGGGGGGAAATAAAAATCCCCGGCCGCAAGCGCCGGGGATTTTATCTATCAAGCCTTACTTGGCGTTCGTATAGATGAAGTCCACAAAATCATGCCATTTGGTAGCTTTGTCAAATTCAAAGGTGCTGTAAGGCGCTTCAAATATGGCTTCCAGCTTCGCCTGTTGAACTCTTGTCTCCGCCGGCGGCACATATATGGATATGCCGTTGGCGTCAGCCAGAGATTTACCTGTTCTCTCATTTCCATGGTAACCCTTGTATATAACGAGGTCCCGGCTTATGAAAGTTTTCAGTTCTTCTATCTTAGCCTTAAGCTGGGCCGCCGCCGGATCGGTTTTTGTCATATTTTTGCCCATTATGTCGGCAAATTGATAGAGGTCTGCAAAAAAGGATATGGTCTTATCGGCGTCATCAGGACCAAGTATGTCAAACCTTATGGTTTCTGTCCTGGCTTTTTTTATGGCCTCTATATCATTGACCTGCATAGCTAGTTTGGCAAAGTCGGCTATAAGCGAGTTAAGCCCGGCTATTTTGGATGACCTTATAGCGCTAAGCATGGCGCCTTTGTTTATATAGGCATAGAACTGTTTGTAAGCTTCCACCATAACCGCGCCCAGCTCTTCTTCAGACATAGAGGGTTTTTTTGCCAGCGCAGCCAGCCACAGGTTATAGGGATAACCCGTGCCGGGTACGGTCTCTTCAGACCCCACTATGACCTTTGTTTTGTCTTTAACCTCTGTTGCCACTTCGGTCATTTGCATAAGGCAGGCGTCAAAAGCAAGTATATCAACAGCGCCGCCTTCCTTGAGAATATCGCCTATCTGTTTTGTCCTTATGTAGTTTCCGGTTTCATCATCAAAGGATATACCCTTGTTGTTGTCCTTCTTTTTCTGCTGAGGATCCATCCAGCCGGTGCCGTGGTCCCAGAGAATCAGCAGATATTTCTGAGCCGGATAATTTTGCTTGGTCCATTTCAAAAAATTGACCGCCTGCTTATAGTCCCCCATGTCGTAGGATGCCTGCTGAAAAACTATTCTTGAGGTTATATGCTCGGTATCTGTGTCTTTCGTCACATAGTATCTGCGCACTCCGGTCCAGTTGCCGTCAAGGTCCGTATCGCCCTGGGCCTGTCCGTTCATTCTCCCCATTTCCACGACTATATTGATGTCCTTGTTTGAGCCAACCATTTCCATCTGATTCATATTCAAAAGGCCGGCCATTTCAAGATCGTTTTTGCCGTTCAAAAAAACCATTATGGTCCATTTTTTTGCTGCTGCCGCTTTATTTGTTTCCGCTATGTCAAGAGTTCTTTGCGGCACAGGCAGGCTTATTTTGTCTAAATCGCCTCTGGAAAAAGAGGGATTAAAGTCTGCGCAATAGAGGGGATGGATGGCCATTATCAGGGAGAGGAAGGCGAGTTTAATTTTCATATAACCTCCTGAGCTACCCATATAGTTTAGCAGGAAATGTTTACATGTCAAGAGCTTATTGCTCATTTTTCAATAGGCCTCGGGACCTATATCCATATAGGACTAAAAGTTGTTGATTTATGTCATATAAATGGTAAAATTTCAAGAACGAAGTTAAACAGGAGGTATTGATGCTAAACAGCATAAAAGTATTGTCAGCGCTGCTTCTGACCGCTTCATTCGTCAAAGCTGAAGTTAACTTTGATAATGGAAAGCCGGTCAACTTGTCGGAAGAGATAAAGAATGTGGAAAGTATTCCTGTTCCTCAACTTGACGACAAATCCCTGTTCAAAGCCCAGAAGGAATGGACCGTCATGGTTTTTCTTAATGCCAAGAATGACCTTGAAAGATTCGGCATTAAGGACATGAATGAAATGGAAATGGTCGGTTCTTCCGATATGGTGAATATAGTCGTGGAAATGGGAAGAATAAAGGGCTATGATTCATCTAACGGCGATTGGACGGGCGTAAAGAGATTTCTGATACAAAAGGATAATGACACCAATATAATAAACTCGCCTGTGGTTCAGGAAATGGGTGAGAGAGATATGGGCGATTATAAGAATCTGGCCGATTTCGTCAAATGGGCTAAGAAAAATTATCCTGCCAAGAAGTATATGCTCATAGTCTGGAATCACGGCTCCGGCTGGGAAAAAGGCATGACAAGGGCCACGAAAGGTATTTCATATGACGAAGCCACAGGCCATCATATGAACACGCCTCAGCTCGGAATGGCTTTGAAAGAAGCCGGAAAGGTTGATGTTTACGGCTCGGACGCCTGCTTGATGGCTATGGCCGAGGTCATATACGAGATAAAAGACTCAGCCACTTATATAGTCGGTTCAGAAGAGACAGAGCCGGGAGATGGTTATACGTATAATACGTTTCTTGCTCCTCTTATAGCCAAGCCTGCCATGGGTCCGGCTGAACTGGCCAAAACTGCTGTGGACGCTTACAGCGATCATTACAGAGATATAGGCGAGGGCTCAACTCAGGCATATGTGAGAGCAGATAAGATAGATGACTTCTTGAAAGCTGTCAATGAATTTGCCTATGCCTTAAGCCAAAGCGGCGAAAAACAGGTCGTAAAGGATGCTATGAATCAGGCACAAAGCTATGCCATAAGCGAAAATAAAGACCTTTATCATTTCGCTCAGCTTGTGGTAGCCAAAACTCAGAATGCCGATGTTAAGGCCAAAGGACAGGCGCTTATGACCTTCATAAAGGACAAGCTTGTGGCCCATAACAGAACAAATAATTCTGAGGGCGGCTGGTGGGGACCTGTTTCTTACGAGGATTCTCACGGCGTCGCTATATATATGCCTTCCAGCGGTCTTGGATCAGGTTATGATGAACTTGCCTGGGCCAAGTATTCCAACTGGGATGAATTCATAAAGTGGTATCAGGCTCCGTAAGGGCTTGAGATTTAAGCAAAAGGCCCCGCTTCACGGCGGGGCTTTTTATTTCCCCATTTTTAACAAGAATTTAATACAAAGGAAACACCAATATCGTAAAATATCTGATATGAAAAACACAGCTCTTCTCGCTTTTTTAACATTTTTTTGCCTTACAGTTTATTCACAGGATAAGAAATTTCACCGCCCTGATCCGCAGGGAATAACGGATTTTCTCGCCGGCAAGCTTGAACTCTCGCCTCAGCAGCAGGAAAAGATAAGAAAAGCTGTGGAGAAAAAAACTGCGCAGTTCGATAAGGTCAATTCCAAGTATTCAAAGAAAGAAGCGGAAATAGAAAAAATAAAAAAAGAGATGGAACCTATGGCTTTGGAGATGGAAGAAATATATAAATCCCTTCCTGAAACAGTGATTCCGTTTTTAGATGATGCCCAAAAAATTAAATTTGAAGAGATGCGAAAGCCGAAAAAGAGGGAAGCTGCCCAGGATAATGCGCAGCAGGGCGGCGGCGAAAAGAAAAAGAAAGTTATCAGAAAGAAAAAACAGGGGGCTTCGGCTTCTCCCGCAGCCGCGGGCGATAAGCGGACGGAAAAGCAGGAACCGGCGCCTGCCGCTAAAGAGCCTGAAACTCAAAAAGAAAAGCAGGAAGAAAAACCCGCCGAACTTGACATATTCTATCCTTAATGAAGATAAAGCTGGCTGAAACTGTTATTGAGTTTGATATTGAAAACAGAAAACTTCTCTCTGCCTGCAAAAAAAGATATAAAGGTTTTTTTTCACGGGCCGAAGCTGATTTCAGAGTGAAGGTTAAAACCTGTCCGCTTAAAATAAATCCTTCAAATGTAAGGATAAAAAGCGGCCGCCTCATAAGAGTAGAAAGGGGAGATTTCAATTTTGATTTACGCGGGAGAAAGGGTTTTCTTGAAACAAGGCCTTCAATATACTCCTTTGACTCTTTTTTGCGTATTTTTTCATCTTTCCTTTTTTCAAAGGAATCAATATTTCTTATGCATGGCGCCCTGGCTGAAAGAAAAGGCGATTTCTTTGTTTTTCTCGGCAAATCCGGCGCGGGCAAGAGCACAATATCATCAATTCTTTCAAAAAGCGGTTTTAAAATTTTAAGCGATGAGCTTTTTTATATAAAGGCGCAGGCAGGGAAGGTTCTTGCTTATTCCTCTCCGTTTTGGGGAGAGATGAAAGGAAAAGGAGAGTATGCACGGGGAGAGGCGAAATCAATTTTTTTGATTGAAAAATCCGCTGAAAATTTTAAAAAAAGAGCTGAATTCAGCTTTTTTTATAAACAATTTTTAAGATGCTCAATGATTTTTTCAAAGAATAAAACGGCCGCCTCCGCCGCATCAGGCGCCGCCTGTTCAATTTTCAAAATTTTAAGGCCGAAGATTCTATTTTTCTCCAAAAAAGACAATTCCTTCGTTAAATTATTATAATATCTTAAATGAAAAAAGTGTCCGAAGATCTGATAGTGAGAAAGTTTTCAAATACATATTTTCTTTTGGACTCAAAAAGAGAAAAGCTTCACAGTCTTAATGAAACCGCAGGCTTTATTTTTTCCCAGATGCTGAAAGGAAAGAAAAAAGAGGAAATAGCCGAGAAAATGTGCATGGAATATGAGGTTGACAAAAAAACGGCATTGGGAGATATAGAAGAGTTTATGTCCGTTATGTCTGAAAAAGGGATAATATGAAGAAAAGAAAAAAATACGAGAAGCCGCTGATAAAGACGGATAAAATTTTTGAAACCGCCGCTCTGGCCTGCGGGAAATGCCAGACTGGCCCCACCAATCAGCTGGCCTGCAGAACTTTAAGGAAAAGGTCGTGATAAAAGCGGTGAAGCTTAAAGGCTCAAGCATGAAGCCGGTTTATAAAGAAGGTGAATTTGTTTTTTGCGAAACAGATTTTGACCCGGCTTCTCTTAAGCCGGGAGATTGCGCCGTCTATGAGATGGATGGCGGGCTTTATTTGCATGAAATAAAAGAAAAGACTGAAGACGGTTTTTATTTCGGCAATTCAGACGATTTGCCGCAGCATTTTGTAAGCTTCAGGCAGATTAAATATATTCCGGCTGAAAAAAGAGCCGCCGTACCATTCGCCGGTTCTGTTTTTTATCCTCTTCGCGCCTTGAAAAATTTCCTGATTAAAAGATGAACCCATCGGCAGCTCTTAACATCATTTCCATAAAAAAAAGAATACCTCTTTCAGTCACTTTTGAGCTGACTTATGATTGTCCGCTTTCCTGCGCCCACTGTTATTTGACCGAAAAAAATGCAAAAGGCAAAAAAATGCTTACGGCCGGGCAGGCGGTTAGAGTTCTGGAAATCTTAAAAAAAGCTGGAGCTATGAGCGCGGCCTTTACCGGCGGAGAGCCGCTTTTAAGAAAAGATCTCCCTGAAATCTGCCTTGCCGCCAAAAAATTGAATATTGATTTTTCAGTTTATACCTCGCTTGTAACAGCAAATTATCATCTTTTGAAAAAACTCAAAGAAAGCGGTCTTAAAAAACTTGAAGTAAGTCTTTACGGAGCTCAAAAAGAGCATGAAGCTGTAACCAAAACCGCGGGAACCTACCGCCTGACAATGAAAAATTTAGAGCTTGCCAAAGCCCTCGGTTTCAAGATAAAACTTAAAACGCCGCTTACAGGCCTGAATCCTAAAGGACCTTATTTTGTCAAGGAAACCGCCCTGAAAAACGGCTTTTCTTTCGCGGCAGACCCGCTGCTTTCTCCGAAAAATGACGGGAACTGTTTGCCGTCTTATGTAAGGGCGAAAAAAAGGGATATAGAAAAGCTTGTGATGAGAGAAAACCGTGCTGACAGACCTTTTGATTTTCATTCCTCCGATAAATTCCCTCTTTGTTCCGCCGGTTTTAATACCGCGGCTGTAAATCCATACGGCGAGCTTTATCCCTGCATTCAGTTCCCTTGCAGTTTTGGAAATTTGCTTAAAAAAGATTTTTCTTCTCTATGGAAAAGCGAAAAAGCTGAAAATTTCAGAAAAATGCTTTATATAAGGCCCGCAAAATGTCTTGACTGCAGACTCTCGGATTATTGCTCCTATTGCCCAGGCTTTGATTATGTAAAACGGAACGCTTCAAAACCGGATGAATATTTTTGTTTCATAGCCCTTTGCTCCAGAAAGGCCATGAACTTCCGGCCCTTAAAGAGCGGACAGAAAAATGGTATATTTTAGTTTTAATAGGAGATTAAAATGAATATTGTTTCTATGCTCATTCTTTCGGTTTCTTTGGGCTTTGCCGGCGAAATTTCCATAAAAAAGGAAGATTTAAAGCCTTCAAATATACTTGAGCCTTCATCGCCGGTTGAAAGAGAAGAGATAGCCGTATACAAAAGCGCCAAACTTTACGCCTTTGAAAAACAGGCCAGACAAGTGGGAGCGGATATGTCGGCGCTTTTTGAAAGTCTGGGCGTGAGGGTTATAGGGGTTAATGTCTTTGAAAAGGATTCAGATTACGGCTTTTCCATAGAATATTTGCCCGCTCTGGAGAATGAGGAGAAAATGGCTTCGCTAATTTTGAAAAAATACGAATCTCCGGCCTCGTACTGGAACCGTTCTCTGGCATCAAGCGCCGCCGGGGAAAGCGAAAATTTTTTCTCGGCATCTCCTTTAAAAAATCTGGAGACTTCCATTATTGAGGGAGAGAATTATTCATTTTCAATCTTATACTATGTCAAAAATATGCTTAGAAAAAGTCCTGTTTATTATGCTGTCCTTGGCAAAACAGAACTTGGAGAATTTACTTTTGAAAGCGAAGCGGCGAAAAATTCTCAGGTCTTGCTGAATAAACTTAAAAATGCCGGCTTCGCCGCCTTTGCCGCCAGACCTGTTGAAAAAGACGGCAAATGGAAGGTTGAAGCTGAGTATTTTTACAAGAGCGATAAATATAAAACCGTAAGGCCGGAATATTCAATAAGAACGTATGGATCGCCCTCTCTTTACGCCTTTGAAAAAGACGCTTTGCGCGAGGGGAAAAAAATAATTTCTAATCTGCCCGGGGAAATATTTCCGCTGGCCGTTTACGCCGTTCAAAAAGAAAATGACTGGACATTTTTAATGGATTATGCCGTCAAGAACATATATCTGAAAGAGAAAAATTTACCTGAATACGAAATCAAAAAATATTTTAATCCTGAAAATTTCACTTTTGAAAGCCAGGCCGAAAAAGCGATGGAAGAAAAGTTCGCTAAATTCTTTCAAGCCGGGCTTTACCCTGTAGGCAAGGGGATAATAAAGAAAGACGGAGATTATACCTTTTACATAGAATATTTTTCCAGATATTCCGCGTCCGCTTTGCCGAAGTTTTAGTTTAAAGCCATGGCGCAGAGCTCGGCCTTTGTTCTTCCCATGATTTCCTCAAAAGGACGACATTCAAAGTAGGCAATGTGATATTATCGTTGTAGAATACCCCGCAAAACTGTGTTCCAGACCCGCCGGAAGATGAAACATTTCCCACAACCCATACTGCGCCCACAAAATCAGTAAATCCCGAGGGTCCTACTATGGTCAAAGTGCCGCCCACATAAGTAAAACCTCTGACGCCCACGGTATGTATCCAGCCGGAGCTTTCACCGGGCCAGGGCCTGAAAGTTTCAGTGCCGAAATTAAAAGTTGTTTTGTTTACCTGATAGCCGATGTCTGCCGGATATTCATTTGATGCTGATGTGTCATAGGTGTTTTGAAGCAGTTTATAATGGTCAAGATAGGCATAAGCCGGAACAGAACCGGTAAATTTATAGCAGCCGGCGGATCTCAGGGTCATATTGCCTCTTACCACCAAAGTGCCCTTAAAGCCGTGATTTGTGCAGTCTGAATATGAGCAATTTCCAGAGCAGCCTTCATAACCCTCTATAGTAACATCTCCGTCCCAATACCATACCACATCCTGAGCCGTATAAGTTGAGGGCTGAACAGGGAGCCTTTTGCATATGCTGTAGCTGCCGCCGAGAGGGCCGGTGGTGGTTTTACAGGGCGAGCCGTTATAGACAGATTTTAAATCATATCGGTTTAAGGTGTTTGTAGCGGCTGCTGAAGCCCTGAGCACGGCAAAATCAAGAATAGGCAATTCAGGTACATACTGATAAAGCGACCACCATTCAACATTATCGGTGTTTGGCGGCGCCGTGCCGTTTGTGTCCCTTGTATAAGAGCCCTGGCCGGTGACAACGCCTTTGGCGTATTTTCTCGGGAAATATCTTTTGGCGGCATTGGCGTCTGTAAGGTCAAAATTGCCCTGAGCCATAATTGAGCCCCAAAAAGCAGCCAAAAACTGGCTGGATGTGAAATTGCCGTTGGTTATCAGCGGACTGTATATGGTTTTATTTTCAAAAACAGCTTTTATCGCCCTTGTTTCCATACTTTGCGAGTCTTTGCCTTCGCCGATTATGGTTATCTGATTAACAGATGGGCCTGATGACATCTTTATTCTGTAAACTCCTCCGGAAATATCATTGTAGGTTGTGTCAAAGTTATATCCTGAAAGAGTGCCGCCGTCCATAATTGATGAAAAAGTTGAAGTTGAGCTTTTGGCTTTCCAGTAACCTCTTTCAATGGCCGCTTCAGCCAGATTTAAAGCGACTGATTTTTTTTGGTCTGAAACCGAAGATTTGCTGTCCTGTATTACAAGCTTTACCAAAAGCGGCACCACAAGCGCCAGAAAGACAAAACTTATAACGACTATCGGCAAAATTATTCCCTTTCTTTTCATAAAACCGCCTCGCGCTAATTCATTACGCGCACTTTTTCGCTGGCCATATGAAGCGCCTTTTTCTGCCCTTCATAGATATTTTTCTGTAAAGTCATGGATACGGAAATTATTTCCATATCGCTTGTTTCGGGAAACGTAAAGGCCAGATATCTCAGATTATTGCTCAATACCCTGTTCATTGAAGAGTAGCGCATAATAAGCTGTTTGTCCTTCTGATAAAATGAATACTGTTTCCCGTCCTGTTTTGTAAAAGTTATCATTGAATAGTAGGGCTGCGAAGAGTTATATCTTGATATTGTTATTGTTGAATTTTTGGCTTGCCTCAAGTTTCTCGTTATTGTATACATTATTGCCCTGGCCTCAGTTTGAAGCTCAAGTCTTGTATTTGACATTATAAAGTTTTTAGTAGCCTGATTTAAAATCGGAGCCCCAACACCGAAAAGTATGCCTATTATGGCCACCGCCATCATCATTTCAGTCAGGGTAAAACCCTTTCTTCCCGTCTTATGTTTTACCATGAAAAATTCACCCCTGTGGTATTTTGTCCGGCCCAAACCTGAACATTTGTAACAGTTGACGATACTATGGAATAAGAAGAGCCGTTTTCAATGGTGTAAAAAGCATATACCCTGTAAGCCGGGTTTGTGCTTTGCCTTACTTCGGCCGTATATGTGCCGTCCTCATTTGAGGAAGTCATATAATAGGGCGGACCCGTCAATGTGGCTGTGCTTATATTGGGCGGCGCGGATATTGTTGTGGTGGTTACAACTATAAGCGCTCCTGTTTTTACCGGCTGGCCTTGATAGGCAACAGATCCCTTTACATAACCCATGGCATTTCTTACCGTGAAGGTTGAAGAGAAATAGGTCGTTCCGGCGGCTGAAATATTTACAGTAGTTGAACTCGGCGTTACGGTTTCCTTTGGGTCCACGCTGGGTTCAACATAGTATGTTCCTGTGCTCAGGTTATTGGATGTAAATCTGCCGTCGCTGCCGCTTATCTGCACATCCTTGGCGACGCCGTTGAAATCATTTATGGCCACAGCCACTCCGGGCAGGGGATTGTTGCCGTCTCTTGTTATAAAGCCGGATATTCTGCCGCCGGGATAAAGTATGAAGTCCACGCCGCCTTTTATTTCTCCGAGCGCCACATTTATATTCGCCGATGTTACCGATACATATGAGGAATTCAGATTGTTCGGATTGGCCACAAGCGTATTGTATCCCTCAGGCACGGAGATGAGATATTTCCCGTCCGTTGTTCTGGCCCAGGCATCTGTTGAATAATTTGTCACTTTTATCTGAGGGCTTATGGGATTATTCATTGAATTTAAAACCCTTCCGGTTATGTAGGCGCTTATGGCCTGGGAATTCAGAAAAGTCCAGGTGGAGCCGAATACGAATGAAGAGCCTGAAGAAGCTATTGTGACGGTATCATGGGTCAGCGTATATGAATTGCTTGTTATCATACAAGACCATGTGCCGGTAGCCACATCGGTTACAGAGAAATAGGCATAGGGCGGATTGCCGTAAAGAGAGGCATTGGCTGAAATAGACAGACCGTCAGAGCAGCTGGCTATGGCGCCGTCAGCCGGAGTACCGGCTATTACAGGTAAAGTTACGGCCGAATTTCTGGGCGGTATGGAAATGGAAGATGAAAAATCGTAAAAATCCTTGCTGTTATCATTTGAATCATAAGCCGGCCCGTAGGAGGATGATACTCCTGATGTGCTTGAATATCTGGCATAAAGCTCATTTCTCTGAAGGCCTATGCTTTGAACTATGGCTGAAGTTTCATAAAACGGCGCAGTTTTTTTGCCGCTGGCTCCGTCATTTCTGTTCCAGCCGACCTTGTCTAAAGCAAGTCCGTCGGATATCCTGTACAACTCAATGGCGCCGCCCCCTTCATCGCCGCCTTCGTCAAAAACTCTTATTATATTCTTTTGATTTGAAAAATCCGGGAAATCTGAAATTGAATTGGAATCGCTCCATACAGCGTCGGCATTTCTTGAATATCCGGCCGCCGTTACAGTGCCGGTATTGGCGAAAAGATAAAATCCCCCTGAAGGTATGCTGGCGTTTATGTAATCAACGGCTATAGTTTTCTTGTCGCTGTCATAAATTCTCTGATATTTAAGCCCTATATTGCCGTCCATAGTCCAGGTATAAGTTGTGGGATTGAAAATCTCTATATACTCCTGATCCCAGCCGGAAGAGTTTACCGTTGAGCCGACGATCTGGCTTATTACCAGATGGTCGGCAATCCAGGGATATCCTGAAACAGTGCCGCTGGCCATAGGCACAAGACTGAAATCATTTGTCTGCGTTTGATTAGCGGTTATGGACACCTGTTTGAATTGAGGGAAATAGCCTCTGGCATTTACATACATTGTATAATTCCCCGGCAATACGCTTATTGAATAAAAACCGGAGACATTTGTGCTGTCGCGGTAGCCGACATTTTCCGCCATATTTACCAGGGCGTCTGATATGGGGGCGAATGTTGAGGCATTTCTTATTGTGCCGTTAAAAACGCAATTTGCCATTATTGTGTCTTTGTTAGTTATTATGCTTTTTATCTGAACTTTTTTCCTGCCCGAGCCCTCATTCCAGACTACTGTAACTGTTATTTGCTTCATTCCGGTATCCGGAGAAGCCGGGGATACATAAACTAGATTTCCGGAATCTTCCTGAACAGGCTGTATATAGGTATATCTTGTATAGGTAACGCCGGCTTCCAGTATATTCTCCGGGGGAAAAAAATAATTATCATAAGGAACAGCAGGGCTGAATTCGCTTAAGTAAAGGGGGGCTGTGGTAGCGGCTATATTGTAATAAATCTTTTCTTTAATGATTTGCATCTTTTCCTGGGCCAGATTGGATGCAATGCTTTTATTTTTTGATACCTGTATGCCCCTTTGTATATACTTAAAAGACTCGGCCAAAGCCATAATCCCTATGCCTATAAGGGCAACTGCTATCAAAAGCTCAACAAGAGTAAAACCCCTGTTTCTCTTCATAGGATTTAATATTACTATATTGTATAGTTTAATGGCAAAAACCTGATTAGTCAATGTTAAAAATGTCAATTCTGCACTTCGTGTTAGGGCCTATGCCCGAAGGTCCTATGGGACCTTTCTAAGGCCCTACTAAAAGAGTGGTATAAAAAATAGGTCTATTTTGGGCATTTTGCTTCTTATGCGGGAAAGGAAAAAGCCGTATAATTTGAGTATGATGAAAAAACAAGGAAAATTTTTAGCAGCCGCAATAGTATCGGCGTTCATTATGAACGCCCAGGCGCAAAACATATTTGATAACTACTCCAAAAAATCGGTTAGACAATTCATATCAGAGAATGAGCCGTATCAGATAGACAACAGGCAAATACAGGCATCAACGGTTTCAAGCGTCAACTCGGATTTGATACATTTCTGGGAGGATTTGAAAACCGATGTTTTCGACAGCGTATGTAAAAATGCGGAACTAAAGCTTAATCAGGACGCCAAAATAGCCGATGTGGCGGGTATAGAGGGGAAATTCAAAAGATACCTTAAGCAGTTTCCAAGCAAAAAAATAGCCCTGATAGACGAAATCGGCCTGAAACTTGACGTTTCGCTGGGCCGGGAACTTATACAAATTCCGGATTTCGGACCGCTTAATGTCGGCATAGGCGCCAGTCTTGAAGGCAAATCCATAGTTGTAAGACCTCTTGAAAGCGATAAATACTGCAAGGAAATGGATTCTTTGATAGATTTGAGAGAAGTTAAAACCGTGCTTCCAATAAACGCCAAAAGAATAAGCGAAATGAAAGAAGGCGAAATCTGGAAAATGCCTGTTACAACCAGATTTTCTTTTTCAACAGGCGCCAATGCCCCCGTAGCCGCGTATATTAATGTTTTTGTCGGAGCTGGCGTAAGCAAGGAAAGAAAGCCCTCAATAACGCTTTTCAGAATGAATCAGGATACTATACGCCTTAGAATAAGAATAGACAGACTGCTTGTAAAAAGTGTGAGCGCCGGCGTATCTTCAACCTTTGAAATACCCGCTTCAGATATAGGGCTTTTTGAAGCCGAGAACATACTTACCAAGGAGATAAACAAACAGATAGCCAGGGAGATAAACAAATATCTGGCCGCCAAAATAGTTTACGGCCATTCAAGGAGCAGCGGCAGAAAGATTTTGCTTGAGTTTTTGATAAACCCCAAAGATCAGAGACAGCTTGACGCTCTGGTTTCCTTCTTAAAGGGCGATCTCGGCTATATAAAGAGATTCATAGAGCTGGGATTGAAGTTTAATGAATTTACTGAGGCTGCGGATGTCACACAGGGCTTAAACGGAATGAATCAGGTGGTAAATGAAGCCGAAGACGCTCTCGGCGTTGACGCCTCTTTTGCCGGCGCCAATCATTATCACGGTCACAGCGACAATCTTAATATAGCCGTGCCTGTCATACACAATCATGAAAATTCCTGGACTACTTCATACAACAGATATCAAAGCATGAATACAAAAGACGGAGTTATGCATGTCAGCCAGGCTGGCAGGGTTTCCAACGGCTCATCCATAAATATACCTTTCGTAGGCACAATGATAAAATACAACAGCGATAAGAACGTTTATATCATAAACAAAGAAACTGAGCGCGGGGCTTCAGACCCTGTACTTTTATTTCAGCATAATGTAGGTTTTGTGAGGCAGGGCGAGGGCACAGCCAGAGATATAATACACAGGATAAACAATGTGCTCAAATACGCCGGAGTAAACGGCGATGGCACAACCGATGAGCTTGTCTTGCCTGTTGACAATATCTTCCCGGCCAGTCCGCTTCCCGAGGGCTTTGATCCTTTTGAAGATACTGCGCCTTCCAAGACCTATAAGGCCAGCGTGGTTTCTTTCAGGCTTATGTTTTCAGCCGAAGGCATAAAACAGCTTATATACGCGCCGGCTGAAAATCTGCTTAAAGCTTACCTTAATGTGATGAGAGAATCTGAAAGCGAGCTTCTTAAAAAGGTTGCTCACCTGTTCAAGGTTAACTCAAAAAATGTCGTTGAGTACGACTACAAGCAGGCTTCAAAAATACTCGGCGTGAACGCTTTTGACAATGATAACGGCGTTAACCCTCTGGATATAATGAGAGATATGGCCTATACGGCCACCTGTCTGATAAGAGATATTTTCTCAGTAAGAGATGAATCCGACTGGAAGGAGAGGTCCGAGAAACTTGCCGCCGTCTCTGCGGGCAGAAGCAAGAGCAAAATGGGCTTTGAGGATTTCTTCAAAGTCGCCATACAGCTTGTTTCAAAACAAAATATATCCGCCGAAGTTTATGTTCATACGGATAAAAGGGTTAAAGGCGAGAAAGATGTGACCGAAACCTATTCCTATATGAACTCAAAAGACAATAATTTCTCCGCCACCATCGGCGAAGTCAATGCTATGAGAGAAAGGTTCGCCGAGCCCTCAACGCTCAGCGATTAAAGATTGAGTATATTTGAAAGGCCGCGGATTCTTATCCGCGGCTTTTTTGTTGACATAATCCTTTCTAATTTGTAATATTTACTTACCGGTAGGTAAACAATGAATGCAATAAATTTTCGCTTTTTTCGTTATATATTCAAGATGAGAAACTTTTTAACTCTTTTTTTTCTGTTTATAAGCCTTTCCTCCTTTGCCCAGCAAAAGACCATTTCCCTCAAAGAAGCCTGGACAAAGACGCTGACTAAAAATCAGTCTTTGAAAGCCAAAGAATATGAAAAAAAGCAGCAGGAGTATTCTTACCTTTCTTCAATAAACGCTTATTTGCCGCAGATTTCAATATCCAATTCCTTTTCAAGGGCCGGGGGAGACAATTCTTCCGTTTCAAACAGATTCTCAGCTTCGCTGTCGGCTTCACAGGAAATTTTTAACCTTAAAACTCTTTCATCAATAAAAATATCCAAATATTCCTTTGAATCGGCCGAAGTTTCTTACAAGGCGGCCCTTTGCGATTTAAGAAAGGACTTTCTTACGGCTTATATAAATCTTTATTTCGCGCAGGAAAAAGTGAAAGTCAGCGAGAGAATACTTGAAATAAGAAAGGAAAACGCCAAACTTATAGCCCTTAAATATGAAAGCGGAATGGAATCAAGGGGCAATATGCTTTATTCTTCCGCGCAGGCGCAAATGGCTGAATTGAGTTTAAGGCGCTCAAAAAGAGAGCTTGAAAATTACGCCGAGGAGCTTTCGCGGATCATGGGCGAGGAATACAGGGAACCCTTTGAGGTTTCATATAATCTTGACGATTCAGACGGCGGATATTCCTATGAGCAGCTGAAAAAGCTTTCTCCAAATTATCCCGATTTGCTTGTTTATGAGAAGAACCTGGCGCAGGCCGAGGAAAAGCTGGCTTCAGGACGCTATGACGCCCTGCCTTCCTTTAAAGCTTCCGGCTCATTCGGCTATTCGGGAAAAAGCGAATTTCCGCGGGACAAATCCTGGTCTTTGGGGCTTTCAGCTTCACTGCCGCTTTTTTCCGGCGGCCCTTTTTATTACTATTCCAATGTCTCTTCTTTGAGAAATTCGGTCAAAGCCGCTAGAGAGAGACTTAATGACGCGCGGCTTTCCTATGAAAAAAATCTAAAAAACTATCTTAGGGATTTTGAGAACGCTCTGGATACGGCTAGAGTTTATTTGTCTCTTAAAACGGCTGACGAGGAAAGGTATAAGGAAGGCCAGATACAGTATATGGCAGGTAAGCTGAGCTTCATAAATCTTGAGAATCTGGAGCAGAACATGATAGACTCCAAGCTGAATTATCTGGAGTATATGAAGAATGCCGGGCTTAAAAAAATAGCTCTTGAAAGGCTTGTGGGGAAAGATTCAATTTGAGGTGAAAATATGAAAAAGAAAATTTTCTTTTCTTTGCTGGTGGCGCTGGCCGTCGTTTTTGCCGGCTGGAAATTTTTTAAAAAGGAAAATAAAGGCGAAGAAAAAAAATATATGCCTGAAAAGGCGGCTTTCGGGGAGATAAAAGAGTTTGTTGACACTACAGGCCAGATAGAGCCCTTAAACCGCGTTGAGATACTTCCTCCGTCGTCGGGAAGAATAGAAAAAATTTTCATAGAAGAGGGCTCAAATGTAAAATCCGGCGATGTTCTGGCTCTTATGAGCTCGCAGGACAGGGTGGCCATACTGGACTCGGCCAGGGCCATGGGCGATAAAGAATATGAGTACTGGAAGGAGGCCTATAAACCGATAAAAATAATAGCGCCCATAAGCGGAAGGATAATACTCAGGAATATCGTTGAAGGCCAGACAGTCGGAGCTTCCACTGTGCTTTTTGCCATGTCGGATTCGCTTATAGCCGTGGCCAGCGTGGATGAATCTGATATAGGCAAGGTAAAAAACAGGCAGAAGGCTGAAATAAAACTTGACGCTTATCCGGACAAAGCCGTCAAAGGCGAAGTTTTCCAGATTTTAGATGAAGGCAAAAACAGCAGCAATGTAATAATCTACAAGGTGAAAATAAGGCCTTACATTGTGCCTGAATTTTTTAAGTCTCAAATGACAGCGAACATAAAAATAGAGGTTTCAAGCGGCCGCAAGGCCCTGCTTGTGCCTTCCAGCGCCATTGTTTATTCGCCGGAAGGAAACACATATATAATAACCGGTTTTGACTCAAAAAAGAATCCTGTCAAAAAAGAAGTTAAAACAGGGGCCGAATATGAGGGTAAAACTGAAATAATGTCCGGGCTTGAGCCATCTGATCCCGTTTATATTGAAGTAAAGAACTATAAGCCTCAGGCCAGAAAAGACAATAACTCTTCTCCGTTTATGCCGAAGCGTCCCACAGGCCAGGCAAGGGAAGCCATAAGAAAGGCCAGATGATAGAGATAAAAGACATTAGGAAAATTTACAGAATGGGAGATGAAGACCTTGAGGTATTGAAGGGACTTTCTCTTGAAATCAAACAGGGTGAATTCGTTTCCATCATGGGGCCTTCCGGATCCGGCAAGTCCACTCTTATGCATATACTCGGCCTGCTTGATAAGCCGACATCCGGAAGCTATAAAATTTTCGGCCGCGAAGTTTCAAATCTTTCTGACGCGGAAACCGCCTATTTAAGAGCAAAGATAATAGGCTTTGTCTTTCAGCAGTTCAATCTTCTTTCCAAAATGTCGGCTCTGGATAATGTCGCTTTGCCGCAGATATACCTTTATGAAAAAAACGATAAAGAAAAAGCGGCGGCTCTTTTAAGGGAGGTGGGGCTTGGCGACAGGCTGTTTCATAAGCCGAATCAGCTTTCAGGAGGACAGCAGCAGAGAGTCGCCATAGCCAGGGCTCTGGTCAATAATCCCTCCATAATTTTTGCAGATGAGCCAACGGGCAATCTAGCCAGCGATCAGTCAAATGAAATAATGTCTGTTTTCAAGAAATTAAATGAAAAGGGCATAACCGTAATACTCGTGACGCATGAGCCTGACATAGCTCAATGGGCCGACAGAATAATAAAGATAAAAGACGGGAAAATTTTTGAAGATAAGAGAAAAACGCAAAACGCCTCCTCTGAAAATCCTGAAAAGAAAAAAATTGCCGTTAAATCCGCTTTTTTGAATTTTCAGGAGGTTTATGAAAATATTCAGGCCTCAATTAAGTCCATATTTGCAAATAAAATAAGATCGCTTTTAACTATGCTGGGCATAGTAATAGGCGTGGCCTCTCTTATAGCCATGCTTGCCATAGGACGCGGCGCGCAGAAGGCCATACAGGACAGCCTTTCATCTCTGGGCGCCAATCTGCTTCTTGTTATGCCGGGCAATATGTCTCAGGGCGGAATCTCAATGGGGAGGGGAGTTGTAAGCAGAATGAAGCCTTCCCATGCCGATGCCCTTAAGAGCAAATTCAGCTATATCAAGAACACTGACGCCAATGTGCAGGGCTCTCTTCAGGTGGTATACGGACAGAAAAATACCAGGACCACGGTGCTGGGCGCCACTTATGCCTATCCGTATATGCGGAATTCAATTCCTTATTACGGCAGGTTTTTTTCCAAAAGCGAAGATCAAAGCATGAAAAAAGTGGTTTTGCTCGGCCAGACCGTCGTAAATAATCTGTTCGGCGAGGAAAATCCGGTAGGAAAAACTGTAAAGATAAACAGGAAGAATTTTACGGTCATAGGAGTTTTGCCGGCCAAAGGCGCCGCCGGAATGAGAGACCAGGACGATATGGTTATTGTGCCTTTGAATACGGCAATGAATATACTTTTTGGAAAAGAATATGCGGATTTGATATGGGTTGAAATAGATCTGCCGCAAAATACTCAGCCGGCAATGAGGGCTATAACCTCATTTATGAGAAAAGAGCTGGGCGCAGGCGAAAACAAAGAAGATCCGGTAAGCGTAATGAATATGTCGGATATACAGGCTATGTTTTCTCAAACGGCCAAAACATTCGGCGCTCTTCTGGGAATAATAGCGGGCATTTCGCTTATAGTGGGCGGCATAGGCATAATGAATATAATGCTTGTAAGCGTCACTGAAAGAACCAAGGAAATAGGCCTTAGAAAAGCAATAGGCGCGACAAAGAGAGCCATTCTTTTGCAATTTTTGATAGAAGCCGTTTTAGTTTCAATAACCGGCGGATTCATAGGCATAGCTCTGGGTGCCGGAGCCGCTTTCATAATAGCGAAAGCTGCCAAGTGGGCAGTTTATGTTTCAATGTCTTCAATTTTAATGTCTTTCGGCTTTTCCGCGGCTGTCGGTGTAATTTTCGGTCTTTGGCCGGCCAAGAAGGCTTCAGAACTTTCGCCGATAGAAGCCTTGAGATACGAATAAATATTCCTGAGGAAATAATTAAATTTGCTATCATATCCGTATAATTTGTCTCAAAGGAGAGCGCTTATGATAAACCTGTCTTTAAAATGTCCGCATTGCAGAAAATCCCTGATGGATAAAAGCAAGAAACTTGGAGGGCATCCTTCAGTTGCCGTGAAGCTCACTTATGCAGGCAAAAATTCTCCTCTTTATCTAAGCTCTGTTTACGGCAGCTATGAAGTTGAAACCGATATAAATGTGCCCATCGGAAAAATCGCCGGCTTCAGATGTCCGCATTGCAAGGCTGATCTCAAAAGTCTCAGAAAATGCGATATATGCGGCGCGCAAATGGTGGCCTTTGATCTGAAAGAGGGCGGCCAGGTTCAGATTTGCTCCAGAAGAGGATGTAAAAAGCATATACTGGAATTTGAAAATCCTGATAAAGAGATAGAAGCTTTTTACTCCTCATATCTCAAAGCTTTTGACAAATAATAAAAATGTCAGGCGGCAAAGCGAAGCATTTTTTTATTTCCATTCTGCCCTTGTTGATATTAAGCGCTCTTATTTATTACAAGACAAGGCCTTTGGAAAATGAAGGGGAAAAAGCTTCTGCTCCGCTTAATCCATCCTTCAAAGCCGAAACTCCCAAAAACGCCGGGAATGAAGAAGGATCATTTTCTTTTTCTCTTCAAATCAAAGGCGATGATAATTTCAAGGAAAACGCCAAACAGGCTCTGAAGATAATATGGATGGCTGATAAGGAAGATTTTTACTTCATAAGAAAGTATGTCTTTGAAATAAGGCAGGAACGCCGCACTGGCTTTTATTTTGATGAAGCGGTTCCGGTGGTGGCCGTTTCGCAAGATCACGCTTCCAGAAGCCTCACCTGGCTGGCAGGGATAATAGCCCATAATGCCTGGCACGCCTATAAGGAAGTGTCGGCCAAAGCCGCAAAGAAAAACGAAATTATCGTTCCCGAGCCAGGCGAGAAAAAGGATTACAAGCTTAAGCCTATAGTTTTTTATGAAGGAAAAACATTTGAAGGTTTTCTTGAAGCCGAAAAAGAGGCCTGCCGGTTTCAAGCAGAAATTTTAAAGAAAATAGGCGGCTCTAAAAAAGAGATTTATGAAGTCTTAAACAGGGATGAAAAAGATTTTTCAGCCGGCCATGACGGCGAATATTTTGTGAACAATTAATGCCTTATCTTAAAAAAATCTCATTCAAAAATTTTGAGACAAAGAACAATATTTTTTTAAGCCCTATGGCGGGCATTACCAATTACGCTTTCAGAAAGATATGCCTTGAAAGCGGCTCCGGCATGGTTTTTACGGAGATGGTTTCGGCTCAGAGCCTGGCCAGAGGCAATCTTAAAACGCTTAAAATAGCCGCCATAAAAGATGACAGGCCTGTCTGCGAGCAGATCTTCGGCGCAGATGAAGAAATAATGAAAACCGCCGCGCTCAAAGCCCAGGAAACCGGCTGCGATATGATTGAGATAAATGCCAGCTGCCCTATGAAGAAAATTTTGAAAACAGGCGCCGGCGCAGCCCTTATGTCAAATCCGCCATTACTTTACAGGATAACGGAAACCGTCGCTAAAGCGGTGAAAATCCCTTTATCTGTAAAGATAAGGACCGGCTTTGAAGCCGGCAGGGAGAACGCGCTGGAAATAGCCAAAAATCTGGCCGATTGCGGAATAGCCTGTCTTCATATACATCTCAGGACTGTCGCGCAGGTTCACAGCGGACCGGTAAATTATGAGCTTGGCCGGAGAATAAAGGAAATATTGAAAATTCCTCTGATAGTCAACGGAGGCGTCATTTCTGCGCAGTCGGCCGCCGATATGTTTGAGAAAACCGGTGCGGACGCTTTGTCTGTCGGAAGGGGAGCCGTAACAAATCCTTTGATATTCTGGGAAACTGAAAAATTTTTAAGCGGACTGGAAATTGAAGAAGCCGGCGAAAAAGAGAGATTAAGTTTATTTATGAGATTTCTGGAATTGAACTGTTCTGTATGCGGGGAAAGAAAGGGGATAATAACTTCAAGAAAACTGGTCGGCCTGTGGCTTAAAAATTTCAGGCGGGCCACACTGCTTAGAAGCGAGTTTATGAAAATAGAAACGATTTCACAGGCGAGAAGCCTTTTCGCGCCGTACCTTTAAAGATCAAATTGTTCGGCAAGTTTTTGAAGTTCAGGAATTTTGCTTTTTTTTATCGGTTCGCTTCTTCCCAAAATAATGGAAAGCCAGTAAATTTTGGCGAAATGCTCCGCCTCCTCGGTAAGGGCGAAAGCGTTTTTAAGATTTCGCGCGTAAACAAGCAGTCCATGATTGGCTAAAATCACCGTTTGAGAAGTTTTACATGCCCTGGCGACAGCTTTTTCGCAAGCAGGCGAGCCGGGCGTGAAATAAGCGCTTTTGGGCAATTTTTTCAGCATTATCTCAAATTCCGCCATAAGAGGCTTGTCTATCTTTATTTTTGAGCAGGAAAAAACAGATATAAACGGCGGATGAGTATGAATTACGGCATTTACTTTCGGAAAGTTTTTGTATATGAAAGCGTGAAGCCGCCATTCGCTTGACGGCTTTTTTGCAGAAAGGACTTTTCCTGAGACATCCATTTCACAAATGTTTTCTTTGGAGAGATTCCCCTTATCGATGCCTGAAGCTGTTATTAAAAAATTCTTATCTGAAACTTTTGCGCTTATATTTCCGGAAAAGCCGGATAAAAATCCAAGCTCTTTAAGCCGCCGGGAATAATCGGCGATCTCTTTTTTCAAAATTTCCTTTCTCATTTTAAAGCCCCCATTATCTCTCTTACCGCTTTGGCCCTGTTAAATGTGAAAAAATGAAGGGCATTGATGCCGTTTTCAAGAAGCTGCATGCATTGCCTGGCCGAAAAATCCGCTGCGGCTTTAAAGAAGGAGTCCTTGTCATTTGAATATTTTTCCAGAATCTCAACAAGCTCTCTGGGCTTTGAAATTTTTCCTGCTTTTTTTTCTATTTTTTCAATAGAGGAGGGAGAAGAGAGCGGCATTATGCCGGCCGCCACGGGAATTGTAATTCCATTTTTCAAAAGTTCGTCTCTCCATCTAAAGAAAACCTCATTGTCAAAAAAAAGCTGGGTTACAAAAAATGAGGCGCCGAGGTCCTGTTTTAATTTCAATATTTCTATATCATGTTTCAATGACGGCGACAGGGGGTGTTTTTCCGGGTGAGCAGCCGCGCCTGCGCAAAATTTTTTCATATCTATTTTTTTGAGCAAATCGCTGGCATAGCAGAAATCCCCGGGCAATATTGGCTTGTCCGGGTCCTTGTCGCCTCTTAAGGCTAGAATGTTTTCTATTCCGCTTACATGGGCTTTTTCAAGGATAGTTTCTATCTCTTTTCCCGTGCTGTTTACGCAGGTAAGATGCAGTATGACGTCAAAGCCGGCTTTTTGCTTTAAAAGCATGGACAAAGCCAGATGCTTGTATTTGGCGGCGGAATAGCCGGTATCGGTAACTGAAACAAAATCCGGTTTCAGCGGTATAAGGTCCTTTAAGTTTGCGGCAAAAGCCTCGTTTTGGCTTTCATCTTTCGGAGGGAAAAACTCAAAGGAGAAAGTCCTTCTTTTGCCTATTATTTCGCTTAATTTCATTATTCAGGAACGCCTATTCTCGCGGGAGGCCAGTATATTATTAGAGGCTTGCCCTTGATATAAAGCTGAGGCACAGGCCCCCAATATCTGGAATCGCAGGAGCGGTCTCTGTTGTCGCCCATGACGAAATAATGTCCCTGCGGCACCTTTACAGGTCCGAAATTATCTCTTACGAAATCTGAGAAGAGTTTTCCGCTTTCTCTGGTTTCCCAGTATTTCTGAAACATTTCTCTGGTTATATTTCCGCCGGCCTTCGGGTATCTTTGTGAATCGACAAATCTTGCATAGGTTTCATCATCCTGCTTCTCTCCGTTGACGAAAACCATGCCGTCTCTGATCTCTATGACATCGCCCGGAAGGCCTATAACCCTTTTTATAAAATCCTTGCCGTACTGGCTGCCGCCGCATTGAAATTCCTGCGGGTCCTCGCTGGGGAATCTGAATATTACAATATCTCTTCTTTTTACATCCCTCAATTTGAGTATTTTCTTCTCAGTGAAGGGAATTCTTACTCCGTATATCAGTTTATTGACGAACAGATGATCCCCTTCAAGAAAGGTTGTTCTCATTGAACCGCTGGGTATTTTGAAGGCTTGAAGGAAAATATACATTACGATAGAGGCCATGATAACGGCGGAAAAAAGAGTTTCAGACCACTCAAAATCTTTCTTGAGATAAGCCGCAAGCTCGCCGGGCTTTTTCTGTTTATCCTGCTTGAAAAAAGGTAAATCCGGATAAATCCATCCCAGCATGGCCGCTATCAAGCCGGTTATTATCTGCTTTAAGGTGAAAAGCTGGGCTGTGACTATTTCGCCGTTCCTGTTGTCAAATACTACGGACAAGAGCAGACCGAAAGAAAAGGCGAAAATAGCCAGAAAGGTCCTGTGCCACAGTATTGAAAATTTTTCATTTTCAAATTTGTTTTTTTTCTTAAATTCCCCGCTTAAAAGCAGATGAAGTCCGACAAGAATGCCGACCCAGAAAAGTTTTTCTTCCATAAAATCCTCTTTATAAGTCTATTTTAGCATATAGAGCACGGATGAAGCATTGAAGACAGATGCAGATATTGCGGGCAAAATTTCAGCTTTTTTTCTCTTTATTTTCGCCCTGGTTTATCTTAAGAACGGACATAAAGGCGTCCTGCGGTATTTCGACGGAACCCAAAAGCTTCATCCTTCTTTTGCCTTCCTTCTGTTTTTCAAGAAGTTTTCTCTTTCTTGTTATGTCTCCGCCGTAACATTTGGCCAGAACGTCCTTTCTCATCGCCGGGATGGTTTCTCTGGATAAAATTCTGCCTTCAACTCTCGCCTGTATGGCTATTTCAAACATATGCCTTGGAATCAGCTCCTTAAGCTTTTCGCACATGGCCCTGCCGGCTGTATGAGCCTTGGATTTATGCACTATGAATGAGAGAGCGTCAACGGGCTCTGAGTGAAGCAGCATTTCAACTTTTACCATATCAGAAACCCTGTAATCGGCCTGTTCATAGTCAAAAGAGGCGAAACCCTTGGATACCGATTTCAGTTTGTCATAGAAATCCAGAATAATTTCGCTAAGCGGAAGATAATACTCTATCAGGACTCTGGTCGAGGAAATGTACTCTATCCTTATATGCTCTCCTCTTTTTTCCTTGAGCAGATTGAGTATGTTTTCCATATAGGTAAGAGGGGTGACTATAGAGGCCAGAACATAAGGCTCTTCAACGCTTAAAATATCGCCGTAATGGGGGAAATCGCTCGGATTTGTGACTTCAAATTTTTTTCTTTCCTTTGAGTGAAGAGAAACCTTCGCCTCTACTTTATAAACCACATTTGGGTTTGTGACTATAACAGGCACATTGAATTCTCTTTCTATCCTCTCCTTTATTATGTCCATATGGAGCAGGCCCATAAAGCCTAGTCTGAAGCCGAAGCCCAGAGCCTTGGATGTTTCGCCCTGATAGGTGAATGATGAATCGGTAAGATTAAGTTTTTCTATGGCTGTTTTGAGCAAAGGATAATCGGAGGTATTCACCGGGAAAAAGCCCGCAAATACCACCGGCTTCACATCCTTATAGCCCGGCAGAGGATTTACTGCCGAAATTTGATTTTTGTCGCAAATAGTATCGCCCATTTTGATGTCATGTATGTTCTTTATTCCGGCGACTATATAGCCGACCTCTCCGGCCGAAAGTTTCTGCGCCGGAGTCATCTTTGGGGTCAGCCAGCCCACCTCTTCTATTTTGTAAATCTTTCCGGTTGAATACAAGGCTATCTGCTGCCCGGGCCTTAATTCGCCGTCAACAATTCTTGTGTATATTATGACGCCCTTATAGGAGTCATATACGGAGTCAAAAACCAGAGCCCTGCATGGCCCGCCCGGGTTTCCAGCCGGCGCCGGAATATCCCTTATGACCCTTTCCATAAGCTCCGATACGGACCTTCCGTCCTTGGCGCTTATTCTCGAGCATTCCGAGGGGTTTTTTAATATTTCCCAAATCTGCTCTTCAACTGCATCCGGATTGGCGTGCTCCAAATCCAGTTTGTTTATGGCTGGAATTATCTTCAGGTTCAGGCTTTGGGCCAGATGCGCATGAGCCAGCGTTTGGGCTTCTACGCCCTGAGTGGCGTCCACAAGCAATATCACGCCTTCGCAGGCCGCCAGAGCTCTTGAGACTTCATAGGCGAAATCCACATGTCCCGGAGTATCTATCAAATTGAATACATACTTCTCGCCGGTCTTTGATCTATAATCCATTCTTATGGTTTTGGCTTTTATCGTTATGCCTCTTTCTCTTTCAAGCTCCATAGCGTCCATAAACTGCTCTTTCATCGCCCTTTCAGGTATGGCTTTTGTTATATCTATGAACCTGTCCGCCAGCGTTGACTTGCCGTGGTCTATGTGCGCAATAATGGAAAAATTCCTGATATTTTTCATTGTCTCATATTCCTTTGAATATTTCCGTTATTTCCTGAGAATCGGAAATGTTTAAAAGTCTTTGTCTTAAAGATATCAGCTTCTCATAGCTTGAATTTCTTATGAATTCCTTGACCTTAAGATGCATTTTAAGAGGCACGGACAGCGAATCCGCGCCCAGCGTTATAAGCGCAGCGCAGCCGTATGTATCGCTGGCCATCTCTCCGCAAACAGAGACTTTTTTGCCCTTTTTGTGGGCCGTCTGTATGATGAGATTAAGCACTCTTATTACAGAAGGGTGATAGGGATCATAAAGTTCCGATACATACTGATTGACCCTGTCAACGGCGAGCAGATACTGCACAAGGTCGTTCGTGCCTATTGAAACAAAGTCTATTTCATTGAGAAACTGATCCAGCATAAGCGCGGCCGCCGGGACTTCCACCATTATGCCCACAGGTATATCGCTTTTGAATTCAAGACCCTGAGACAAAAGCTCATTTTTGGCTTCGCTTATTATCTTTTTTGAGGTTATCAGCTCTCCGATCGAGGTGACCATTGGAAGCATTATCTGCGCCTGCGTTTCATAAGCGGCTCTGAGTATCGCTTTTATCTGAGTTTTCATCAGGTCAGGATATTTGAGGAAAAGCCTTATGCCCCTGAAGCCCATAAAAGGGTTTTCCTCATTTTTTATTCCCTTTATGCCGATATTTGACGCCTTGTCCGCGCCTATATCGGCTGTTCTTATCGTGACCGGAAGCTTCGGCTCGCAGGAAAGAACTTTTTTGTAAATCTCGTACTGCTCCTGTTCATTGGGGATGCTGTTTCGGTTCATGTAAAGAAATTCGGTTCTGAAAAGGCCGACGCCGTCCGTATTGTTTTTCTTGAATTCAGAAAGGTCGTCCTGGGGGTCCAGATTTACCATAAGGTTTATTTTCCTGCTGTCTCTGGTGGCCGTGGTTAAATTCTTCATCTTGAGAAGATAGGATTCTTTCTTTTTCAATTCGGCCATCTTCGCTTTTGCCGCTTCAATCATTTCAGGAAGAGGGTTTATTGTGACGGTGCCGTCTTCGCCGTTGACTATCAGCATATCTCCCTGCTTTATTATCCTTGAAATATCTCCGAGGCCGACTACAGCCGGTATGCCTATGCTTTGCGCAAATATCGCCGTATGGCTGGATTTTGACCCCATATCCATGCAGAAAGCCATTACCTTGTCGCTTTTTCTTATCTGCAGAGTGTCGGAAGGATATATATTGTGCGCCACTATTATTGACGGCTCTTTCAGATCTTTTATTTCCATTTTTGTTTCATTGGAAAGATTGGCCATTATCCTTTTGGCCACATCCATTATCTCGTTTTTCCTTTCGGCGAAAAAGGGGTCTTCTATATTTTCGAATTTTTTTATGGTTGCGCTTATTTTTTCGGAAAGAGCAAATTCCGCATTTACGCTGAAGGTCGCTATATGTTCGGGCACTTCCTTTGTTATGAGCGGGTCCATTAAGATCATGTGATGAGCGTCTATAAGTTTGGCGTGATTTTTGCCGAGAGAATTAAGTATTTGCTCTCTTATGACATTCAGCTCTTCTTTCGTTTTAGCTATGGCTTCCTTGAATCTTTTTATTTCAGGCTTGATTCTGTCCTTGGGCAGGTCCAGTTTTTCTATCAAAACGCTGTCTTCCTTGACAAGATAGGCCTTTCCTATCGCTATTCCTATATTCGCGCCTATGCCCTTCTTTATTATCATGGCATCTCCTTATTCGTCAAAACCGGCGGCAAAAATTTTTTCCAGCGCCTCTATGGCGTCCTTTTCATCTTTTCCGCAGGCCGTTGCAGTTATTACAGAGCCGCAGGCCGCCGCCAGAGTCAAAAGCCCCATTATGCTTTTGGCATTTACTTCATAGCCTTCCTTTATAAGTTTTATTTCGCTTTCAAATTGCGAGGCCGTCCTTGAGATAAGGCCGGCTGGCCTGGCATGTATTCCCTGTTTGTTTATGACCTTCAAGTCTTTTTTAATCATAAAATTTCCTCTTTTCAGGCGAAAAATCTTTTGAGCAGGGCAAAAACCAGGGCGCCGGCAAAACATGAAAATAAAGTCCATGTGAGCGGCTTTTTCTGCGCCCTGAAATGTCTCTGCGCCAAAACTGCCGTGATAACAAAAAGAAATTCAAAGGCAAAAAGATCATTGTCCTTTGAAAAGCCTGTCCTGTAAACTATTGCTGAAAACAGGCCGTAAAAAATTATGACCACAAGAATCGCAAAGTTGGCCCTGCTTGAAACCTTTATTATTTTGTTCCAGTCTAAAAAATCAAGGCCGCAGTATCCTGAACCGGAGCATAGATACCCTTTTTTGATGCCGGCGGCTCTTATGTAAATTGAAAAGGCGCAGTAAAGCGCCGTAGGTACGGCCAGCGCGAATAAGGCCGCCTTCACCGGCGGTAGAATTTGTAAAACGGTAAGAAGGAAATATAAAAGTATGGTAGCCAGAAAAACGCTTATTCTCAGCCTCGCCCAGAATATTCTGTCTCCTATAGAAGCGTAGGCGCAGGCTAGAGACTGCTTGATTTTAAGTATCTGTTGGCCGTCAATTTTTTTCTCCTCCATGCCCGCCGCATTTCCCAGTACGAAGCCGGCCATATAAGGCTGAGTATTGAAAATCTCAATATGTCTCAGATAAGCCTGTTTAAGCTCTTCGCCCTTATGTATTCTCTTTAGGACCGGCTCTAAAGCGAAAATGAATCCGAGATTTTGAAACTTCATATAGTTCCAGCCGGCTTGTATAAAAAAGCTTCTGAAAAATATCTTCCAGAATTCAGGCATTTTTCCTCACCTGGCCGGCCAGCCTGAAATAAAAGGAAGAGAAAGCTATGAAGGGAACAGCAAGAAAAGCGGTTTCCATCCAGCTTCTGAGAAAAGGATAGCTGTAAAGGAATGAATGCAGCGGCCGCAAAATGATTATGAAAATGGCGCAGGATGCAGACAAAACCGTAAAATCGGCAAGCAGAGAAGTCGCTATCCATACCGCCGGCTTAAATTTTCCCTCTTTTATTTCCATTTGATAAAACTCATTCCAGGCATTTTTCATTTCCCTTATTTTTCTGTCGGCTGCCGCATATATGAAGCCTGAAAAAAGGGCTATGAAAAAGCAAATTGAAAAGCATTCATAGGATTTGTCGGCAAGCCCGGCAAATACGGCGCAGGCAGCCGCGCCGTTGGGAGGCACAGCTCCGCCTATAGGAGTATAATCAAGGTATATCGCCTCAATAAGAAGTCCGGCAAAAAAGCATTGTAAAGGATAGCCGCAGATAAGGCCCAGTATAAAACCGGCAAAAGACGGTCTTGAAATCAAAAACTGTCCGGCCTGAATGGTTTCGAGGTTCAAAAGTCCGGCTGCAGCGCAGATGTATAGCAGTTCTTTGGTTTCCATTTATTTTATAGACTGCAGAATATCAGAGGGTTTGTCATGCGGCACGCCTCTGCCTTCTATCTTTATCCCCAATTCATCTATTCTCTTAAGGTCCATACAGTCGCTTTCGCTTAAAAAAATGGCCTTTCCCAGGGAGAAATTCTTCCCGGCTGAATAATGTATGCCGCCTATGTTCAAAGTTTTAGCCGTCTTCATGTTTTTAAGAGTCTCATAGGCGTCTGAAAGATTTGAAAACAGGGCTAAAACTCTAAGAGAGCCGTTTTTTTGTATTTCTTCAAGCTTTTCAGCAGCCTGCGCCACTTTCAAAAAAACCAGTTCAACATTTTCCGGCACGGAAAATCTCATTATGGTCTTTCTTATTTCATCTGAAAAAACCTCGTCCGACACGACCACTATCTCGTTTATTTTAAGCTCAGGCACCCAGCCCTCAACAACCTGTCCGTGTATAAGTCTGTCATCAACTCTAAGAAGCTCTATGGACATAAAATCTCCCTCAATTCATTGTTTCTTTAAAAGACCTTTTACCTCGCATATGGCCCTTCTGGCGTCATTTTGTATTTTCTCCACAAGCGGCTCAAAAGCCAGACTCTTTCTGTTTGCAAAGGCAGATACGGCCATGCTCAAATTAAGTCCGCATATGACGGCCGCTTTTTCAAGACGGGCAGCCAGAGGCAAAGCCACATTCATCGGCGTTCCTCCGGGCATATCGGTTAAAAATATCAGGCCGTCGCCGGAATAATATTCTTTCGCCGCTTTCTCCACCAGCTCATTGACGGCCTGAAGGGACATTTTCGGCGAAACGGAAATGTTTTTCACACCTTCATTCTGTGGCCCGGCGATATTTTCAGCTGCCTCTGTTATGTAAGCGCCGAAATCGCCATGGGTTATTATTATGATGTTCACCATTTTACCGCCTTGCTGAAATGCAGCCGGACTATTTTCTTATATCCCTGTGATATTCGCTTACCGAATATCCAGCCGCCGAGAGTTTGGAAGCTATAGTATGGGCTATGAAAACGCTTCTGTGTTTTCCGCCTGTGCATCCTATGGCTATGGTCAAATAGGATTTGCCTTCCTTCACATAAAGCGGCAGCAGTTTTTTTATCTGGGCCGTATAATCTTTTATGAACTGCCTGTACGGCCTGTGCCTTGAAATAAAATTCTGCACGGGTTTATCCAGGCCGGTTTTATGTTTCAATGAACCCACGTAATAAGGATTCGGCAAAAAGCGCACATCAAAAACAAGGTCGGCATCCAGCGGCAGCCCGTACTTATAGCCGAAAGATAAAACAGATATTTTCACTTCGGTGCTTTTTTTAAGCTCAAGCAGAGCGGAAAGATTTTCCTTCAATTCACCAAGAGTGAGTTTAGACGTGTCTATGACCTTGTCGGCTTTTTCCTTCAGACTGCAGAGGATTTTTCTCTCGGCTTTTATTGCGTCGGCTATGTTTTTGCCGAGAGGATGACGGTGTCTCGTTTCCGAAAATCTCTGCAGCAGCACCGAATCGGCGCTGTCGAGAAATATTATTTTTGTTTTCAGCCCGAGTTTTTCAGCCGTTTTTATTTCTTCGGTGAAATTGTTCATGAATTTTGCTTCTCTTATATCCAGTCCGAGGGCTATATTCCTGAAATGTTTCTCTTTTTTTATAAGCTCTGAAAGAGGTCCAAGCAGCTTAATCGGCAGATTGTCTATACAGTAAAAGCCGAAGTCTTCAAAACATTTAAGGGCCTGGCTTTTGCCTGAACCTGACATGCCCGTAATTATAAATATGGTTTGTTTCATTTTGCCTTCATTCTTCTGAGAATTTCCTCATTCAATTTTTTTACCGCAAAATAGCCCTGGTTCTTAAGCCTTTGATTCAAAGAGGCAATCTCTATCAGTACGGCGAGATTTCTGCCGGGAGTGACTGGTATCTTTAGGGAAGGGACAGGAACTTCAAGTATGCTTATTTTCTCTTCCTCAAGGCCTGTTCTGTCATATTTGGACATATCCATATTCGCGGCAGACTGCAGATAGACCTGCATCTCTATGACGCTTTGCTCCATTATGGCGCCTATGCCGAAAAGCAATTCAACATCTATTATGCCTATGCCCCTCACTTCCATGAATTTCTTGATGGTAGCCGGCGAGCGGCCTATAAGAATATGGCCCATGCGCCGTTTAACCTCTACTATATCATCGCTTATGAGTATATGGCCTCTTTTTAAAAGCTCTATGGCGCATTCGGATTTGCCTATGCCGGGATCTCCCTGTATAAGCACTCCAAGACCGTATACGTTCACCAGCACGCCGTGCAGGGTCATCATAGGCGCCAGTTTGTCGTCAAGGAATATCGTGAGTTCCCTTATGAAACTTGAAGTTTCAAGTTTTGTTTCCAGCAGAGGCAGTTTGAATTTTTTGCATGTGTCAATAAGCGTTTTGGATGATTTTACTCCGCCGGTAACTATTACGCAGGGTATGTCAGGAAAGGAAAGCATTTTTGAGAGATTTCTCTTTATTCTGGACGGTGTTTCCGATTCGCAATAGGAGTATTCGCCCTTGCCTATTATCTGTATTCTCTCGGAACGGAATTTCTCAAGATATCCTGCTATGGCCAAACCGGGCCTGTTAAGTTCGCTTACAGATATCTTTCTGTCTATTGAATCCCTGCCGCAAATGACCCTGAGTCCCAGAGCCTTGCCCTTTTTTTTGAGAAGTTCCCTTACGGTTATATGGTTTTCCATTTATCCTTCTTAAATAAACGGCCGCAAGGGGCGGTCGCGCTTATTTTTTTACCGGCTGAAGCAGTCCGTAGGAATTGTCAAGTCTTTTGAACACGACTTGCATCTGCCTGGTTTTCTTGTCCAGAAACAGCCAGAAATTGTATCCGAGCTTTTCCATCTCAACCACGGCGTCTTCCTTAGCCATGGGCTTTATCGGCACATCCTTTACAACTGAGAATCTTATCTCGGGGGAAAAAGCTGTGGGCAGTTCCTTATAGTAATAGACATCCTCGGCCTTAAATTCAGAAAGTCTCTCTTTATATTTCTTGACTTGAGTTTCTATTTTGTCCATTACCCTGTCCATGGCTGAATAAAGATCATCCGAGGAAGCGGCCGCTTTCATGGTCTGATGGCCTACGTGCACGACTATCTCGGCTGTGTGGACTTTCTTCTCAACAGAAACCACGACCTGTATCCAGACTATGTTCGTTATATAATCATAAAGTTTCTGAACCTTTGACTCTATAAAATCCTTAAGGGGTTTTGTGAGCTTTATTTTTCTAGCAACAATATGTATTTTCATTTCTTCCTCCGAAATCCAAAATAGAAGCTTTGAAATATTATACTAAAAATCTATTGGCAATTCATCCAATTATGAGCAAAAAAAATACGGAATTTTAAACTTTGACGCCTCATTCTTTTGTGAAAAAAATATTTTTCATCAGTATTTTTAGGGGGCTTGACAAAAAAGTAACGATGTGCTATATTAAGTTTGTAGCATCGTTACAAAAGTAACGATAACAAAGGAAATAAAAAGCTTGTAAGTTAAGCAAATAACGGAGGTGGTTATGGCAAGGATAGTATGCGTAGACGATGATAAGGATATACTGGAGACCTGCGAGGTTATTTTGACCGGCCGCGGACATGAAGTTTTTACGGCCTCTAACGGCAAAGACGGGGTAAAAAAGGTGAAAGAGGTAAAACCGGCCCTTGTGATAATGGATGTTATGATGGATGATTTCACCGACGGCTTCAATGCCGTTTATGAAATAAGGAAAGACGAAAGCGTCAAATATACTCCGGTTATGATGCTCACTTCGGTAAATCAGCATTTCCCGCAGAAGTTCGGCGAAAAGGATGGAGAATTTCTGCCTGTTGACGCTTTTATAGAAAAGCCCATAAAGCCCAAAGACTTCCTTAAAAAGGTGGATGAAATGCTTTCACTTGAAAAGGAAGAGATAAATATTGAAGGCAAGAAGTAATATGAAAAGAGTTCCTGAAAAACTTGTAGAAAGGCTGCTTAAGTATCTTGAGGTGGTCAAGGAAAAAATGGCTAACGGCGAGCATTTCGTCTTTTCGCATGAGCTTGCTCAGAAGGTCGGAGTTTCGGCTGTGCAGGTAAGGCGCGACCTTATGGAGTTTGACATAGAAGGCACGCCTCAAAAGGGGTATCCGGTAAAAGACTTTTTCTCTCAGGTGTGCAGCCATGTTAAATGCAATATGAAGACGAAGCTGGCTCTTGTAGGTGTGGGCAATCTAGGCAAGGCCATATTGTTCTATTTCCTCAAAAGAAGACCGAACCTTGAGATAGCGGCCGCCTTTGATTCGGATACGCAAAAAACGGACAGGATCTTTTGCGGCTGCAAGGTGTATCATATCTCCGACCTGCCTGAGGTCGTGAAAAAGGAAAACATAAGCGTGGGCATAATTACGGTTCCGGCTGAGGCTGCCCAGGAAACGGCCGATATGCTGGTCAGAGCGGGCATAAAGGGAATAGTAAATTTTGCGCCGCAGGCTATACGCGTGCCGAATGATGTTTTCGTGGATCAAATAGACATAACCCTGTCCATAGAAAAAACGGCTTACTTTGCGCAAAGAATATGAAACCGGAGATTATATGAGCAAAGTTAAGGAAATACTTGAAAAGAACAAAAACAGAAAGAGAGACGCTCTTATCGGCCTTTTGCAGGAAATACAGGAAGCCGAAGGTTATATTTCCGGCGAGTCGGTGCTTGAAGTCTCAAGGCATCTTGGGATTGCGGCCAGCAAGATTTACGGCGTGGCTACCTTCTACAATCAATTCCGCTTTGAGCCCCTGGGCAAGTATCACATAATGGTATGCCGCGGCACTGCCTGCCATGTGAAAGGGTCGGCTTCAGCCCTGAAAACTGCCGAAGATATACTGGGCATAAAGGCTGGAAAAACTACCAGGGACGGCCTTTTCAGTCTTGAAACCGTCGCCTGTATGGGCGCCTGCGGCCTGGCGCCTGTGATAAGTGTAAACGGCGAATTCTATGCTCAGGTAACGGCAGAAAAATTCAGGAAAATAATAGAGGACATAAAAGCCAGGGAGAAAAAAGTATGAACATACAGCAGGAACTTAAAAAACAGCTCTCGGCCTTGCCGGCAGCAGCGGCGGAAAGATTTTCTTCGGCTTTTTTCGGCGGCAGCCCTGAAGACGAGACGGCGCCTGTTTTAAGAAGAGAAAAGATTTCAAAACCCGTCATTTATATAGGGGCAGGCACCTGCGGACTGGCGGCAGGCGCGGCTAAAACAAGAAAAAAAATAGAAAGCGTTCTGAAAGCCAAAAATATAGACGCAGAAATAGTTGAAGTCGGCTGTATAGGTTTCTGTTCAGGCGAGCCGCTTGTGGATTTTGCGATGCCCGGCAAAAACAGGATAAGCTTTTCAAAAGTTCTTGAAGACAATGCCGAAAAAATAGCCGAATCCGTATTTGCAGGCAGTCCTCTGAAGGAAAATCTTCTGGGACAATTTGAAGGCCCTCTCGCCTGGGAAGGCGTGCCTTTTATAAACGAGCACCCTTTCTTTTCAAGGCAGAAAAGGATAGTTTTGAAAAACTGCGGCATAGTGGATCCGCTTTCCATAGAAGAATATGCGGCCAGAGGCGGCTATCTTTCCTTTATAAAGGCGATAACCAGAATGACTCCGGATGAGGTTTGCGATTGTGTGGAAAAAAGCGGGCTCAGGGGCCGCGGCGGCGGCGGTTTCCCGACAGGAAAAAAATGGAAGCTTGCCAAAGCAGCCGACTCGCATGAAAAATATCTTATCTGCAATGCCGACGAAGGCGACCCCGGCGCTTTTATGGACAGGGCGGTTATAGAAGGCGATCCGCACAGGGTCATAGAAGGCATGTGCATAGCCGGCTATGCCATAGGCGCCAATAAGGCTTATGTCTATATAAGGGCCGAGTATCCGCTGGCCGTAAAAAACCTCAAAAAAGCGCTGGCCGATGCCAGAGCCAAAGGCCTTCTCGGCGAAAATATCTATGACAGCGGTTTTGATTTTGACATAAAAATAAAGATGGGCGCAGGCGCCTTTGTCTGCGGAGAGGAAACGGCTTTAATACACAGCATAGAAGGAAAAAGAGGCATGCCGAGGCCCAGGCCGCCCTATCCTGCCGCCAGAGGCCTTTTCGGAAAACCGACTGTGATAAATAATGTGGAAACCTTTGCCAATGTGGCAGAGATAATAAGCCGCGGATATGAGTATTTTTCTTCAATGGGAACGGCGAATTCCAAGGGCACAAAAGTATTTGCCCTCTCCGGCACCGTAAAAAGAACCGGTCTTGTGGAAATACCTATGGGAACCACGCTTAAGGAAATAATTTTTGATATAGGCGGCGGCATAGAAAAGGACAGAAAGTTCAAAGCCGTTCAAATAGGCGGCCCTTCAGGCGGCTGCATACCTGAAAGCGGCATAGACATACAGGTTGACTATGAATCGCTCAAAGGCGCCGGCGCCATGATGGGGTCCGGCGGCCTTGTGGTAATGGATGAAAGCACCTGTATGGTAGATGTGGCCAAATACTTTATGAACTTCATTCAAAATGAGTCCTGCGGCAAATGTATACCGTGCAGAGAGGGCACAAAAAGAATGCTTCATATGCTTGAGGCCATAACCAGAAGCAGAAAAAATGAGAAAACGCAGGACGCCTTAAGGCGTTTTGAGGGCATTATTGAGCTGGAAGATCTGGCCAAAGTTATAAAAGAAACCAGTCTTTGCGGGCTTGGTCAAACAGCGCCGAATCCGGTGCTTTCCACTTTAAGATGGTTCAGAGACGAATATGAGTCGCATATTTTTGACAGGAAATGTCCGGCCGGCGCCTGCGCCGATATGCTTGAGTACTCAATACTGGCCGATAAATGCAAGGGCTGCACTTTATGCGCGAAACAATGTCCGACGCAGGCCATAAAAGGAGCGCCCAAAGCTCCGCATTACATAATAGCGGAGAAATGCATCTCCTGCGGAAATTGCAAAACTGTCTGCAAGTTCTCGGCTGTTAAAGTCTCCTGAGGTGAAACTATGAAAATAAATGTAAACGGCAAGGATATAGAAGCGCTTGAAGGAGAAATGCTTTTAAGCGTTTTGAAAAGAGAAGGTTTTGATATACCCACCTTATGCTATCTTGAAGGCATGGCCCCGTCCGGCGCCTGCAGAGTTTGCGTGGTTGAGGTTGAGGGGCAGGCTAACCTTATGACAAGCTGCTCGCTTCCCGTTACGGCCGGGCTTAAGGTTAAAACTCACAGTCCGAGAGTGATAAACGCCAGAAAGACCGTCATAGAGCTTTTGATGGGTTCTCATCCTGACGACTGCCTTTACTGCGACAAACAGGATAAATGCGAATTGCTGGCTTTGGCCAGAAAATACGGCGTTACCAAAAGGCGTTTTCCGACTATCTCAAGAGATATCAATATGGACGTTTCCGGCCCTTCCATAGTCAGGGATCCGGAAAAATGCATACTTTGCGGCAAATGCGTCAGAGTTTGCGAAGAGGTTCAGAAGGTCGGCTGCATAGATTTTTCAATGAGAGGCTTCAAAAGCAGAATTTCCTGCGCCTTTGATTCGGCTTTGAATGTGTCCTCCTGCGTTAATTGCGGTCAATGCGTTACAGTCTGTCCCACAGGCGCTTTGATGGAGAACAACTCAATTGAAGCAGTAAAAAGAGCCCTTGAAAGCGGAAAATATGTTGTCGCTCAGCATGCGCCGGCGGTATCGGTTTCTCTCGGCGAAGAGTTCGGCCTGCCTTTGGGCAAGGATGTGGACGGACTTATGGTTTCGGCTTTGAGAGAAATGGGCTTTAAGGCCGTATTTGACACCTCTTTCGCCGCTGATTTGACCATAATGGAAGAGGCTTCAGAGCTTGCCGAAAGGATAAAGAATAAGGGTAAACCGCCTATGTTCACTTCCTGCTGTCCGGGCTGGGTCAAATATCTTGAAACCTTTTATCCGGGAATGATAGACAATCTTTCAACCTGTAAAAGCCCGCATCAAATGCTTGGGGCTGTGATAAAATCCTATTACGCCAAAAAAGAGGGCATAGACCCCAAAGATATAGCCGTGGTTTCAATAATGCCCTGCACTGCCAAGAAATTTGAGATAAAAAGGCCGGAAATGAAAGGCGGCGATTTTGAGGATGTGGATTTATCTCTGACAACAAGAGAGCTGGCCAGACTTATAAATATATTCGGCATTGATTTCAAAAACATAAAACCCTCTCAGGCGGATTTACCTTTCGGGGAAAGAAGCGGCGCAGGCAAAATATTCGGCGCTTCAGGCGGCGTTATGGAGGCCGCGGTAAGGACCGCGCATTATCTTTTGACCGGCAAGGAACTGGCAGAACTGAAGTTTGAGCAGGTCAGGGGCCTTAAAGGCGTGAAAAAAGCGAAAGCAGTCATAGGCGGAAAAGAGATAAAACTGGCTGTTTTAAGCGGACTCGGCAATGCGAAAGATTTTCTTGACTCGCTTGAAAAAGGCCTTGAAGAAGCCGATTTCGTCGAAGTTATGGCCTGCCCCGGCGGCTGCGTGAACGGCGGCGGCCAGCCCTTTTCGCAAAATAAAAAAGCGGTTTCTGAAAGGGCCAGAGCGCTTTATGAAATAGACTCGGCTGAGAAGATTAGAGTATCTCACGCGAATAAAGCTTTAAAGACGCTTTATAAGGACTTTCTCGGCAAGCCGCTTGGAGAAAAAAGTCATCACCTTCTGCATACATCGTATAAGGCAAGAGCGACAAAGGACAGGTGAATATGAAAGAAGATCCGCTGGTATATACTGTAAAAGAGCTGTGCAGGACATGCTATACCTGCGTCAGGGGCTGTCCGGCAAAAGCCATAAGAATTTGCCAGGGCCAGGCGGAAATAATAGAAGAGCGATGCATAAGCTGCGCAAACTGCACCTTAATGTGCAGCCGTCAGGCTAAAAAGATAAAGGATTCCAGCGCTGCCGTGATAGAGATGCTCAAAGGCAGAAGAAAGGCGGCTATATGCCTTGCCCCGAGCTTTCCGGTTGAGTTCTGCGATACCGACCCGCTGCGGCTGGCCGGTATGCTGAGAAAAGCCGGCTTTTCATTTGTAAATGAAGTGTCATTTGGCGCCGATATAGTTTCGCTTCAATACAGAAAACTGATAAATGAAAATCCGGGCAAAAAATATATAAGCTCCGCCTGCCCGGCCGTGGTTTCATACATAGAAAAATATCATCCGTCGCTTGTGGGCAATATAGCGCCTATAGTTTCGCCTATGGTGGCCACGGCCAGAATAATGAAAAGCATTTACGGCGGGGAAACTGAAATAGTATTCGCCGGGCCCTGCGTTTCCAAAAAAAGAGAAGCAGAAAAATACGCAAAGGACATAAGCTGCGTAATAACTTTCGCTGAACTCAGGAGCATACTTGAGGCGATGGATGTTTCAGACAGAAACTCGGTGGATTCTTTCTTTGATCCGCCTTATCCGGCCAAAGGCGTGCTTTATCCCATGGGCCGCGGCCTTTTGAGCGCTTCTGAATTTGAAGAGGATCTGCTCAGCGGCAGATTTATGTCGGCTGAGGGACTGGATGAATTTACGGAGGCCTTGAAAAATTTTGAAAAAGGCGATATAAAGGCGGATTTTCTTGATCTTTTATGCTGCGACGGCTGTATTATGGGACCGGGCATAAAAAGCGGTAAATCCCGCTATGCCAGAGAAGAGATTTTAAGGGCCTATGCCAGAAGCAAATACTTCAATATGAAGATAGGGGAATGGGAAGATTATGTGACAAGATTCAGGGATATGGACTATTCCGCTTTTTTCAAGACGGAGACGGCTGAAAAGGACGCGCCGGCTGAAAGCGAAATAAAAAAAGTTCTTGAGAAAATGGGGAAAATAAATCAGCAGGATGAATTGAATTGCGGCGCCTGCGGTTATCCTTCCTGCCGCGAACATGCCGCCGCCATAATCAAGGGGCTGGCCGAAAGCGAAATGTGCCTGCCTTATGCCATAGACAGATTGAAAATGACGGCGCAGGAATTGAGAGAGTCCTATAATCAGCTTACAAGCGCCAAGCAGGCCCTGCTTCAATCTGAAAAGCTGGCCAGTATGGGGCAGCTGGCTGCCGGCATAGCCCATGAGCTGAATAATCCTCTCGGCGTCGTTCTTTTGTATTCAAAACTGGCCGCCGAGGAAACGGAGCCTGAAAATCCTCTCAGAAGAGATCTCAATACGATAACCGAGCAGGCGGAAAGATGCAAGAAAATCGTGGCCGGCCTTCTCAATTTTGCCAGAAAGAACAAGCCTGTGTTCAAGAAAACAGATCTCGGGCTTCTGTTTGAAAATTATTTCAAGGTTTTCAAGCCGTCAAAAAACATAAATATAGAGTTCTCAAGGGAAGGCGAGGTTTTTGCGGAGATAGACCAGGATCAGATAACGCAGGTCATATCAAATCTGATTACTAATGCCTTTGAGGCCATGCCGAACGGCGGCTTAATAAAGGTTGAGGTTTTTTCTCAGGGGAAATTTGCCTTTTTCACTGTTTCAGACAACGGCTGCGGCATAAAAGAGGAAAACCTGAAAAAAATATTTGAGCCTTTCTTTACCACAAAACAGATAGGCAAAGGAACAGGATTGGGATTGGCGGTAACCTACGGGATAATAAAGGCGCATGGCGGGGCAATAATGGTTGAAAGCAATGCCGACAGGTCCAAAGGCGAAACAGGGACGAAATTTACGGTGAAACTGCCTCTTGAAAGGGAGAAAATCAAAGAGAATGCCGAGCTGATAAAAAATGCCGGCGCTTCAAAGGAGAAAATATGAGCGAGAAAAAAATAAAAGTTCTTATAGCGGAAGATGACGCTGACCTTATGGATCAGCTTGATATTTATCTTGGCGGCAGGGGTTATGAAGTTGTGAAAGCCTATACACAGAAGGACGCTGAAAAAATCATTTCGGAAAAAGAGTTTGACGCCGCGGTCCTGGATTTGATGATGGAAAATCCGGATTCCGGCTTTGTTTTAAGCCATAGGATAAAAAAGGCCTTCCCGAAAAAACCGGTCATAATAGTGACCTCTGTCACGAAAGAGACCGGCTTTTATTTTGACAAGGAGCATGACAAGAATAACTGGATAAAGGCGGATGCGGTAATACAGAAGGAGCTCCGCTTTGAACAGCTGGAAAAGGAATTGAAAAAGCTTTTAGGGAGATAAATATGGAAAACGGCGAAAGTCTCAGGCTTAAACTGCTCATAGTTGATGATGAGCCGGGAATGAGAGAAGGCGCGGCCAGATGCCTGAGAAATCTTTCTTTCAAGGAAACCGATTTTCCCGAAAAGATAACTTTTGACATTTACATGGCTGAAACGGGACAGGCCGCTCTTAAAGAGATAAGTGAAAACTCGCCTGACATAGTTCTTCTTGACTATAAATTGCCTGATATGAACGGGCTGGAAGTGCTGCAAAACTGCGATTCTTCCGGATTTCTCACTATAGTAATAACCGCTTTCGCCTCGCTGGATGTGGCCATTACAGCCACCAGAAAGGGCGCCTTTGACTTCCTCGCCAAGCCTTTTTCACCTGATGAATTGAGAGAGGCCGTCAAAAAAGCGGCGAAAAACATTTTTATGTCGCGCAAAGTAAGGCAGCTTCAGGAAGAGAAAAGCAGAATAAGGTTTGAATTTGTGTCCGTGCTCGCCCATGAGCTTAAATCGCCGCTGGCCGCCATAGAAGGATATCTGCATCTTATAGACGAAAGAGTCAAGGGCGATGAACTTGCAAGCTATGACTCAATGATAAAGAGATCAGTTGACAGAATAGCCTCAATGCGGAAACTGATAAACGATATTCTGGATTTGACGCGGCTTGAATCGGGCAAAAAGAAGCGGCTTATTGAAAAAATTGATCCGGGCGAGACGGCTTTGTATGTTTATGAAGGGCTGGCTTTGAAGGCGCAGGAGAGAAAAATAAAATTTGAGCTTTTATACCCTGAAAAGTTCGCCTTCGGCGCTGACAGGGGGGAAATGGAAACATTGTTTTCAAATCTTTTGAGCAATGCCGTAAAGTACAACAGGGAAGGCGGCGAAATAAAACTTAAAATAGAGAAAAAAGGAGATTTTATGGAAATCTCCTGCAGCGACACCGGCATAGGCATAAGCCGCGAAGACCAGAAAAGGCTTTTCGGCGAATTTGTAAGGATAAAAAACGAGCATACAAGGAACATAGAAGGCAGCGGGCTTGGGCTTTCAATACTGAAAAAACTTGCCTCTCTTTACGGCGGCGAAATAAAAGTCTCGTCGGAATATGGCAAGGGCAGCATTTTCATAGTCACGCTCAAGGAGCAGGCAGCGGCTGTTCAAAACGCGTCTGCGGCCTGAGGGCCGGAGGGCTTATGAAGACAGAAATCAAAAATTTTATAAACAGGCAGGAGATAATTTCCCTTTTAAAACTAAATGATGAGCCGTCCGCGGCGCAGGTAAGGGATATAATAAAAAAATCTCTGGAGGCATCCTGCGCCCTTGAGCCCGCCGAGACGGCCGCGCTTATGAGGGTCAAAGACCCGCAGATATGGGAGGAAATTTTTTCGGCGGCAGCCGCGCTTAAAAAGAAGATCTATGACAACAGAGTGGTCACTTTTGCGCCTTTTTACGCTTCAAATTTTTGCGTCAATAACTGCCTTTACTGCGGATTCAGGACCGGCAACAGCAAGGCCGTCAGGCGCAAGCTTTCAATGGAGGAGATAAAAAAAGAGACTGAGGTTCTCTGCGGCGAAATAGGCCATAAAAGGCTGATCTTTGTCGTGGGCGAACATCCCTCAACCGGCGCGGATTATATAGCCGAAGCCTTGAAGACGATTTATTCGGTAAGGGTCAAAACCAGAATGGGTTACGGCCAGATAAGGCGCGTGAATGTGAATGCCGCGCCTATGAGCGTTGAAGACCTTAAAAAAATAAAGGCGGCAGGCCTGGGCACTTATCAGGTTTTTCAGGAAACCTACGATGAAGAGCTTTATCGGAAATTGCATCCCGCTAGTACGCCTAAAAGCGATTTTTTATGGCGGCTTTATTGCCATCACAGGGCTTTTGAGGCCGGTATAGACGATGTCGCTTTGGGCGCGCTGTTTGGCCTCGGCGACTGGCGTTTTGAGGTTCTGGGCCTTCTTTCGCATGCTAGAGAGCTTGAAAAAACTTTCAAAGTCGGGCCTCATACCGTCTCATTTCCGAGACTGGAAAAAGCCTGCGGCTCAAAATTAAAAGAAAATGAAATAAGCGGTGAAGATTTCAAAAAAATAGCCGCTTTGATCAGATTATCTGTGCCCTATGCCGGGCTTATCGTCACCGCCAGGGAAAGGCCTGAAGTGATAAGAAGCGTCATACCGTTCTGCACTCAGCGCGACGCCTCAACCAGAATAGGCATAGGCGCCTATTCGCATTCCTATGAAAAGCAGGAGCTTGAAAAACAGCAATTTGAGCTTGGCGACACAAGAACTCTTGATGAAGTTATAGGAGAGCTTGCTGAAATGGGCTATATCACCTCCTTCTGCACTTCCGGCTACCGCTGCGGCAGAACAGGCGACCATATAATGAAACTGCTTAAAAGCGGACATGAAGCGCGTTTCTGTAAATTGAACGCCATACTGACATTCAGGGAATGGCTGGACGATTTCGCTTCGCCGCAAACCAAGGCCAGGGGCGAAAAACTTATAGAAAAAGAGATAAAAGAAGTAATGGCGCAGGATGAGAGGTTCGGAGCGGAGACAAAAAAGACCCTTTGCGTTTATTATGAGAGGATAAAGAAAGGCGAAAGGGACCTTTGTTTTTGATCTTATGAATAAAAGCGAAATCATAGAAATTCTGCTGAACGACCCTGACGAGGATAAAATTTTCCGCGAGGCCGATGATATAAGGCGGAAAAATTTGGGCGATGAAATTCATCTGAGGGGGCTTCTTGAATTTTCAAATATCTGCGCAAGAAACTGCTTTTACTGCGGTTTGAGAAAAGACAATCCTTTTGTAAAGAGATACAGGCTTAAGGAAGATGAAATACTTGCCTGCTGCGTTCAGGGCTGGCAGCTGGGGCTTAAAAGCGTGGTTCTGCAATCGGGCGAAGACGGCTATTTCAATATTTCCAGAATGGAAAATCTCATATCTCAGATAAAATCCGCTACAAAACTTGCCGTAACTCTTTCAACAGGCGAATTGGCGAGAGCTGATTATTTCCGGCTTAAAGAAGCCGGCGCGGACAGATTTTTTATGAGATTTGAAACTTCAGACCCGCTGCTTTTCTCAAAGTATAAACCGGATTCTTCCTACATAAGGCGCTTTGATTGCCTGAGATGGATGAGAGAGGCCGGCTTTCAGGTCGGCTCAGGGATAATGGTCGGACTGCCTGGCCAAAGCGTAAAAAGCATAGCCAGAGATATTATGCTTTTCAAGGAGCTTGAGCTGGATATGATAGGCATCGGGCCGTTTATAGCGCATCCGGATACGCCTTTGGCCGGCAGCAATAAAAATAATTTGAAAGCGGCGCTTAAGGTGCTGGCAGTGGCAAGAATACTATGCCCCAAGGCGCATATGCCGGCCGCCTCGGCTATGGAGGCGCTTTCAGAACAGGGCAGGGAAATGGCGCTCAGGGCCGGCGCCAATGTGATAATGCCAAATATAACTCCTGAAAAATACCGCGGCGATTATCTTCTTTATCCCGGTAAAATAGCCCTTTCGCAAAGTCCGCTTGAAACGGTTCAAAGCGCCAGAGAATTGATAAAAAAAATGGGGAGAAAAGAGGCGCAAGATTACGGCCATTCCTTAAGGAGGCAGAATGAAAGAGAAGGCGCCTAAATCTTTAAGACTGCATATAGGCATATTCGGCCGTGCCAATGTCGGCAAGTCCAGTCTTTTAAATCTCATAGCCGGCCATGAAACGGCTCTGGTCTCGCCGGTGCCCGGCACCACTACCGATGCCGTTGAGAAAACGATGGAACTTTTGCCCGTGGGGCCTGTGGTATTTATTGATACCGCCGGCATTGACGATAAAAGCGAGCTTGGCCATTTAAGGGTCAAAAATACCAGAAAAATTTTTGAAAGAACGGAGGCCGCCCTGCTTGTCTGCGAGGCCGGGATTTTCGGCGGTTATGAAAGGGAGCTTTTAAGGGAATTTGACGAGAGAAAAATTCCGGCTCTTATAGTGTTCAATAAAGAGGATTTGCTTGAAAACAGGAAGGAGTTTGAAAAAGATTTTTTACAAAAAGGCCGTGAGTTTATCTTTTCAAATGCCCGCGACGCCTCAAAAAGAGATGAAACCGTAAATAAAATAAAGGACTTCCTAATGCGGATTCAGGGCGGGAAAAAGGAAAAAAGCATACTTTCTCATCTTTTGCCTGCCGGCGGCCTGGCTGTGTTTATAATACCCATAGACAAGGAAGCGCCCAAAGGCAGAATAATTCTTCCGCAGGTCATGGCCATAAGGGATTTGCTTGACGCCGATAAATCGTCCATATGCATAACTGAAAAAAATTGGCCCGAAATTCTAAGTAAGCTTTCAGTTAAGCCGGACCTTGTTGTCTGCGATTCGCAGGTCGCAGACCTTATGGTCAGCCGCGCGCCGAAAGATATAAAATGCACGACTTTTTCAATAATTTTCTCCGGCTTCAAGGGCGAAATGGCCGAATTTGCGGCGGCTGCGGCTTTGGTGAATAAACTTAAGCCATCAGATAAGATAGGAATACTTGAGGCCTGCTCGCATCATCCGATAGAAGACGATATAGGCAGAGTTAAATTGCCCAAATGGCTTGAGAAAAAAGCCGGCGGTAAACTGGAAATAGACGTTTTTTCAGGCAGGAAAATGCCGGAAGAGCTTGAAAAATACAAACTTTTGATAAATTGCGGCGGCTGTATGCTGACAGGGGCTGAAATGAAAAACAGGCAGGAGAAAGCCCGGAAAATATCAATACCCCTGACCAATTACGGCATGGCTATAGGCGCCTGTTTCGGCGTTCTGGAAAGACTGCTTGAACCCTTCCCCGAAGCACTCAAGGCGTACAGGGAAAATCTTTGAAATAAAAAAGGCGGGTTTAAGCCCGCCTTTTCATTTTGCTTAAACTCTTATTTTGCCGGCCTTAATATATCCGTTTTCTGAACTGAGGCCTTTGTTTCGGCTATGGAATACTTGGGTGTGACCTTTACTATTTTGGCGGTTCCCACCTTTTCCTCTTCGGCGCCCAATGATTCGCCGGTGTCGGGGTCTATCATTTCCTCGCCTGTTCTGAAAATATGATAGACATTGCCGATCTGTTCGCCGTCGGCTGAGCCGGAGTTTATGTAAATTTGATTGCCGGTTATCTTTATTATTTTGACTGCGACAGGGCCGGCCTCGTCAAATTTTTTGCCAAGCTCTTTGACTACTTTTTCAACGGCCTCTCTGGCGGCTTTGCCTATTATCGTTTCGTCAAAACCTTCCTTGCCGAAGTCAAAACTCGGCGCTATGCTTAAATCGCCTTCAACCTCTGCGCTTGATTTGCTGCCCTCGCCTTTGGCTGCTGCCAGTATCTGAGCGGTGGAGGTGTCTATGGCCCTTACATCTATGGCGACTCTTGCCGTATTTTTGCTTATTTTGGCGCTGCCGCCTATGGGAAGAACTTTGCCGAGCCCGCCCACGCCTATCTTGCTGTCTTTTATGCCGAATTCGGTTACCGAGCCGGTTATTATGTAATTTGCGCCGAGCAATCTGCCTATCTTGGCCGCTGTCTGGGGCGTAACCGCGCCGGAAGCGCCGAGTTTCTGCTCTTCCATCACTTTTTCAAGCTTTTCCCTTTCTATTACAGTGTATTTTTTGCTTTCAGCCAGAGCTGTGACCATCATATCCGCTATGCCTGTGCCTACATTTTGCCAGGAATGGCTATGGCTTGACTTATCTTCAAGATCTATAACGCAAACTATCTTTTTCCCGCCGGCATTTGAGAATGAAAAAAGCGAGAAAAGACACAGCAAAAACAGAATCCTTTTCATTAGTCCTCCTAAACCGTCGTTTTTAATTATACTAAAAAGCTTGTTTATTTTGCGTTGGAAGCGAAGGTATATATTTCGGAAACCGTTGGATATGGAAGTATAAGGCCGCCGAAATTTTTTGCCGAAAAATTTTTCTTAAGAGACATAACGCCCATGCCTATCATCTCGCCGGCTTTTTCGCTCACTATGGTTACGCCGAGTATCCTGTCTTTTTTGCCCAATATCAATTTAAGAAAGCCCTTAGTGTCTCTCTCACTTACAGCCCTGTCTATATTTTTAAGGTCTATTATCTGAGCTCTCTTAAAAAGCCCTTTTTCTCTTGCCTCATTTTCATTCAGGCCTACATGCGAGACTTCAGGCGAGGTGTAGGTAGTCCACGGCACGGCTGAATAATCCGTTTTTTTTCTGTCTCCGAAAAGAGCGTTTTCAACTGCGAGCTTCGCCTGATAAACCGCCATATGCGCAAACAGATAAGGTCCGGCGCAATCGCCTGCGGCATAAATATTTTTCGCTGAGGTTCTTAAAAAGGAATCGGTTAATATGAAACCTCTTTCATTTGTCTTAATCCCGGCTGCTTTGAGATTTAATGAGGCGGTGTTTGGCTTACGGCCTGTGGCGGCCAGAATTTCATCAACTGCCAGCTCAAAAAATCCCTTATCAGTTTGATAAACGATAATTTTCTTGCCTTTTTCTTTTTTAACTCTCTTTACCGAGGCGAAATTTATAAATTTCATTCCCTCATCTTCAAGCTTTGCCCTTATAAGCGGCCCTATTTCCGCATCTTCCCTGTGAAATGGGCCGGCGCTTCTGTCTATGACATAAACCTCGCTGCCGAGATTGAGAAATGACTGGCCCAATTCAAGGCCTATTGAGCCGCTGCCCAGCACCGCCAGTTTGCCTGGCAGCTCTTCGGCAGAAAAAACGCTGCAGCTTGTCAAAAAACCGGCCTCTCTAAGACCGTATATATCCGGCACAAAGGCCGAGGAGCCGGCCGCTATTACAATTTTTTCCGCCTTTATTTTTTCCCTGCCGGCAATTATCTCATTTTCACCGGCAAATTCAGCCGCGCCTTCTATGAAAGTTATGTTCTTTTCCGCTTTTATCTTTTCCCTGTATTGATTTATAACGGCAGCGGCGGTTTCTGATACCGCTTTCATCACATCCGATAATTGAGGTTTTTTTATGGAGCAGCTTATGCCCAGCTGCGAGGAATTTTTAATTTTCTGGGAAAGATGAGCTGTTTTTAACAAGATCTTGCTTGAGATACAGCCTGAATTAAGGCATTCTCCGCCTATATTTCCTTTTTCTATAAGGGCGGTTTTTTTGCCGTTTCCGGCAAACATTGTGGCTGCCACTATGCCGGCAGAACCAGCGCCTATGACAGCCGCGTCAAATTTCTTAATTCCCATAAGCAGATTATACTATTTGCGCTTCAAGTTTTTTAGTCAAAATTTCAGGATTGTTTTTAGTCTGTGACTTCGCCGTTAAAATATTTTTCGTCTAAAACGGTGTCTTTAAGAACAGGGCTTAAAGACGGTTTAGGCAGTTTCCATAATTTGGGATGAAACATCATTCCGGTATTGAGATATCTCTGGTCCTGCGAGTAGATTACATTGCAATCTCTCTTGAAATCCATTTCCGGGCAGCCGTACTGGCTGAATATGGCATTTCTGTAATCAAGCCCGCCGCTGTCCTTGGTGCCCTGCGAAGAAAAATATCTGAAACCTATGGTATTTGAGTCCAAATTCTCCTGAAGCCGGCCCTGCTTGTCTATATACCCTATGAACAAAACTGCATGTCCCGTGCCGTTGGTCCTGTTTATGTTCACGAAGGCGCCTGGCTTAAGAGAGTCAAAAGTTTTTATTTCGCCCATGCCGAAATTCCTCAAGGCGTCGGCCGTGCCGTAGGAATTAAAATCATGATTCACCCATATATGACCGCGCAAATCCGTTGGGCCGAGTTTCTCATAGCTTGTCTTTGGCAGATAAGCGTATACAGAGTAATCGCCGGTTTCTCTCGCATATATTTCATAGGCGGTTAAAATAATTTCCAGCTGGGCGGCTACGCACATAGTGTATGGCGGTTTAAGCGCCTTTATATTGCCCTGATCTAAGAAGGGTATGTCGTGAGTAAGGGCGGCATGTATATCATATCCTTTAAGTCCGTATTTGGAATATAATTCCAGAACGGCTTTCAAGAGATACTTATTGAAATAATTATTTTCGTCATATTCCGCTCTGGGCTCGGCGTATACATAAGGATATTCGGCGGTTTTAATCAATTCCAGAATATTTGAATTGAAATTTCCTGCTTCAAAACGCAAATCTTCAATGCTTTTTTGCGCGGCTTTGGAAGGCAGTGAAAATGCGGCCGTTATCAAGGCTGCTATGAACAAGTTTCTCATCAGATAAATTTTACCCTTTGGGCTTTTTCTTTCAAGGGCCAAAGGTCCTATAAATATGTTTATGCTTCTCTCAATTCTATCCTGATATCTTCCCTTAAACTTCTTGTTACGGGGCAGGCCTTTACGGCGGCCATTATTTTTTCCTTTGTCTTTGGCTCAATATTTGAGGGCAGATAAATTACGCCTGTAAATTTGCCTATACGCCTTGGATTTTCGGCCATATGCTTTTCAATTTCTATATAGGCGCCTTCAATATTTGCCTTTTCTCTTTTTGCTATAACGCCCATTATGGTCAGAATACAGGAGGAAATTGAAGCAGCCGCCAGGTCCGTGGGAGAAAACTCCCTGCCCTGACCGCCATTGTCGGGGGGGAGATCTGTTATGATTTTTTTACCTGTCGGGCCATGCGTTATTTCCACTTTATCATCGCCTATGTATAAGGATTTTATTTTTGTAGCCATGTCCATATTTTAGCAATTAAAACAGAGACTGCAGCCGCTTATTCATAATCGCTAAATCATCACCTTATAATCCAGTTTTATTTTTTTTCATTTTTTGAACGGTCGTCCTAAAAATGACAAAAATTTAAGGATGAATAAGTTCAGAATGTTAGTGTAAAAAAAACGAGCATCTCTACCCTGTGATAATAGGCAGATATGAAGCAGAAGCACTTGAATACGTGAGTTATATATTACCGCTTTTACAAAGCTGCAGGTTAAAGGTCATATATGCAGACTGGGACTTTGTCCTGCGGCGGTTTCCCGTGAAATTAAAATGAACGGTCTGTGTAAAGGCTCTTTTTTGACGCATAACCTTCGGGCAGATTCCTGCTTTAAAATGACGGAATAGTTTTGTTTCAGTTACTATTTGATTTAAGCGGAGCCTGCTTGTTATTGAAAAAAGATTTTTTTTGGTATAATATAAAAAGTCACCAGGGGTTGTGGTGTAGCCTGGCCTAACACGTCGCCCTGTCAAGGCGAAGACCGCGGGTTCGAATCCCGTCAACCCCGTAGTTACCCCATGATTCAAATACTGCTGTTCTACTATTAAAGGTTATTTTTATCATTGTTATGGTTCAGATTTTTCATACAATAAATAAACGGGATTTTTAGAAAATTTGACACAAAAAATTTAAAATATAAGTTGAAAGAAGAAATTTGGGTAAAAAGTTAAAATGAAAAAAATAATAAAAACAGTTTCTTTAAAAAATACTTTAGGTATTTTAATGTTCTTTTTTCTTACGATCTCTTTTTCTTCTGTTACTGAAGCGAAGTTACAGTATTATGGTGAAAAAAGAAGTGGTTTTTGGGGTGGTGTATGGGATGGAATAACATCCCCGATTACTGCCCCCTTAAGTGTTTTCTTTGATGGTGTAAATGTTTATAATAAAAACAATTCTGGGCTTTCTTATAATATCGGATTTTTTATTTTTTCACTTTTATTGATTAAACTTACTATACCCTTTTACATTTTGGCTTGGTTGATAAAAATTGTCGGTATTATCATATTGCTTATAATTGCCTTGTTTATATCTATTTTTCGTTGAATTAGAGAGTTTTTATAATTATTTCTATACTTTTTTGTGTTAGTTGTAAGTTTTTTACATCATATGTAGAATTTGCTTAAAATTTAATGGACACTTTTCCTATATCTTTTGTAAGAAATGTAGATACCATTTCGCCAGGATTCAAAATTGTTGGTTCATTATTTTGTTTTTATGTTTTTTGATAATAAAAAATAATTCAAATCTTTAAAGAATTTGAAATAAAAATTGTAAAGTAATGTTATATGAAAAGATGGATAGTTTTTAAATCTGTCCTATTTTTATAAATAACAAATTGAATAGAATATCAATTGTAATGATTTTTTAAATTATGACAAAATTGGAACTTCCATATTCAGATAAAATACTACCAGAAATAGAAAAAGAATTTTACAAATATTTTGAAACTGCTAAAGATGTTTGGGATTTATTGTTGCTTTTTATGAATGCGAATTCTATAGTTGGAGTTGGTAAAAAAGGTTCTTTAAATTGTTGTCTTGTCGGTGTATATGTAAAAATGATTCGGCTATATTCATCCATATTTGTTCTATGTAAAGAGGGTCTCGCTAACGAATCTTGTATTTTATTGCGTTCTTTGTTTGAGTTGTATGTTAACTTGGCAGCCTTGAAAAAATCTATAAATCCGGATGAATTTGCAAGATTATGGCTTTTATGGGATTTGCATCGTACATGTTTTACCTGTCAAGAAATAATAGTGAGAAATAAAATAGGAAATCTTGTAAATGAGTTTAGGGATATTTTAAAAGATGAAGAAAATAAACTTGGACCAAGAAATTGGAAAAAATTTAGACAATATGGTCCATCTATGATGCCATTTAAAGAACTATGCGAAAAATTAGGATTTAAGGATAGTTACAACACTTTATTTAGATTTTCATCTCAAGTGGTTCATAATTCTGATCTTGGCTATTATGCTTATGATACAAATGGTGGAATAATGTGTCAACTTATTCCATCTAAAGAACATATAGATTCTGTTATTTTGACTATGTTGTTTTTTTTGAGAGATGGGGTAGAAATATTAAATGAATTATTGTCTCTTGGGAAAGAAAAAGAGTTAGAAAAGCTAAAAGGTATTGTAAATGATTTTATTAGTTCAAATAGACCACAAAAGAAGTTTGAATAATATTCTTATTACATCTTGATTTGTTGTGAATTTTTAAAAATACTAAAATAAGTTTGCTGATTGTAGTAATTAAGAAAAGAGGTAGTTTTTATGAATAAGATTATTGCAATAATATTTTTAATTCCTTTCTTTGCTTGTAATTCAAGTTATGATAAAAAAACAGAATATTTTCGTAAAGTTTCAAGTAATATTAATTTTTCAAAAGATATTAATTGTGTTTATCAAAAAACTACTGGTATGTTTTATTCTAAAGGCAAAATAGAGAGTTTTATGGGGACAAATGATAAACCATTAGAATGGGATTTTATAAATATGAAATCGAAAACTCCTGAGTACGTATCTGGGGGTGATAGGGGAAAAATTATTAAGATTAACCATACGCATGATGATGGAATTACACTTATGGTTCCACATGGTACTGGAGTACATATTTTTACTATTTGGCCAGATGGTATAAGTTATTGGTCAAAACATACTAATCTTTTAATTCAAGGGACTCAATCTTTAATAGGAATTTGCGATAATATGGTTAATTACAATTAATTTGGTATTCTGGTTAAGTTTGTAAAATACTTTCTCTACAAAGATTTCGTCAAAGTCAGTATTGTTTAAGTCTTTAAATTTTAAGTTCTGGTTTGAGTTTTTTCAGCAAAAATCTTTAGGATACCTATAAGCTTTTTAATTTTTTTCTCTCCATTCCATACGATTTGTTTTGAAGTGATGTCTAACAGTTTGAAGTTAACTTGGTAGTAGATTACCTTTTTATTCTCGTCTTCATCAACTATAGAACTAATTGTGCCACTTAGAATAAAGTCAGGCGAAATCTCTTTTGCTTTTTTATTTTGCGCCTCTGTGGAATTGCCCAAATTATATATCCTGTCTGTCATTGTATTATCTCGCTCCTTTATGCTAGCTGCAAAAATCACTCTTTTACTATTTATTAGAGCCCTTTGGAATTCATCAACAAAAGTATTGACATTAATGTGTTCAGAAGTTTGGTTTCTTATAGATCCTGCAATTAAGATTGGAGCTCTCTGTAAAGTTGACGTAAATCTTGGCAACCATGAATCTGAAAGACAATCTGAAATCATTTCTTCAGCAGTCAATCTTGAGTCGGTATCATTCCATTTATCACTAACATAAATTTCTTCGTTGGGATGAGTCCGTTCAGTTTTTGTTTTTATACAAACTATAGGGATATTGACCTTAATGGAGATGGAATTGTAGAAAGAGTGTATTTTATAGAAGCTTACGGTGATGCTGTATACATATGCATAAATAACAAATGCATAATGGAATACAGTTATTCATATGGAATTGTTGATATAGATAAAAGCGATCATTTTAAGGAAATAATTGCCGAAAATCCTCTAGACCTTTATAGCAGAATTTATTATTACGACGGTAATAAAATTATTAAGATGGCAGAGCTGCCTGGAATACAAGAGAATTTCAAAGTAAATGGCTCAGGCATAATTGAGGCGAGAACACAAGGAAATATATTGCATGCATGGTTTTATACTAAAAAATACAGATTAAATAGATCACATCAATTGGAACCTATAGAAGAAGATCTTTATCCCATGAACTCAAGTGTCAAAGTTGTAAAAGAACTGCCTTTATATAAATCCAGAGATGATTTAAGCATTGGAGCAGTTTTAAGGCCGGGCGAAGAGGCCGTTATATTGTCCAGCGATAACAAACAGTGGTGTCTTATAGAAAATTCAAAAGGCGAAAGAGGATGGTTTAAGATAAAAGATTATTCACTCGTAGAAAACATAAATGAAGATGCTTTTAAAGTTTTTGAAGGTTTAATTTGCGGGGAATAATTTTTATTCCTGATGAGTAAAAGGCTCAGATGAATTTAAAAGCATGAGGGCTTAGAAAACTTGCCGGTTCAATCGAGAAAATACTTTCAGATATGGATTTTTAGTTTCAGTTTATATCCTGAGAGTCAGATTCCGCTTCCTGAGAATTTTGAAAATTTGTTTTTTTAATTTTTTGTATGTATTTCCAGATAGCAAGCTGAACCGTTATGTAGAGTAAAATTGAGGCGAGAAGGGAGCCGTATTTCTCCGTCATTGTTTTGTCCATTAAGACATCAAGAAAGAAAATTCCATTTTCGGCAGAACGGTATAGAACCGCAAAACTTTCCTGAGAATAATAGTGGTAGAACGGGTCTGTCATGAATAACTCAAAAACAGGCATTATAAAAACGGCCGCCGTCAAAAGAACAATAGCGGAAGCATAATGAATTTTGAGCATCAATACAGCTTTTTTTATGTTATAGGCCAGCAGTATGGTGATTGTTATCCATACAAGCGGTATGGCAAGAACTATAAGCGGCGGCAGTTCGAACATAAAGAATGACAGCGGAGCTCCGAATAAAAAAGTGATTTTATAACTGCCGTGTCCGGCTCCCATAAAATCAATGGAAAGCCAGCACAAGATTAATGTGTATATTATTCCCGGTATTATTATAAACCTTTTCCTTATCATATAAATATCCAGTTAAGAAGCTTTATTATCATTCTTATGTAAAATTTGCCGTTTATGACCTTGTTTTTCCTGTCTATTGAGGCAAAAGATTCAAGGCCTTTGTCGGTTTGAAAAATCCATATTGAAGCGTCAGATTTCATTGAAAGGCCGTATACCTGTTTCCTGAAAACCGGTTCGCCTTTGCCGCTGTATACATCAAGGAAATACTTTCTCTTGCCTTCCTTCTTTACCGCAAATACCAGTTCGTTTGAAAAAAATATATCGTCGTATTTAATAGGCGCAAGTAAAACGCCTTCTATGCTTATTGCGCCCTTTTTCAGACGCTTTATAATGTTTGTGCCTACGGTATCGTAGCCGGCAACTTCTGATATTATCAGTCTGTCGCCATTTGGATTTGTCAGGCCGAAGTGGTCATAATTTATTCCGGCATTGGGCATAAGGGGTTTCGTAGTTTCAATATCGTATATATCTGCCTTGCCGCTCTCGGATGAGGTTTTATGGGCGATTATGAATCTCCCTTCAATTTCAATTTCCGCGTAATCGGAGGGAAGCAATTTCTCCTCGTTTCCAATAGTCAAAATTCCAGATTTTCCGTCTTTTTTTATGATAAGAGGTTCCTTGGAATTAACGCTTGAAATAATTTCATCGTATTCAAATCCGGTTATCGGCTCGGCCATACTGTTAAAGATAGCCCATTTTCCGTTTCGTTTGGCCTTAAATATATCCCGTTTGTAGAGTATAGTATCTATCTGCTCATATTCCTGCGGCAGTCTTGTCATAGAAGTTTTGTCAAACAGCGTAAATTTTTCGTCCGACTTTAACACCAGGTATTTCCCCGCCACTTCTGTAACTCTGTCATATGTCAGGGGAATCAGTTCCTTGCCTTCATCGTCCACAATGCCGTATTTGTAAAAGGTTCTTGATGAAAACTTGTCCTGTTCAAGGTATATAAGGGAAAACAGGCAATTGCCTGCCGGATGAATGCCTAAGAAATCAAAAGGAATTACAGTCTGACCGCTGCCGCTTACAAGGCCGTAGCCGCTGTTTCGTCTTTCAATTCTAGCTTTGCATGGCTCACTCTTGATTTTTTCATTTTCAGCGAAAACGGCTGTATCGGCTTGAAGAATAATTAAAAGACAGCAGAATGCCTTTTTGCAGTCAGTTTTTAAAGTTATTGAAATTTTCGATTTTTCTGTCATGGCTTTGCTAAATTGTAAAAAATTACTCACAGTTAAGGCAATCGTTTGTGACAAGCAAAAGTATAATCAAAGTTACAGACAAGGCCGCCTGTTTTTTTGTAAAATAGCCGATATTGGAGGTTCATTAAATGAGAAAAACAGCGATTTTTTCAATACTTTTGCCTTTCTTGTTCTCTAGCTCTTTCGCCGCTGAATTTCATGCTTCAAATGAATTTTCAGCTTATTACAATGATATATCAGGCGACGGCAAGTCGCAGTCTTCGCTCACAGACGGAGCCAGCTATCTGGATATACTCAATCTTTACGGCTCGGGCGAGAAAAACGATTTAAAGTACAATTACAGCCTGGGACTTAAATTTACAGATGACAGAAGAAATGACATAAAAAATATTTCTCTCACAAATCTGTCTGGTTCCTTTAATAAGCAAAGCCATACCCTGAACCTTGGCGATATATTTGACAGCTTCTCGCAGTATACTCTGGCTTCCTCGCTTAAGGGCGCGCAGTATAAATTTTCAAAAAAAGATTCAAAATTGCCTGAATTTACTGCGCTCTTCGGCCATACATATGCCAGATGGGATTCTTACTGGAAGGACCCTGAGACGGCAGTTTCGCAGAGGCAGGCCTACGGTTTCAGATTGAAGGAAAACCTGATGAATGATTTCAACCTCGGTCTGAACTATCTCAGAACCAATGACACTGAACTCATGGGCGAAACAGCCAAGTATGATTCCAAAAATTATTCGCTTGACTTAAATTATGTGCCTTTGCCGGGGCTTACCATAAACGGCGAATATGCCAAATCCGATTCCGATGAGAAGATTTCCGGCACAAGCGGCAAAGCTGCGGCCTACAGAGTTGAGATCACAGGCGATGCGGATCCTTCAAGGGTAACTTTGGAATATGAAAATGTTGAGCCGGAGTATCTTTCCTTGCTCGGCTCGGCCGTGCCTGACAGAAGAAAGGCGAAGGCGAAATGGAGATATAAGTATTCAAAAAATATAACCTTTAATTCGGGCCTGCTTTGGTACAGGGATAATCTTGACGGACAAAAGGCGGCTACAACTTACAGCATGAGACCTGAGATTTCCGTGGCCGTTAAAAAGATTTTTAAGGCCAGGCCTTATTCTTTTGCCGATTTCTCCTATAAGTTTGACAGAAAATACGGCGTCAATTCCCAGAAGGACCATTACTTTAATGTGAATTACAGGGATAAATTCGCCGAAATGGACAACGATACCAATATAGGTTATACTCTTTATGACACTGACACTAACATAAGGGACGCTTCGGAAATAAACTTCAATACCTCTCTGAACAAAAGGATAGAGAAAAATGACAAGGTTTTAACGCCGAGATTGACCCTTGGAAGCTGGTATTCAAATGATAATCTCTCAAATCAAACCGACAAATTGTATGAATACTCGCTCGGCCTTGGTTTTGAGGCTCCCAAATCAAACATAAGCGCCGATATAAAAGCCGGCCAGAACTTTCTGAGAAAGGAAACAGGAGACGATTCCGACAGATTGTTCTCTTCTTTGAATGTTTATTACAGGACAAAATTGCTCAAAGCTGATTCCACGCTTTTCCTGAAGGCCGGTTATAACAATTATAATTTTTCAACCAATTCAAGGGACTTTCGCGAGAAAAGCGTTATGCTCGGATTGAACACTTCATTTTAATTTAAGGAGGGCAGATGAAAAAAATAACAGGACTTATAATAGCGGTTTTAATGACGGCATCCTTTGCTCATGCTAAATGGTGGATTTTCGGCAAGACCAAAGATGAGGTTTCAGTAAAATACATGACCATAAACTCTATCTCGGCTGATGAGTCTGCTAAGACTCTTAAGTTTTTTGCCGATAATCTTGGCGGCTCAGTAGTGGTCAAGGGCAAAGCCTCAGCCGGCAAAGGCGCCGTTGTAGGCAGCGTGAGATATTCCATAGACGGAAAAAACACCTGGCAAGACGCAAAGTTCACCGAAAGCGGAAACTTTGAGTTTTCCTTCAGGCCCGAGACCGGCAAAAAATACAAAATGTATATAGAAATAACAAATACAGCCGGCAAAACCAATAATCTTGAAGAGACGGCTAAAGAGATAGAGATTTCAAACGAGAATGCAACCTCAAAGATAAAGGAAACCCTGGATTCAATGTTTGACGCATATTCCAATGAAAATTCGGCAAAATTTATGTCTTATGTTTCAGATGATTTTGCCGGAGACAAGGATTTTCTTGCTTTGGCTATAAATAAGGATTTTCTTGCTTTAAACGATATAAAGATGAGATATACCATAAACAATATAGCTTCAGGGCCTAACGGCATTTATGTGTCCATAAACTATAACAGAAGCATGCTTGGCGCCAAAAGCGGCCAGATAAGCTCTGACAACGGCATAACTGAAATGGTATTCAAGTTTAATGGCGAAAAGCCGATGCTCTACAGCATGAAGAAACCGCTTCTGTTCGGGCTTTCTGACGCGGATAATGTGGCCACAGGCCAAACCGCCGGCCAGAGCGAAGGTATAGTCATAGACAATGGCGAAGTCGGCGGCGCGGTGGAGACTGTAAGCATATCCTGCAGCGGCTCAAATCCGTATCTGCATCCTCTTTATTATTTCAGTACGGAAGAAACAGGCTGCCATCCTCAAAATGATATGATTGAGAAGAGCGCTATTGGCGAATTCATAGTATACGGCTCTCCCGTTCAGGCTGAACTGCAGCACAATGGCCAGGTGAAGGAGTTTAATAAGCCGATTTCTTCGCTTACCGAGGCGGAAGTTAAAAATTTGTCCGGTTATACTCAGCCTGTCACTTTCAGCATAAACACAACAAGCTCATACGGCATATACATATACGGGAAGTTTTACGCTGTTCAGTTTGTGACAATACCGGCTGCCAGCGGACAGCAGAATACGGCTTTTAAAGTAAGGAAGTTTTAGTAAAAAAATAAAAGGGCGGGGCGCCCCGCCCTTTTTAATTTCAAGGGGGATAGATGAAATTGATTCTGTCGCTATTATTGCTTTTTCCATGCGCAAAAGTTTACGGCGAAGACCTTATCAATGAATTTGTAAAAGAGGTTATTGTTGAAACTCTCAAGGGCAGGGCGCCGAGTCCGGCAGACCCCAAGATTTACGGCCAAATCGCCTATGAGGTTTCTATGGGCAAAAGCGGCAGAATAGTGGATCAGTTTTTTGAAAGTTTAAAACCTGAAAGCATCAAAAATGATATGCAGCAGTCGGCCATGTTTTTCGTTTTCAAGCAAATCGCGCCTGTGGTCGGGGTTTATGCGGAAACGGCCTTAAGCGTCTATTCCATGGTTGAAACCTATGTTAATGACTGGCAGGATTGGGCCATGCAGAACAGACTTACGGAATTTAACGAGGATGTGCTTTCAAAAACAACAGTTAAAGAGCTGGATAATGCCTATATAAAATTCACTGTGGGAACCGACGACTCAATAGGCGTGGAAAACAGAATGGCCGGCATACTTTACCATAAAAGGCCTGAAGTTATGGCAAAAATGAAAGAGGCCTATGAGAAGAGAAGAAAAGAGCTGGAGGCGCAGGAAAGAAGGAAGGCGCTTTATACCAAAATGTTATGGGCGAAAATAGATCTTGAGAAACAGCTTGACGATATCAGGGCTGAGGCCCAGAAAAAGGCCAGAGAAATAACTTTAATGATGAAAAACGCCAAAATACCGCTTACCAAGGAAAATTTTGAAAAATACCTGAAGGACAAGGATCTTTACAGCAAGCTTAAAAGCGATTATGACAAAGAGATTGAATCAAAACTGGCTAAAGGGGAAAAAATTTCAACCGGCGATGAAAAGGCGGATACGGTAGTGAATATAGCAGTAACGCAGAAAAATAATATTTCAAATTCATCAAATTTTTCGATTCCGGATTACTCGGCGCTTTTGAGAGAATACGGCCTGAATGCTGACAGATTGCTTACAAACAATATAAGCTCCAGCGAACACATAAATATGAAAAATCTAATTTACAATTCGGCAAATTCTCTTAATTCCGCCTGTACTTCAAAAGCCGGAGCTTCAGGGGATAAGTCCAATTACAGTCTTTGCTCCCAGGCCTATTCAAAGTTTTCGGATGAGGCTTCCCAAATAGATAAAAGGCTTGCTGAATACGGCGAAAAATTGAAGGCGGACCTTGAAGCGCTTACCATGAAGGATTATCCCATAACAGTTTCTTACGGCAGCGTGCAGGATGATTATTATGAGAAACTCAAAAGCGAGTTTTTCTCGCTGTCTCAGGCGAAATCTTTGGACAGATATAACGGCATAATGTACAGCATAGACACAGGGAATAATTATGAGGAAGATTATGACCATTGGGTTAACTGGTCATGGGAGACAAAGACAGACCCAGAAATAAAAAAGATGGAGAAATTCAGAGATTCCATAGCTTCAATAGCCGGCGCTTATGAAACTATGGTATCGGCCGCCGCTGAAAAGACAAAACTTTACAAAGCGAAAATGGACGAGCTGGACAGAAAATACAATGAGAGCTTGAGCAAGTACGATGAGCTTTATTCAAAGAACAGCTCCCTTGCCCAGTATTTCGGCATAAAAAAGTATGAATTCCGGCTTCAGGCGGACCTTCTTTCAATGATGCTTAAGAGAGTTTCTGAAAGCTGCAATGAATTCAGCACCAATTTCCTCAGCGAAAGCTGTACGGCTAGATGGAGAGTATGGTCGGCCAAAGCAAGAGGGCTTCAGGAGAAATGGAACAAAGAAATAGAGCTCAATAACAAGTTCCTGGCGCAATTTAAGCCGGTTCTAGATGAGATAAGGGAAAAATCAAAAATAAAGAACAAAAATGGCTCTATTGAACCAACAAAGGAAAATCTGGATAAGATGGAAGCTAAAATAAATCCTGTTCTGAACAAAGCTTATTGCGTCACTGACGCTATGGAAGAAAATAGAGGAGGTTTTCCATACAAAGATAGGGCAGTTTCCGGAAACTGCTTTATGAGCATAGCCGAGCATAAAAAACAATTATCTGAGCTTTCCAAACTGGCCTCCGAGCACGGCATTGAGGATTTTTATTCAAGAAGGGATTTTATATATACAAAGGTTGAAGAGATGAGCAAGGCCAAGAAGGAATTGCCGATAAATGTGCCATGCAAAGAGGTTTCAGATATTGAAAATGAGGCGAATAAAATTTCATGGCTTTTCTCTAATTTTTCAAAATTCTCAAAGGAAAATATCGGCGCTGCTGTTTCATCTTATGCCAAGGCCATTGATAGAATGCAGGAGATTGAGGATAATATGAAGAGTTTTGCCTGTCAGTCTATGTCTGTTGAGGAAAACAAAAAAGCCATCGCCTCATATCCGTGGATAGTAAGCCCGGATGTTGAGAAGTATTGCCTTACCCCTTCAATGTGGAAAACCTCTTTTGAAAACTCAGTTAACGAGGTTGACGCTGAGCAGATTATAAAAGGGCTCTATGAAGAGCTTAAATCCGCCTATGAATCAAGGAATGCTTCAAAGGTGGTTTCTCTTATAGATTCAGGCTGGCAATCGCCTGACGGGGACGATATGTCGGATCTTCAGCAGCATTTAAGCAGGATATTCGGCATGTTCAATGAGATAACTTTCAAGATAAGCGATTTCCGCATAATCAAAGAATCTTCAGACTCCTATGCCGTTTCCTATAATCTGGAAATGACATCAAGGATATATTCCAAAAATATAAGAAGGGTTGAAAGTTCCTCTGTATCTGAAAAGGTCAAAATAGAAAAGGGTAAAGCCAAAATTTATAAAACCGAGAACGGCTCTTACTGGCTTATTAAGTGATAAGGCGCTCTCAAATTATAAACCCAGGGCGCCTTTGAGCCCTTTTTTAAGGACTTCCTTGCCTTGTTCTGCGGCAGCTTCCTTGGCCGCTTCTTTCATCCGTTCTTTTACGGCGTTTATAAGAGTTTCCTTGTCAAAATTTTCTCTGTAAGATTGCCAGGCGCTGTTTGGAATTTTTTTATAGCCAGCAGGGATTTCAAACTTTTCAGGCGGGTTTTTATCAAACTTTACTTCTTTGGCTTCGCTTTCATAAGAGTAATTTTGGTCCTTAATCCTTATCTTAAGGGCTGTTCCTTCGCCTTCATTTGATAAATCGCAGTTTTTGGCAAGCTGGGCATAGAATTTTGAAGCGGGGGAAAGTTTTTCATCATTGCTCAGCCATATCTCGCTTTTTGCCTTGCCGTCTTTGATTTCATAACCCTGGGCTTCAAAGCCGGCTATTTTCTTTTTTCCTGATTTGGCGGCGCTTTTTCTGTCTTTTATTGAGTGATCATCAGGGAAAAGG
>JAJUJA010000118.1 GCA_029267355.1 Elusimicrobiota bacterium | reverse complement strand
GGAAAAGTCGGAAATAATGTCTTTCATAAAAAGCAATCTTGACGCTTATAAAAGGCCGAGAGAAGTTGAAATAGTAAGCTCCCTGCCTAAAAACAGCCTGCAAAAAGTTCTCAAAAGGGAATTATTGAAAAGAGAGCTTGAAAGGAAAATGCGCTCTCCCGTGGCTGCCTGATTTACAAAATGCCTGACCTGGTTAAAAGCATTCAAAAAATTGAGCCCGATGTCTGGCTGGTTGGCGGAGCGATAAGAGATTATCTGCTCAAAAAACCCGTAAAAGACCTTGATTTTGCAGTTCAGGGCTGCGCCTCACATTGCGCTCATCTGGCGCAAAAATTGGCTAAAAAACTTAAAGTTCCCTGCTTCCCGCTTGACCGGGAAAGAGGCATGTGGCGTTTAACTTTGAAAGACTGCGCCAATCTGGATTTTTCTCCGCTGAAAAATGACATACAAACAGATCTTCTCTCAAGGGATTTTTCCATAAACGCTCTGGCCCTGCCTTTAAAAGAGCTTAAAAGCGCAAAACTTCAAAAAGACCTTTCTTTTGAGCTTAAAATAAGGAACAAAAAAGCCGTAATTGATTTTTCAAAAGGCATGGAAGATATAGAAAATAAAAGAATAAGGGCTGTCTCGGCGGTCAATTTAGATGAGGACCCTTTGAGGACTTTAAGGGCTTTCCGTTTTTCCTGTCAGCTGGGCTTCGATGTAGACAAAAAAACTCTCGCGGAAATTAAAAAACGGTCTCAAAAAATTAAAAGCTGCGCTGGGGAAAGAATAAAAGAAGAGCTGATGAAAATATTTAAATGCGGCGATTGCTCCCCGACAGTCCGCTCCATGCTTAAAAGCGGCATTTTATCCGCCTTATTTCCGGACCTTGAAGCTCAAAAAGACTGCGCAGAAATTTATTACGGCAAAGGCGGAGTATTGAAGCACACTATGACCGTGCTTGAAAGAATGGACCTTTTTTTCAGGTCTCCCGCAAGATATATGCCCGCCTATAAAAATTTCTCGTTCAAGCAGGATTTTATTCCCGTCTTGAAACTTGCCGCTATTCTTCACGATATAGCAAAACCTGCCACGGCCAGGGAAATAAACGGCAGACTCAGATTTTTCGGCCATGAGGAAAAAGGCGCGGCAATGTCTTACAGAATCTTGAAAGACCTTAAATTCTCAAATGAAGAGATAAAATTCTTGTGCAGAATAATAGGCCAGCATCTCAGAATAGGCAATATTGCTCATTCGGAAACCATTTCGCAAAAAGCCATGTTTAAAATATTCTCAGACCTCGGGGACTTTACTCCGGGTCTAATCATTCTGTCATGGGCGGATCATGCAAGCTATATACCGGAAAAAAAACTTCTGGATTCAGTAAATGAAATGAAAAAAAAGCCGTTCAAAATACCTCCGAAGGGGCTGCCGAGAACAGGATTTAAGAAAACGCTGAGATTTATACAGGTTGTGAATTTAATAGCAAAAAATTACGCCGGCAGGAAAAAGGATTTTAAAACCAAACCTCTTCTGGACGGCAATGAAATAATGAAACTGCTTAATTTAAATCCGGGCCCCAAGGTCGGAGAAGTATTAAGACGGCTTAAGTTTATACAATTTGAAGGTAAAGTAAAAACCAGAAAAGAGGCCGAAAGATACGTTAAAAGTCTTAAGGTTTGATTATTTTGAAGCTATATAAAGCCATTTTCCTGTGGCCTTAACCCTGCCTGAAGCGTTTTTCAAAGAAGCGAGATTTTTCCTGAGAGATTCAGCTTTTTCCTGTTCTTTGAGAATTTGTGAAAGCTTCTTTCCCTTTACGCCTTTTTTTGAGGACACTGGCGCGTTCCTGTACTGGGCGGCGGAATATCTTTTCTCAATGCCGGCCGACAGAGCCCTGACCTTTCTGTCTATCTTATTGGCATAGACCATTATGGTTCTTGTGTATTTTTCCGTTTGAGAGCCGGCCGAGACATAGGCCAGCTGGGCCTTGTTCAAGGCAGCGGCTTCATTGAGATTTTTCCTTATAAGAACGGAGATGTCGGAAATATACTTAATGTACTCTTCGTCAAGCTTTGCCGTTTTGCTTCTTTCCAAAGCTTCATCAAGCAATTCATCCTGCTTAACAAGTTTGTAAAGCACATCCTTATATGCGTCAAAATTGGAAACTTCTTTTTTGGCACCGCCTGATTTATCGGGCTGAGAAGCGGAATTTTTTGAAGCGAAAACAAATACCGGGCATAAAAAAACAGCTATAAGGACATACGCAAAAACTTTTTTCATTTTTCCTCCGTTCATTACTTATATTTTACGGCGATTAAACTTTATTTTTAAGGGCTCAAAGTATCACAATACCGCTTTTTCAAGGCCCATATGATATCGGGACAAAAGGCCTATAAGCTAAATTGCCAATTTCATTCAATTTATGTAAAATTAATGAGAGATATTTGCTATTTGACTTCTTTAATTTTTTTAGGTGCCGTAATTTTTTGCGGGCGTAGTTCAATGGTAGAACGAGTGCTTCCCAAGCATTAGACGTGGGTTCGATTCCCATCGCCCGCTTTTTTTCTTTGACGGCTTTTTTATGATAGAAAAGGAAATAGAATCAATAATCAGGAAAATAGGAGAAGACCCGTCAAGAGAGGGCCTGCTGAAGACTCCGCAAAGGGTATCCAAAGCTTACTCTGAAATACTTTCAGGATACAAAAGCGATACGGATAAAATTTTCAACTCTGCCTTTTTCAAAGTAAACTACAGGGAAATGGTGGTGGTTAAAGATATTGACTTTTATTCAATGTGCGAACATCATATGCTTCCTTTTATGGGCAAGGTTCATGTGGCCTATATTCCAAACGGTCTT
>JAJUJA010000140.1 GCA_029267355.1 Elusimicrobiota bacterium | reverse complement strand
GAAGCCACAGGCGCGTTATGGTTTTTGAAGTTATGGGCAGGCATGCCGGCTGGGTGGCCCTTTTTACGGCCATAGCTTCCGCTGCAGATTATGTCTGCGTTCCTGAAAGGAAAATAGACGGCGAGGATATGGTTGAAAAAATAAAGAACGCATATGAAAGGAAGAAGTTTGCTCTTGTGGTGGTAAGCGAAGCCGTTGAAATAGCGCAGGAAGAAAAGGATCCGCTTAAACAGGAAGTTGATCAGTTCGGCCATGTCATTCTGAAGGAAAGAGGCATGGGCGAGAAAATTGCCAAGTACATAGAAAGCAGAACTGGAATAGAGACAAGACATGCTGTCATAGGTCATATGCAAAGGGGCGGCCAGCCTACTTTATTTGACAGGATACTTGCCACAAGAGTGGGCGTTAAGGCGGCTCAGCTTGTGCATGAGGGAGATTTCGGAAAAATGGCCGCTCTTCGCGGAAATGAGATCGTAGGCGTTCCTTTAAAGGATGCCACAGGCGAATTGAAAACCATAAGCGAAGACTGGTTCAAACTGGCTGAAATACTTTTTTAGCCGGCCACAACGGAGGCGGGTATGGAAAATAAAAGCGCGCAGGCGGGGCAGCCTTTTCAGAGAAAGACGATAATAGTAAAGAAGAATCTTCAGTACAGGTACATGCTTCTGATCTCTTTCAGCGTTGTTATCGCTTTCGTGATAATGGCCCTTGATATGATATGGACAATTTCAAAGGTCGTCAATGAGCATCCGATGATGCAGCCGCTTCTGGAAGAAATATTTTCCATGGCTCCTCTTTTCGCCATAAAAACGGCGATGTATCTGCTGATAGTGCTTATAGTTTCAGCCGTCATTTCTCATAAGATGGCAGGTCCCATATACAAATTTGAGAAAAGCTGTCAGACCGTAGCTTCAGGCGATCTGGCTCACAGAGTTTTTTTGAGAAAAGGCGATCAGCTTACCGAATTGCAGGACAGCTTCAACGATATGGTCTCCAAATTTCACGCTTATGCTGTTGAAGCGGAAAAACTAAAAAGTAAAGCTGTTTCCGACCCTCAGCTTACCGCCCATTGCGCAGAATATGACAGGAAAGTCAAGGAATTGATGCCTAATTTCAGGTTATGAGTTTAATTTCCCGCCTGCTGGCGACAGTATTGTTGTGTCAGGCCTCTTTCGGGGCGGAGAAATTGACTCTTGAAGAGGCTCTGTCTCTCGGCTTGAGGTCAAATGTCTCAGTTTTGAAAGAGCAGCAGAATGTTTTCATCGCCAAACAGCAGGTAAGAGAGTCCCGCCTTTTATTTCTCCCTTCCGTTGTTTTTTCCGCCGATTATGCCAGAGGCTATCTTGAAGCGCCCCTGTATCTGAACAGGGAAAGCGTTTTGAAATATCTCGACAAGTCTTATGACGGCAGGGATTATTACGGCATTTCAGGCTCTGTGGTTCTGCCGGTCTACACTGGCGGCAGGCTCAGGAAAACTCTTGAGCTTTCAAAGGTGAATTACTCAAAGAGCAGGGCTATTTTAGAGGCGGAATATGAAAAAACTTCCCTTGACATAAAAAAAGCTTTTTACAGGACTCTGTACTCCGATAAGATACTTAATGAGAT
>JAJUJA010000151.1 GCA_029267355.1 Elusimicrobiota bacterium | reverse complement strand
TAAGAAAGATCTTACCTCTTTAAGAACCGGCAGGGCCAATCCGCAGCTTTTAGACAATGTTTATGTGGAGTATTACGGGGCCAGGGTCCCGTTGAAGCAAATAGCCGCTATTTCCATTCCTGAGGCCAGAACCATGGAAATAAGGCCATGGGATAAAGGCGCCATTGACGCCATAGAGACCGAGCTTAAAAAAACGGATCTCGGAACAAGTCCCACAAGGCAGGGCGACATAATAAGGATAAATCTGCCTTCAATGAATGAAGAGCAAAGAAAAAAAATGGTTAAAATGGTGGCTAAAATGGCCGAAGACGCCAAGGTGGCCGTAAGAAATGTCAGAAGAGATGTTCTTGAAAAGATAAAAAAAGCCGAAAAGAATTCCGAAATTTCCGAGGATGATTATAAGAGGCATGAGCTCTCAGTTCAAAAAATAACCGATAAATTCATAGCTGACATTGACAAAATATCCCAGGAAAAGGAAAAGGACCTGCTCACGATATAAATGTCCCAGGATTGCGATACAAAGAGAAATATACCCTCTCATGTGGCCGTGATAATGGACGGCAACAGGCGCTGGGCCAGACAAAGAGGCCTGCCTTCGTCATACGGCCATAAAAAAGGCGTTGATACAGTGAAGAAAATCACGCAGGCCGCCAGAAAAGCCGGAATAAAATACCTTACTCTTTACGCTTTCTCCTGCGAAAACTGGAAAAGGTCCGCCGGAGAAGTTAAAACTCTGATGATGCTTCTAAAGAGGGCGATAGTCGCCTATCAGGATGAGCTTGAAGAAAACGATATATCCATAAAGTTTTCAGGGAGAATGTCGGAACTGCCTAAAGAGGTATTAAAGACGGTTGAGCAGGCTCAGGAAAGACTTAAAAAATGCAAGACCATGGTGCTCAATATAGCGCTTAACTACGGCGGCAGGCAGGAAATAGTGGATGCCGTGAATAAGGCTTTGGAAAGCGGAGCCGGAAGAATAGGAGAGCGGGACATAGACAGGAATCTTTATACCTTTCCTCTTCCGGAGCCGGACTTGATAATAAGGACTTC
>JAJUJA010000049.1 GCA_029267355.1 Elusimicrobiota bacterium | reverse complement strand
GCGTTTTTTTGGACATAAGGTCCAGAAAAGAGAGTTTTATAAAAAAGAGATTTCCGTATATTTACAAAAATTGCCTTAAGTACGGGATAAATCCGGTCAGACAGTCCATACCCGTGGTTCCGGCCGCGCATTTTTTCTGCGGCGGGATAGAAGTGGACGAGAATTCGGCTACAGCCGTTAAAAATCTCTACGCTCTTGGAGAAGTTTCATGCACAGGCCTTCATGGAGCCAATCGCCTCGCCTCAAATTCACTGCTTGAAGCCGCAGTGTTCGCAATAAGAGCAGCCGAAGCCGCGGCACAGGACTACTGCGGCATGACACATTCACACACTCCAAAACACTATATCTGGGATTACGGCAAGACCGGCAGATCCGCCGAAGATGTGATTATAAGCCAAAACTGGAAAGAACTGAGAACCCTTATGTGGAACTATGTAGGTATAGTGAGAAGCGAGGAAAGACTTAAAAAAGCGGCCAAAAGAATGGAAGTCATATCCGAGGAAATAGAATACTACTACAACAAGTACAGGCCGAACGCCAATTTCGTTGAATTGAGAAACATAGCGGTAACGGCTTTTGCCGTCATAAAATCCTGCCTTTTAAGAAAGGAATCCAGAGGTCTTCACTATAATGAAGACTATCCCCGCAAAAACAAAAAAGCGCGCAACACTGTCATAAACAGATACCAATGAACGAAAAGATAATAATAGAAGGCGCCCGCTGCCATAACCTTAAGAACATAAGGGTGGAAATACCCAAGAACAGGATAACCGTTATAACCGGCCTGAGCGGAAGCGGCAAGTCATCTCTCGCCTTTGATACCATTTACGCAGAAGGGCAGAGGCGTTATATGGAAAGCCTCTCGGCTTATGCCAGACAGTTCCTTGAAATGATGGAAAAGCCGGATGTGGATTATATAGAGGGGCTTTCCCCCGCCATAGCGATAGAACAGCATTCGCCTTCCTCAAATCCGAGATCCACTGTCGGCACTGTAACTGAAATATACGATTACTTGAGGCTTCTTTTTGCCAGAGCCGGCAGACAAAAATGCCATATATGTTCAAGGCCTGTATCATTCTGGCCGGTTGACGCGATATTCAAGGACATATTCTCAAGACACCTTAACAAGAAAATAAGGATAAAGGCTCCTCTTATATCAGGCAGACCGGGTACTTATGAACAATTGTATGAAAAGTTGAAAAAAGCCGGCTGGCAAAAAGCCGAAACTGACGGCAAGATCCATTCCCTTGAAGAAATTCCAGTTCTTAAAAGATATGAAAAGCATGACATATCTCTTGTAATAGATGAGTTTGAGCTTGAAGAATCCGAGAAGGAAAGACTTAAGGACGATTTGGACCTTGCCGTAAAGGAAACCGGCAATTTCATAATGGTAAATGCAGGCGGTGAAAACAATCTCTATTCTCTAAAAAACGCCTGTCCATTTTGCAGGGTATCAATGCCAGCCCTTGAGCCCAGGCTTTTTTCTTTCAATTCGCCTTACGGGGCCTGCCCGGAATGCAGCGGTCTCGGCGTTAAAACTGAAATTGCCGATGAGCTTATCATAGACGAAAATCTTTCAATAAAAGAGGGAGCCCTGATACCATGGTCAAACCCTGTCACGACCAGAACCCACAGATGGAAAAGCGCCTGGTCCGGCTATTACGGACAGATGCTTGAAGACGTCTGTGCCAAATATTCAATACCAGCGGATAAAAAATTCAAATCTTTGACGCAGAAGCAAAAGGAAATTCTGCTTAAAGGCGACGGAGACTTTGAAGGCGTTGCCAATAATCTTTCCAGACGCTATTCCCAGACAGAATCAGAATTTGTCAAGGAAGAAATACGCCGCAGGTTTATGAGCGAAAAAGAATGCCCTGTTTGCGCAGGGAAAAGACTTAAAAAAGAGGCGCTTAGCGTTTTCATATCAGGGAAAAATATAGCCGAAGTTTCCGATTTGACCGTGTCTGAAGCTATAGATTTTTTCAATTCTCTGAATCTTACCGCCAAGGAAAAGGAAATTTCAAGAATAGTGCTTAAAGAAATAAAGGCGAGACTTGATTTTTTGAACAAGGTCGGGCTTTCCTATCTGACGCTTTCAAGAGCTTCCGGCACGCTGTCCGGTGGTGAGGCGCAAAGGATAAGACTGGCCACGCAGATAGGAAGCGGACTTACCGGCGTTTTATATGTTCTTGACGAGCCGACCATAGGGCTTCATCAGAAGGATAATATAAAGCTTATAAGCACGCTCAAATCCCTGAGAGATCTCGGCAATACGCTTATCATAGTTGAGCACGATGAAACTGTGATGAAAAATGCCGATTTTTTAATCGATATGGGACCGGGAGCAGGGATAAACGGCGGACAGGTTTGCGCCAAAGGAGATGTTGCAGCTATTTGCCGCGACAAAAACTCAATCACCGGCGCTTATCTCTGCGGAAAAAACAAAAAGGTTCATGAAAACAGAGGCAGAAAACACAATAAAAAATTCATCAAGTTTTACGGAGTCTCGCAATTCAACCTTAAAAATATAGATATACAAATCCCCCTGGGTCTTATAACCTGCGTATGCGGAGTATCAGGCTCGGGCAAATCAACGCTTGTACACGAGATAATTTATAAGGCTTTAGCCAGAAGGCTTTATTCTTCCAAAGATGAGCCGGGCAAATATCTTAAAGCCGAAGGGCTTGAGCAGATAGACAAGGCGGTAATAGTGGACCAATCGCCTATAGGAAGAACGCCAAGGTCCAATCCTGCCACCTATTGCGGAGTTTTTGACCATATAAGAGAAATTTTCTCCCTTATGCCTCAGGCCAGACGGCGCGGTTTTACCGCAGGCAGATTCTCATTCAATCTCAAGGGCGGACGATGCGAAGCCTGCCAGGGAGACGGCTCCATAAAGATACAAATGCAGTTTTTGCCGGATATCTTCGTAAAATGCGAGCAATGCCTCGGCAAGAGATTCAACGAAGACACGCTTGAAGTAAAATACAAAGAAAAAAATATACATGATGTGCTTGAGATGAGCGTCTCTGAAGCGTCTCAGCTTTTTTCTGAAATCCCCCAAATCAAAAAAAAGCTGGATTTGCTTGAAGATGTGGGGCTTGGATATATAAAACTGGGCCAAAGCGCCACGACGCTGTCGGGCGGAGAGGCGCAGAGAATAAAGCTCGCCTTTGAGCTTTCCAAAAGGGCCACGGGAAAAACACTTTACATACTTGATGAGCCGACTACCGGCCTGCATTTTGCCGATACCGAAAAACTCATAAAAGTGCTTCACAGACTGGCCGATGCCGGCAACACCATAATCATAATAGAGCACAATCTGGATATAATCAAATCTTCCGACTGGATTATAGAGCTTGGGCCAGGAGGCGGGCCGCAAGGCGGAGAATTGATATATGAAGGTTATCAAGACGGGATAAAAAAATCCAAAACTTCAGTAACAGCCCCTTACCTATGAAAAAAATAATCATCCTTATTTTAATTCTGGCCTGCCCGGCGCTTGATGCAACCGAATGGAAGACCAAAACTTCTCCCAATTTTAATCTTTATTATGAAGGCAAATGGACCCCGGATTCAATAATGATAGAGCTTGAGAAAATATTCGCCAAGATGCGCCTGAATGTCTCAATGTTTGCGCCGTGGATGAACAAATACAAGACAAATATTTACATTTATTCATCGCAGGAAAATTATCTCAAGGGAGAATTTTCGCCTCCTACATGGTCCAAGGGTCTGGCTTTTTACGATAAAAAGGCCGTCATAGTTTATGACACGGGCGATTTAGTTAAGCTTAAGTCAACGATAGCGCATGAATTGACGCATCTTTATTTTGAAAGCTATTTTTCTGAGAAAATGAAAATGCCCCCTCAATGGCTCAATGAGGGATTGGCTGTTTTTATGGAAGATATGACTTATGATTCGCAGGGACCGTGGAAAAAGGCATTAAAATTCACTATGCCCGAAAAATACCTGAAATTCAGCTCTTTTTTTAATACCAGAATAGAGGATTTAGACTCTTCAGAAAAAATCTCCAACTGGTATCTGCAGGCTTACGGCATAGTTTCATATCTTTACAGGCCCAATAAAAGGCTGGCTTTTAAAAATTTCTGCGATCTTGTCAGGGAAAAATATCAAATTGAGAAGAATCTGTGGGACGCTTATCGTTTTAAAACGCCGTCTGACCTTGAACTGGAATGGAAAAAATGGCTTTTACAGGAAAAAGACGAAAAACAGGAAGCGCTCAAAAATGACAATTCTTTCGGATTTAAGCCTTTTAAACAAATAGAATTCTCAACAGGATTGGGAAAGAACGGTCACTGATCCTGATCCGTGGTGACATTAACGCGGCTGACATTCTGGCCGTAAACAACGGCATTGCTGACAGTTCCATTTATGCTTTTGCCATTAACCACGACAGCGAAGTTGGCCGGAGCGATGGTATAATTCCATGTGGCCATTCTATTGTAAAATGTCCCCTCGGCTCTGGCCCTTGATTGAACAGAACGCTCAAGACGGACTGCCATGCTGTATCTCATCATAACCCATTTCATAACCATAACTGAAATAGTGGCCATAAGTATGCACATCACCAAAGTTTGAAGTATGGACCCTTTTCTTGAGCACTTGTTCATACCGATAGTTTAGCAGGAAAATCTGTTTTTTTCAATGCTTATTGAGCCGCCATATTAGCGGTAAGATAGGTTTCCATGGTTATGTCAACCGGCCTTGATACATTTTGAAGGGCAACGGAAGGAGTCCACCATAATCTTACCGCGGCTCTTACCGTATTTCTTTCAAGAGTGCCGGACCTTGAAAACAGAAAATTTGGAGCATTAGGCGGAGCTGCCACAAAAGGAGCAAGCAAAACCACAGATTCTCCCGCCCCCCTTGTCTGTATGCCGCAGGTTATAGGATAAGAAGCGCCGGGATTCCAGGCTGCTCCATTAGGGCATCCCCCGCCGCCGGCTATGGCCTGAGTGTGGTAATACAGGCATTGCGGCGTTCCATAGCCCGGAGTAACGCCGGTATAGCCCGCCGGACAGTTTGTCATGCAAAAATAATGCCATCTTGAATTCGCGGCTACACCGTCTATCGGATAGCAGCCCCCGGGATCCACATTTGAAGCGAAGGCAAGTATATTTGAGCTATTGCCGAAAGTTGGCGAATCTATTCTTGTAGCCTGAGACATGGTCGTCTTTAAAAACTTCATAGCCGCCGTAAGCGAGGTTCTCATCCTGTCGCTTCTGTAATTTTGAAACATATGCTTTTCAGCCGTTATGTATATGGAGGACATTGACATAAGCATGAAGCTGAATATTATGAGAGCCACCATCATTTCAATAAGAGTAAAGGCTGGTCTTTTCTTCATATCAGTCCGGATAAATCAGCGTAAAATCAACGGTTTTGCAGGAATAGGTGAAATCCGGTACAGAGCCGTTGCCGAAACCGCAATCCACATTGGTAACCCTGTAGGTAAAGGAACAGGAAGCCACGCCCGAGGCATTCCTGCAAAGCCTGTCAAAATGCGAATTATTATTCAGCCACGAAGATATATCATGATTGCCGCCTCTTAAAGCCCAATTGCCGCTTGTGTCTCCCGGGAGCCGCCAATTGTTCGGGCCCACTATGAAAGCGTTTGAAGTATCGCTTGTCACATAAGCTTTAAGTCTATCCTGCGCCATTCTGACAGCCGCTGCCGCTAATTCCCTTTTATCTGCTCTGGCATGAGAAACATTTGATGATGTGACAACGGAAAAAACGGAAATAGATGTCATTGCCGCTATGAGTATGGCTACTGTAACCTCTATAAGTGTGGTTCCGCTTCTTTTCTTCATATAGTCGGGCAGGGCGGCGTATTGGCGTCGGGCTGATTAAGGCATCCGCCGGCCTCAGTTATTCTGTAGCCCCAGTTATCATAAGTGGTGCCCTCATTTTTTCTGTTTGTGCAGGCAACAGAGCCCACGGCGCAGCATTCGGCGCCGCCGGCGCCAGTACCTGGATTGCAGGCATAAAAGTTATACTTTGAAGCCGCCCAGTCATGTTTGGACACGTAATTGCAAGCTGTAAGCCTGCATGGGCTGGTTGCCGCCAAAGACCCGCAATTTGCCGTATTACAGGTATTGTCTATGGTACCGCTGGCATAACTGCCTGTATCAAGGAAATTCATTTTATTGGCATTGCCGAGCATATTGGCAAGAGTAAGCGCATCGGTAGCCTTGGAAGTTTCTATAGTCTTCTGGTAATAAGGGATTCCCATTGAGGCCAGTATGCCTATTATCATTATAACCACCATTAACTCTATCAAAGTGAAGCCTTTCCTTTTCATTTCCCCCTCCTTTAGCCCTTAATCTGAGAAAGCTGGAATATGGGCATAAACACGGACATAACTATCACGCCTATGACACCGCCTATGCCGACCATCAGTATGGGGTCTATCATGGCTGAAAATCTTCTCAGAAACTGATCTATCTGCTCCTGATAAAACTTGCTCAAAACGTCTATTATATCCGGCAGTTTTCCGGATTCTTCGCCCATCCACATCATATCGGTAACCATCCCGGGAAACATTCCGGTTTTCTTGAAAGATTCCGCAATTGATTTGCCGCTGGATATATCGCCCTTGGCCTTTTTAAGCGCGTTTTGTATCAAAGGCGAATTTTTGAAAGCGCCTTCCAGAACCGAAATAGCGTTCAGTATGCTCACGCCGCTTTTTATCAAAGTTGACATTGTAGAAAGCATTCTTTCCATCTGTATGTTTTTTATGAAATTGCCCAGAAAAGGCAGAGAGAAAAGGAACTTATTCCAGTTAAGTTTTCCGCCCGGAGTGGAAATATATGCTTTAAAAGCGAAAAAAGCCCCTATCAAAGCTACGACCATAATGGCGGAATAATGCCTCAAAAGATTTGAGAACATTATTACAAGCTTGGTTACAAGAGGCAATTCAAGTTTGAAGTCTCTGAATATATCGGCAAAGGTTGGAACTATGAATATGACAAAGTAGAACAGAACGCCCATTGACATCAAGGACAGAACGGCAGGATAGGAAACCGCGGTTATAATTTTGCCCTTAACCTCTTCCTGCATCTGAGTATAGGCGGTTATCTGCCTTAAAACAGCCGGCAATTGACCTGAGACCTCGCCTGCCTGCACAAGAGAAATCCATATTTCATCAAAGACTTTGGGGTGCTTTTCAAGCGCTTTATGGAAAGAGCCGCCGGCTGAAACTTCCTTGGTAACCTGGGTTAAGACAGAAGCAAGGGCCTTATTTTCCGCATGCTCACTTAACAAGGTCAGAGCTTTTACAAGAGGAACGCCGCCGGCTATAAGGGTGGAAATCTGCTCGCCGAAAAAGACAAGTTCTCTGCCTGAAACCTTGCCGCCGCTGGACTGTTTCAAGGAGGAAAGACCCTTGCTTTTTGAGCTTTCAGACTGTATTGAAAGGATGAAATAGCCCTTGGTCTGAAGCGAATTTACAGCAGAATCTTCGTCCTCAGCTTCCAAAGCACCGGTGCTCACATTTCCCTGAGCATCCTGCACTGTATAGGTGAACCTTGCCATAACTATAATATAACAGATTGAACCCCAAAAATCAATATTGGAACTATTCCCTTTCTACAACGGTGACTGACATCATTTCATCAACCGAAGTCAGTCCCGCTAAAACCTTTCTCCAGCCGCTGGCTCTCAAGTCCCATGCACCCTGTTTCTTGGCTATTTCCTTCAATTTTCTCATATCATGGTCTTTTGTTATAACGACTTTCATCTCTTCAGTTATGAAATAAACCTCGTAAATAGCCCTTCGTCCCTGATAACCGACATTGAAGCATTTCGGACAGCCTCTAGGCTTATAAAAGACAAGTTTTGTAGGGTCAGGCAGAGGATTAAGGAGCGATTCTTTCATAAACAAGTCTATTTCTTCCTGAGACGGCTTGTAAGGAACTTTGCAATGAGGGCAAAGCACTCTTACAAGACGCTGAGCCGCGGTTAAAAGAAGGGTTGAAGCCAGAAGGAAAGGCTCTGTGTTCATATCTATAAGTCTTGGAATGGCTTCTAAAGCGCTGTTTGTGTGCAGGGTGGAAAGAACCAGATGGCCTGTCATAGCGGCTTTAACGCAGGCTTCGGCCGTTTCATTGTCTCTGGTTTCGCCCACAAGTATAACATCCGGGTCCATACGCAAGAACGATCTTAAACCGGCTGCAAAATTCAATCCTATATTGGCTCTTATCTGAACCTGGCTTATTCCTTCCATCTTGACTTCGACAGGGTCTTCAAGAGTCATGAAATTCATTTCAGGGCTTTTTATGGTATTGAGAACAGCGCTTAAAGTTGTAGTTTTACCTGATCCGGTCGGACCAGTCAGCAATATCATTCCGTGCGGAGAAGATGCCGCTTTAAGAAAGTCTTCTTTTTGCCTGGGCTCAAAGCCGAGTTTATCCACATTCAACTCCACGCTGCCCTTATCAAGAAGACGCATAACCAGTTTTTCGCCGAATACGGTCGGACATATGGCGACACGGGTTTCTATTACGCGGTTTTGATATTTTATTGAAAAACTTCCGTCCTGCGGCAGTCTTTTCTCGGCTATATCAAGTTTTGAAAGTATCTTGCATCTGGCTATAAGGCTGTCCACTATTTCCGGCGCAGGAGATGTTCTTTCCTGCAAAACGCCGTCTATTCTGAATCTTAAAGATACCTTTTCGTCAAATTTTTCCAGATGTATATCGCTGGTTCTCTCCGCTATAGCCTGTTTGAGTATGGCGTTTACAAGCTTTATTGATTGGGCGCCCTTTGACTCGCCTACTATGACCTTGTCCAAATCAAGTTTGCCGTCAGGAGTGAGAAAGTCTGCGTCAGAGGCCTCCTTGCCTCCCTTATTTTGCGCCTCTGCGTCTATAACCTTGCCTATAAGGTCGGCCGAGCCCTGATAAAAACTGTCCACGACTTTAAGTATCTGCGCCTTTGTTGAAATGAAAGGCTGTATATCCATGCCGCTTATGGCCTTCATATTGTCTATGAGGAAAATATTAGTGGGATCGCTCATGGCCACGGCAAGCACATTATTTTCAACAAAGAGAGGGATTACGGTATTTTCTCTGGCAAATTTCTCAGGAATATATTTTTCAAGGCCCTGTCCCTTTTCAGGATTCAATATCTGATTTTCTTTGGAGGCATATGGAATGGCCAGCTGTTTTGACAAAGCCATAGCCACTTGTTCTTCAGTGGCAAATTTGAGTCTTACCAGAGCTTCGCCTATCAGGCATGAATTCTGCTCCTGAAATTTAAGGGCTTTGGCAAGCTGCTCCTCATTTATAACCTTGAGGTCTATCAGTATTTCGCCAAGCCTTTTTCTGGCCATTAAATTTCTCCCTTTAGTCTACAAGAATAGTCGGAGTTATGAAAATAACAAGGTCAGTATTGGTTTTTCTGGTGCTTGTGGAAGTAAAAAGCCAGCCTATTACCGGGATATAACCGAGCAGGGGCACTTTTTTGACGGTCTTATTTTCGGTTGAGGAAAGCATGCCGCCTATGACTACGGTCTGGCCGTTTTTCACTCTCACCATCGTTGAAGCGCCTCTGTATATAGGGTCATAAATGGTTGAGCCCTGCATAGTTATGGCTGAAGCCGTAAGGTCAGCATATGAAGGCTGTACAACAAGAGTTACATAGCCTTCCTTGTTAACCTGAGGAGTAACCTGCAGGAAAAGTCCGGTCTGTCTTCTCTCAACAGTGGTTGAAGATGAACCCGTGGAGCCGGCTGAAGTCAAAACGCTTTGAGTGGCGAGAGCGGCATCCCTTGTGGTCATTATCAATGAAGGCCTGTTATTCATAGCCACTATCTTGGGCGTGCCCAAATATCTTGCCTCGCCTCTTGAAATAAGAGCCCTAAAAATAGCCTGCATTTGAGCCAGACTGAAAACGCCGTAAAATACACCCTTCGGGCTCATTTTGCCTGTTGAGTAAATCGGGTCTATTGAACCTGTCGATGAACTGCCGCTGCTGCCGGATGAAGACGAATCCGTTTCATCTCCGGTAACTTCAACGACAGGAGGATAAAAATTTTTCCAGTTATCGCCGGAGAAAAATCCAGGCCTCATACCGTAATCCGTCAATCTGGCCGGCCCTGCAAAATAAGCCAGTTCACCTCTTGATCCTCCCCATTCTATTCCCAGCTCATTCAAGCGGTCAGTGCTTATTTCAACTATCCTGGCTTCTATAAGTATCTGAGGAGCTTTCTTGTCCAATTCAGCTATAATCTGCTCAACCTGCGGAAAAACTTCCGGTATATCCGTTATTATCAAGCTGTTAGTTCTGGGGTCAGTTGCCACCTTACCGTAAGTTTTTGACAGGACGCTTTGCAATATCTTTATGACCGCGATATTTTCGCTCTGATCCGACTGTGAGCTTTCATTCTGCTGAGGGGCCTGATTTTGCTGAACCTGTACGCCGCTTGAATTAGAATTGCCGCCCATCAGCTGTCCTTTTTCCTTGTCTATTGACGAAAGAGGTATCAGCGGTATATAGTTCAGCGTATAGACCTTGGTTATAAGATTGGGTCCCTGAGCAGTCCTCTTTGTGATTATGTATGTATTGCTCTTTCCTATTCTCTGATACGTAAGTCCTTTGACTCTCAAAAGTATTTCCAGAGCTTCTCTTACAGTGGTTTTTCTCAGGAACACAGTTATGGTTTTATTACCTACATCATCACTGACTATAAAATTGACCTTGGACTGCGAGCTTATGACATCCAAAAAGGTGGTGAGAGGCGCGCCCTTAAGCCTTATAGGACCGACCTTTCTGTCCAAAGGAGAAATTGATTCTGACTCTTCGTATAAAGGAGCCTCAGAAACGGCCGTGGCGCCTTGCGAAGACGGGAGAGAAGAATTGAAGGAAGCCGCGCTGGAAGCCGATTGTTCAGGGTCCGGCCTTGAAGATGTTTCAAGAATCGGTCCCCCGTC
>JAJUJA010000147.1 GCA_029267355.1 Elusimicrobiota bacterium | reverse complement strand
GAGCTGTAAGCGGTGAATTCAATGTTTATGTGGACATTGAAGGCAATATAGACATCAGCAAGGAAAAGAACAGGCTTAACAAGGAAAAGCAGGAGCTGGCCCCTCTTGTTGAAAAGTGGAAGGAGAAAGCCAATGACGAATCTTTCATAAAAAATGCGCCTGAAAGCGAAGTTGAAAAATTGAAGGAAAGAATAAAAGAGACCCAGGACAGACTTAAAAGGATAGACAGTCTTTTGGAGGATCTCAATGAAACTTTCTCAAATTAGAGAAAAGTTCTGGATAAGAAAGGACAGGGAAAGCGTATTTTTTTCAGGCCTTATAGTCGCCTGTATTTCGGCAAGTATAGCGACCACATACTGGCATTTTTATGACAGGACCGAATTGAGGCCGAAGATAAAGATGAACAATCAAATCAACAAAGCAAGAGAGTATAAGATACTCAAGGAAACAGAGAACTCCACGGCGGGGCTTAAAAGCAAAACAACCTCGTTTTACAATATAGAGACATACGCCTCGCCGGATGTTCCGGAACCCGGCGGTGACGAATGAAAAAAGCCGTTTTGGCCTTTTTCCTGATTTTTTCTGCGGGCGCTGTTTTCCCGCAGGACAGGGCTTCATTGCCTGAAGAATATAAAAAGGATTTCATTGAAATAGATTACTCAAATGCGCAGATAGTGGATCACAGCGTTTATGGTGTTATGATTTTATCTTTGGACAGGTGGAAAAACTGGCTCATAAGGTCCAGCATAATAGCAATGGTTTTTGCCACTCTTGTAATTTTATTCATCTCAATACCCAAAGACAATGAGTTAAATATAATGCTGGCTTACGCTATTACAGGCGCGATGTTTTCCGTCGCTTTCTGGGAGACATTGGCCGGCTGGATGCTTACGCGGCTCAGCCAGAATCTTTATGGAACGCTTATAATGGCGGCATCTATTCTAATGTACGCCGCTTTTTATGTTTCTCTGATAAAGATAAAGAAAACAGACCTTTCCTTTTCATCCATAAAGGAATCCTTCCAGAAAATGTCTCAGATGGCCAAAGAAGACCCGCGGCTTGTGTCCGTCAGCGGACTGCCGGGCGATTGGGAAAAAGAAGATTTCGTGAAGTAAAAACGCTTTTTAACAGAAAGATTCTTCAAGTTCTCGGCTTAGACTCAAAACCTGATTTTAAAATCAAATCTGTGTATATCGCCAAGGTCCCCGAAAGGCGAATAGGCATAATCCAGACCTATATCGGATGTCTTTATGCCAAAACCCGCGCTTAACCCGGCGTAACTGCCGAGATTGCCGGTATCATAGCCGAATTTATAG
>JAJUJA010000073.1 GCA_029267355.1 Elusimicrobiota bacterium | reverse complement strand
TCTTTTTTGGACTTGTAAGTCAAGATTAAAAACACGCCGGTATCCTTGCCTCCTTTAAACAGCTGCCCGGTAGAGTGAAGGTATCTCGGCCCGTAGGAATAGAAGGAGGCGCAGGCCGTGGCCTTTTTTATCTGGGCGGCTATCTCCGAGAGAATCCTGTCATTTGCCGGCGAGGGTTCCAGATAGGCCAGAGCGGCAAAGTATTCCTTCTCGCCGAGAGCGGAGAATATTTCCCAGAATATATCCTCGTAACTCTTTATTTTATCGCCGACCTTTTCAGCCAGTCCGCCTGACAGATAGACGGCGACATTGGGAGAGTCAAAGACGGGCTTCTCCGTCTCAAGTTTGCCGGTTTTAATGAATTTTTCCAGGGTCTTGCCTGTGAGCGTTTTGGAAAGCTGAACATCTGGCTGGTCAAACGGATTTATCTTCAGTATGGCGCCGGCCGCGGCCGTTGCCGCCTCCCAGTAATAAAACTGGGCGGCCAGGTCATAGGGGTCTTTCAAAAAAAGTCTCAGCATAGGAAACCCGGCATCCGAAAGCTCTTTAAGGGAATTTTCATATTCCTGAGAAGAAAAGTTTTCAAACTCAACGGTGACAAAGGCCCTGTCCTGCTGATAGTCCGCCGGTTTTCCGGGGAAATCTTCGCAAACGGGAATTATGCCTTTGCCTTCCTTCCCGGTGCTTTCGGCCACAAGCTGTTCTATCCAGAGTCCAAAAGTTTTAAGCTTTTTGGAAAGGATAAGCGTGAGTTTATCTCTGCCTTTGAGACAGTTTTCCCCCATAAAAGAGCCGAGCGCCGCCGACGGGTTTGAGTAGGAAGCAGAAAGGCATTCATCCGCCGCCGAACAGGCCTTTTCAATTATTTTGCCTATATCGGCTCCGCATAAAGCTGCCGGTATAAGCCCGAAATATGACAAAGCGGAAAAACGTCCTCCGATGTCTGAAGGGTTTATGAATATCTTGAGAAACTTTTTTGACGAAGCGAGCTTTTCAAGAGATGTGCCCTTGTCCGTTATGGCTATAAAATGGCTTCCGGGATTTTTTATCTTCGCTTTTTTCAGTTCGGAAAAGAAATAGGCGAACTGGCTGTTGGGTTCAATTGTACCGCCTGACTTGCTGGCAAAGATGAAGAGGGCCTTTTTCAGATTTATCTTTTCTCTTACCGTGGCTACGGCGCAGGGATTGGTAGTGTCAAGAACATGCAATTTAAGCCAGCCTGTCTTCTGAAACAGAGTCCTGTAAACTTCCGGAGCAAGACTGGATCCTCCCATGCCAAGAAGCACAGCGTCTTCAAAACCGGCCTTTCTTGAGGCCTCGGCAAAGCTTTTTATCTCTTCCGCCTTATTTTTCATTTTGTAAGGTATATCCACCCAGCCCAGTGAGTTTTTTATCTGGGCGGCGCTTTCCCTCTCTGTTTTCCACAAAGACGGATCTTTTTCCCTGAGTCTGTCGGCGAAGTTCATGGCGCTTAACTGAGATACGTTCATATCTTCCCCCTCTATAAGAGATTTTTGCCCGTGATTTGAGGCCATTTTCCCCTCTATTGCGGAAAGAAGGCCGTTGTGCGATGCGATAAATTTTTCAATTCCGTCATTAAGAAGGTCCTCTGATATCTTTTCAAGGTTGATGCCGAGTTGAGACAATTGAAGCACAAGCTCTCTGGCTCCGGCTATCCTTGAATAAATGTCGTTTTCATTGAAGTAACCTGCCGAGTCAAAATCGGCTATGGCGTCCTGCGGAGCCGTATTGATCGTTCCCGGAAGGGCCAGTTCGGATATGTAAAAAGATTTTGGTATTGAAGGATTTTTGGCTCCTGTGGATGCCCAGAGAAGTTTCTGCCCTTCGCCTTCCTCCCTGTCATTGAGGAAGAGTTTCATATACTCTCCGTAAGCAAGAACAGCCCAGGCTGCGGCAGCCCTGCCTTTAAGCGAAATGATCCTATTTCTTTCCTCATTGTCTGTTGAAGATGAGGCCTTCTGCTCCAGCATCGAATCAACTATTTTATCCATCCTGCTTACAAAAAAACTTGCCGTTGAAAACGGGAACCTGTTTCCGCCTGACTGTTTTATTTTTTGCTTCGCCGACAGATAGGCATTGGCCGCTTTCACATAGACGGAAGGCGAAAATATCAGCGTGAAATTCACGCCGGCGCCTTCCGCCAGAAGCGTTTCCCCGGCTTTAAGTCCGCTTTCAGTGGCCGGTATCTTTATCAGAAGATTTTCCCTGCCTATTTTTTCTATCAGCATTCTCGCCTCTTTTAAAATCGCCTGCGAGTCAAAGGACAGCAGAGGCGAAACTTCAATGCTTACAAAACCGTCAAGCCCTCCGGTTTCCTGCCATACCGGCCTGAAGAAATCGCAGGCCATTTGTATGTCCTGAACCATAAGCGATACGAGTATCTCTGATGCAGGCATCCCCTTCTGTGAAAGCATGGAAATCTGCAAATCATAAGCTCCGTCGCTTTTTAAAAGAGCTTTTTCAAATATTGAAGGATTTGAGGTAAGCCCTGTTATTGAGTATTTCTCGCGAAGCGAGAAAAGCTGTCCGTTTGAAAACATGTCTCTTGAAAGGTTGTCAAGCCATAAAGACTGCTTTTTATCTTTTAAAGCGGAAGTTATCCCCATTATTCCCCCTTTTGTTCGAACCTTTTTATTTTGTCAAGCCGCCTCATATGCCTTTCTTCTCCCGTGAACCTTGCGTTAAGGAAAGCCAGGGCCAGCTCTTTGGCAAGCTCTTCCCCTATTATCCTTGCTCCAAGACATAGTATATTTATGTCATCGTGTTCTACGCCCTGTCTTGCCGAATATGTGTCATGGCAAAGTCCGGCTCTTATCCCTTTGAATTTATTGGCGGCCACGCAGGCGCCGACCCCGCTGCCGCAGATGATAATCGCCCTCTGGGCTTTGCCCGAAATAATTTCTCCGGCGGCTTTGGCCGCAAAATCCGGATAATCGGCGGGAATGGAAGGATCGCCGGTGCCAAGGTCTGCCGCTTCATAGCCCTTTGAGGAAAGAAAATTTAGAAGTTTCATTTTCAGATCGTATCCGGCATGGTCGCTTGCCAAAACTATTTTCATTTTCCCTCCATAAACGTGTTCATATCCTTATAAGGTCCGCAGCTTTTATCCAGCCTTTCACTCCTTTCCCCAGCAGGCCTATTTCCGCCCATTCTCCAGACTCGGAAAGGATTTTTACCGGCTTGGCGTTTTCCGCCGAAGCTATAAGCTTGAAGTCGTCGCCGGGGCCGCTCATTATTCTCGCCTGCCGGCTGTTTATAATTGCCGAATTGTAAAAGGCCGAGTTCGTTCTGAGGATATAAAGCATTGAGAATAAAATGCACAGAGCCAGGGATGAGAGCGCGGCTGTTTTTGAAAATCCGGTTTTTTTGCCAAGAAGGAACAGGGCGTAAAAGACGCAAAAAAACCAGAAGGCTGCATAGGCCAAAGCCTTAATCTCCGCCATGGAAAGAAGGAAATATATCCTGTAAACGAAAGCCGGCACATCCTGCGGAAAAAGTCCGGCGCCTGTCTGAATTGAAAGATAGTTCAGATTGTAAAATATATGGGAATTTCTCGGGTTTATGTTAAAGGCCTTCATATAATAGGCCAGCGCTCCCGCATTGTCGCCAAGCCTATAGAGGCAATTGGCGTAATTATAAGCCGCGGCATAATCGTAAGGACCGCTTTGAAATTTTGAGGCGTAAAATTCGGCCGCCGTTTTGTAGTCTCCTTTCTTGTAGGCGTCTTCTCCGGGATCAGCGCTTAAAGCCGGCGCAGCAAGCGCAGAGAAAAGCAAAAAAACTGGGAGGAGAATTTTTTTCATTTTCCGGTCTCCTTTTCTATCATTTCGCTCAGGACCAGGGCGCGCTGTCTCGCTTCGCTGACTTTTTGCGCATTAAGGCCGGAAGGCGCGTAATTGAGAAATTCTATTTGTTCCAGAAGGGATCTGATTTCGTTCAAAGTGAATTCGGATGCCTTGAATTTTTGGGAATAAAGGGATAAAAGCTTGTCTATAGGCAGGGAATAAACGTTTTCTCCCGTTCTGGCTGAAAGATAATCCATCAAAGCGTCATATATTATGCTGAGCGATCTCGACGGGTCTTTGTCTTCAATGCTCTGAGATTCCTTCATGGCATTTTCAAATACGGATACGGCCTTTTTATAAGCGTAAAACTGCGGATTTTTAAGTTTTTCGTATAAGGATCTGTTTTTCATAAAAGCCAGAAAAAGCGCAGCCGGGAAAAGCAGATGAAAATAAACCGGCAGCCGGTTTATTGACGAGGATATTTTTGCCGAAAGCGAAGGTGAAGAGTTCAAAAGATATTTTATATCAGAGCCTTTTATGTCAATTCCGCCTGTGCCGTCCGGCTTTTGCGAGAAGTCGTAGGTTTTGGCGTCATCTCCCTTCAGCACCTTTACTTTTATGGGCGAGGTTTCTATGGTTTCATATTTCTTCGTGTCTATGTTGAAAAAAGAGAATTTTATGGGCGGTATTTCCTTTACGCCTTCCTCCTTGAAGGATATTATATAAGTGACTTTTTTCTCTCCGCCTATTATGTCGTCGTGTTTAGTCAGACTGTGGGTGGACAAACTGTCATAAACCTTTATGTCAGGCGATGAAAGCTGAGGAAGCGAAATATCCTTGAGGTTGCCTTTTCCGTTTATTTTTAATGTCAGATTGACCGGCTCTCCCTTTTTCACTTCCTTTCTGTCGATTTCTCTTGAAACTATGAAATTCCCGACAGCGCCGGAAAAATCGTCCGGAGGATTTTCCGGGAGCGGCTGTATGTCGAGATTGAGCGGTTTGGTCTGCAATTTAACCTCTTCATAGTTTGTGAATCCGGAAAAAAATTTCTGCATAAAGTTTGGATCAAACGGGTCTATATCTTCTTCCTTCTGAACCTGGGCTGTTACTGCAATAGAACCGACTTTCGCCTCACCTGAGTTTATCGCGAACAGGGCGCTTTTTATCTCGCTGTAATAGTATTTTACGCCGTTTATAACAGTTTCGCCTGACCTTATAGGCGGCAAATCCTCGGAAAAAAGATTGCTCAGTTTCGGCGGTATATATTCAGGATTCCTGGCTATGGGCACAGCCGTATAAAACCTGAAGGAAAGATTTATCTGCTCGCCCGGATAGGCGGTTTTCTTGTCGGTCTCGGCCTTCACAAAGATCAAATTTTCCAGCGGCGTGCCTTTGGCAGGGCGATTTTTTGCTTGGCTGCGCGTAATGGGATTTTGCTGTGCGGCCGGCTGATAGCTTTGAGACGATTTTGCCGCGACGACGGTAATTTCTATCTCTTTTGTGAAAAATTTCTCCTTGCCCGTTGAAACGCCTATCGGAGGTATTGAGGTTTTACCTATGTATTTAGGCGTAAGGACATAAGAATATTCCATTGAAGAACTTATTCTGCCGTTTATTATGGATATGCTGGTTTTTCTCCCGGAAGAAGATACCGAAAAATTGGATAAAGAAGGGATTTGAACATTTGAAGCGTTGGCATTGTCTCCTGAAACATAGACCGTAAGCGTCAGATAGTCGTTTAAAGAAACGACCTGCTTGTCCACGGCGGCGCTGACTTCAACGGCGGCTTTGACATTTGCGGCCGGCATTAAAAGGCATAAAAAAATGAAAAATTTACCAGTCATTTGTCTCATAGTCGTCCGAAGCCTGCCTCTGCGGTTTTTGTTTATCGGCTTTCTTTCTGTTTTCCTTTTCTTTTTCTTTCATCATGTTCAAAATTTGTTCGGCTCTTTTCTTTTCCGGATCGCTCTTGTCGTTCTTGCTGTTTTGATTGTTGTCCTTGTTCTTGTCATTTTCGCTGTTTTCTTTATTATCCTTATTTTCTTTGTTGTCCGGATTTGGGCAGGTTTTATTTTCAAGCAAAGTTTGAAGATTGTATGCGGCATTCTCATCTTTCGGATTGAGCATAAGAGACTTTTTGTAGTTTTCAACGGCCTTGTCTTTTTCATTGCCGCGCGCGCGGGCATTGCCGGCATTATAAAGAGCCTTCGCCCTTATCTTTTCGTCCTTTATGCTTTCCAGCGCTTCGGCTGATTTGGAGTATTCCTCCATTTTGTTGAGAGCCGCGCCCATGTTGAAAAGGATTTTATCGCTGGGCTTGCTGTCATAAGCTTTCTTGTAATAATCGTATGCCCTGGAATAATCCTGCTTTTTATAGCTTTCATTGCCTTTGGCCGCCATATTGTTCACAGGGCCTGCAAAAAGGGCCGGAGCCATTAGAATGAAAGCGAAAAATAAAAGCTTTTTTGAGCGTAAAAAAAGCGGTGAAAAAGAAATTTTCTCCTCCATTAGTATAAATTCTATCATAATCAGAACCAGCGCAAAAAATAGAGGAATCTGGTAGCGGTTCTTATAAGCGGAAAAGGTCTGAGAATTGGAGACCGATTTTTTAAGTGTTTCAGCGAAATCCCTTATCTCTTCGCTTACGCTTTCAGGCGTTGAGTATCTCAGATATTTTCCGTTCGTGGCCTGAGCTATCTGAACAAGATACTGCTCGTCCATTTTGCTTAAAACGGTATTTCCGGCGGCGTCTTTTTTGTATTCTCCGGTTTTGGGATCTTTTATAAGGTCTCCCTCTGGCGTGCCCACTGAAACGGTCATAATCTTTACTGACGCCTTTGCGGCCTGGTCCAAAGCTTCTTTCAGCTCATTTTTGTGATGGTCTTCTCCGTCCGTGAATATGACCAGCAGTTTTTCGCCTTCATATCGCGACATATAGGCAGATGCAGTCTTTATCAGGGCCGGTATATTGGTGCCTTTGGAAGGCAGCATATCCGGATATATTGAGTCGGCAAAAAATGTAAGCGCGTCATAATCCGAAGTCATCGGGCATTGTATATAGGGCTTCCCCTGAAAGGCGAGCACAGCGAACTTGTAATCGGCCAGCTCCTTAAAAAGATATTTTACCGCTATTTTTGCGCTTTCAAGCCTTGAGGGCTTTATATCCTGAGCCGACATGGAAAGCGAGGTGTCCATCGCCACCGTTATATTGCCGCTGAAGCCCTCGCTTTGCATGAACTCCCTGCCCCATTGCGGGCCTGCCGCGGAAAGGGCGATTAAAGCCAGAGCGGACAGTAAAAGTCTGTCTTTTATCTTTTTAAGCCGGAAAACTCTTTCGGGCACAAGCTTTAAGGCAGAGTCAT
>JAJUJA010000007.1 GCA_029267355.1 Elusimicrobiota bacterium | reverse complement strand
GGCAGCGAAATTTTTTCTATTTCTACATAATTTGCCTTCAAGTTAATGAACAGCAAGGATAAGAACAGAATCGTTATTGCGGTTTTCATTTTTTCTCCTTATTGATAAGACGGCGCAAGGCTTCTTGTTTCAATTTCTTTTTTAAGCGACTCTATAAAATCCTGAGGATTTACATCAAATACATTTTTATTGCCTTTAAGTCTCAGCGAGATTGTGCCTTTTTCCTTTTCTTTTTTACCAACTATAACGAGATAAGGTATTTTTTCAGCCGAGGCGTTCCTTATCTTTGCGTTTATGGTGTCATTTGATAGGTCAACTTCGGCCTTTATCATCTGCGAAGAAAGCTTTTCCTTGATGGAAATGGCATAATCTTCTTCCTGCGAAGTTATATTAAGTATTTTCACCTGCACAGGCGCCAGCCAGAGAGGGAAATTACCGGCATAATGCTCGGTCAGAACGCCGAAAAATCTTTCCAGAGAGCCGAGTAAAGCCCTGTGTATCATATACGGCCTGTGTTTTTTTCCGTCCTGGCCGGTATATTCCATTTCAAAGCGTTCGGGCAGATTGAAATCAAACTGTATTGTCGTGGTTTGCCATTCCCTTCCTATGGCGTCTTTTATCTTTAAGTCTATCTTCGGTCCGTAGAAAGCGCCGCCGCCCTCGTCTATTTCATAGGCGAGACCTTCCTTCTCAACAGCCTTCATAAGGCTTTTTTGCGCTTCCTGCCATCTTTCCGGCTCGCCCACCGCGTCATTGGGCCTTGTCGCTATATACGCTTTTATTTCTGAGAAGCCGAAAGTTTTCCATATATTCAGGCTGAATCTCAGCACTCTGAGCGTCTCTTCCTCAACCTGCTCGGGAGAGCATATTATGTGGGCGTCATCCTGCGTAAAGCCCCTTACTCTTAAAAGGCCGTGAAGGACGCCGGCTTTTTCAAATCTGTAAACCGTTCCAAGTTCAGCCCATCTTAAAGGCAGATCCCTGTATGAGCGCGAAGCGCTTTTATAGATCTGTATATGAAAAGGACAGTTCATCGGTTTCACAAAATACTGTATCTGGTCTATATCCATAGGCGAATACATTGACTCTTTGTAAAAATCCAGATGCCCGGATGTCTGCCAGAGATTGGCTCTTCCTATATGAGGCGTATATATCAGGTCATAGCCGCCCTTGAAATGCTCCTGCTTCCAGTAATTTTCTATTTCATGCCTTATCCTGGCTCCTTTGGGATGCCATAATATAAGGCCCGGGCCTACGGTTTCGCTTACCGAGAATAGATCAAGCTGCCGGCCGACTTTCCTGTGATCTCTTCTGTCGGCTTCCTCAAGCCTTTTCAAGTATTCGTCAAGTTCCTCTTTGCTTTCAAAAGCTGTGCCGTATATCCTCTGCAGCATAGGATTTTTTTCGCTGCCTCTCCAGTACGCTCCGGCTATGGACATAAGCTTAAAATGCTTGAGCTGTCCGGTATGCTCAACATGAGGACCTTTACAGAGGTCCTCAAAATTTCCGTTCTTGTATATGGTTATTTTTTCGTTTTCAGGCAGATCTTTTATCAGCTCCACCTTATATGTCTCGCCCTGTTTCGAGAAATAATCAATGGCCTCCATTCTGCCTATCTCTCTGGCCTCAAATTTTTGCGCTTGAGCGATTATATGCTTCATTTTCTTTTCTATCAAAGGCAAATCTTCCGGGACAAAACGGTGCTGGCAGTCAAAATCATAATAAAAACCTGTTTCCGTGGCGGGGCCTATGCCCAGTTTTACCGGGCCAAAAAGCTCTTTTACGGCCTGCGCCATTACATGAGAAAAGCTGTGTCTTATTTTATGAAGTTTTTCGTTTTCCATAAGTAAATTATAACATTTTGAAAGGCCCAAGTCAGAAATTGAAAAGGCCGGCGTTTTTTAATCGCCGGCCTTTATATCTTTTCAAGCTTCCGCTTAATTTTCCGGCTCGAAGTCCGCCTTTGTCACTCCGCAAACCGGGCATACCCAGGTTTCAGGTATTTTTTCAAAAGGCGTGCCGGGGGCTATATTGCTGTCGGGGTCTCCGACGGCAGGGTCATATATATAACCGCATACTTTGCATACATATCTTTTCATTTCGCTCATTTATGGCCTCCTGTTATGCAGCTTTCCACAAACCATGGAGATTGCAGTATTCTCTGGCTTCCGCCTTTTCGGCCTTTACGCAAAAAAAGGCTTCAGGCTTTTCTCCGGGTTTCAGAAATTTTCTGTAGGAAACGCCGTCGGCTATAAGCTCTATCCATTCTATATAATGCTTGTCCTCCATGGGATGGGCTATGGAGCCTACTTTAACAAGATAGCCGTCATTTGTCTTTTCTATGACGGGGACATGCTTTTCTTTGGCGCCGTCTGTTGTATTTTCCTTGAAATATTTCATCTCTTTTCCGCAGCACACCAGAGCGCCCGCTCCGGTATGCAATACCTCAACTATATTGCCGCACACTTCGCATTTATAAACGCCTTTCATTTGTGTCATGTCTCCTCCTTAATTTGATTCAGCCGCTTCCTTAAGCGCCTTAAGAGCCTCCTCATAATTCGGCTCCTGAGTGACTTCCGGCACTACTTGAACATATCTGAGATTGAAGTCTTTATCAACTATGAATATGGCGCGCGCCAGAAGACGCAAATCCTTTATAAGCACGCCGTAGGTTTTGCCGAATTCAGCCTTGATATAATCAGAATAAGTCTTTACCCTCTTTATTCCGGCGGCTCCGCACCACCTGGCCTGCGCGAATGGCAGATCCATGCTTATCGTGACTATTTCAATCTCAGGGGAAAGCTTTTCAGCTTCTGAATTGAATTTTCTTGTTTCAATGTCGCAAACAGGCGTATCCAGAGAAGGAACGGAGCTTATGAGCACGGTTTTGCCGGCATAAGTCCTTTTGAACTTCATTGGAAGCATATCATTCGCCGTTGCCTTGAAATCGGGAGCCGGCGCGCCTGTTTGGGGAAGATGACCGTGAAGATCCATAGGCCTTCCCTTCATCATCACGGTTCTTTTGACAATCTGCTGCTGTTCATTCTGCTCGTTCAAGTTCTCTTCCATTTTATCTCCTTACCAGTTTTCGCCGAGAAGCTCAAAATAATCCCTGGGATGAGCGCAAGCTGGACAGGAAGCAGGAGCTTCATTGCCTTCATGCACATAGCCGCAGTTCAGGCATCTCCATTTTTGATTTTTTTCTCTTTTGAAAACTCTGCCGGCCTCTATGTTGGCGGCCAAATCCCTGTATCTTTTTTCATGCTGTCTTTCGGCCACTGCCACAGCCTCAAAAACTTTGGCTATAGCGTCAAAACCTTCCTCTTTCGCGATTTTGGAAAAATCGGGATACATATGTCCCCATTCATAACCCTCTCCTTCGGCGGCATGTATAAGATTTGTTTTCGTGTCGGCTATTATGCCGGCGGGGAAGGCGGCATTGACATTAAGATTAAGCTCTCCGCCTTCCAGAAATTTATAAAATCTTTTTGCATGCTCTTTTTCCTGTTCGGCAGTTTCCTCAAAAATTTTGGAAATCTGCACGTAGCCCTCCTTCTTTGCCGCTGAAGCGTAGAAGGTGTATCTGTTCCTTGCCTGAGACTCTCCGGCGAAGGCTGTGAGAAGATTTTTTTCAGTTTTTGTACCTTTTATAGAAGGCATATTTCCTCCATATCAATCAAAGTAGAACACTCTTCTTATACCGATTTTTCCCTTGAGCATATTTTAGCAATTTGCGATAAGCAAGTCATTTAAAATTTTTAAGTATGCCTGTTCTCGTTATTGAAAAATCGTATTTTACCGGGTCATCAGGGTTTATTGACCTGAAGAAAGATGTTATTTCAAGGGCAGTTTTCATTGAGCTGTCTTTTCTTGATGTTATGCCCAGCTTTTGGGAAATTGAAAGCATATGCGTATCCAGCGGGATTATCAGGCCTGAGGGAGATATTCCTTTCCATATTCCCATATCCACCGCGTCTTTTCTTATCATCCATCTCAGATAAAGATTGAATCTCTTAAAAGAACTTTTTTTCTCTGTGCAGGGGGTTAGAGTCGGGGCGCAGACTGAGAAATTCAGCTCGTCTATGAAGCGGTAAACGGCATTTGAATAATCCTCTTCTTCCTTTTTTGTGCTTTTGCGGAATAAATTCTCCAGGGAGCCGTGTTTTTTTACGGCTTTCTTTATATTTATCAGAAATACGGCCAGCTCGGCGCCTGTTGTGAACCGGTGCTTGAAATTCAGGAAATCTTTTGCTATTTGAGCGGGGGACTTTTTCTCCAGGTAAAGTCTCAGATTATTTCCCATAACGGAAAAAACTCCGTTCACGGATTTTATTATCTGCTTCACATTGCCGTAGGCCAGCGAGGAAGCTATCAGCCCCGCTATTTCGCAGTCTGAAGGCTTTCTTTCATACAGATAAACAAGACTTATCGGGTCGCTGAAAGCGTAATCCCTTTTATTGTATTTTTTGTAGAGATTTTCAAAAAAAGATTTGGCCGGAGGCATATGGAGATTATAGCAAAGAGGCGGGCATTTATAGCCCGCCCCTTTGAAATGCCGCTTTATACTTTGCTGAGTTTAAGTATATCTTTCAGGTCCTGCTCTGCATTTTTTACAGGCATTATATTGAATTTTTCAACAAGAACTTTCAGCACGGCCGGAGTTATGAAGGCCGGCAGCGAAGGCCCTATCCTTATATTCTTTATGCCCAGATGCAGAAGTGTAAGGAGAATGCATACAGCTTTCTGCTCATACCATGAAAGAACAAGAGATAAAGGCAGCTCATTTACAGGCAGTTTAAAAGCGTTTGAAAGAGCCAGAGCTATTTGTATTGCTGAGTAAGCGTCATTGCATTGTCCGGCGTCAAGCAGTCTCGGTATGCCTTCTATTTCGCCAAACTCCATTTTATTGAATCTGAATTTGCCGCAAGCCAAAGTCAGTATGACAGTATCCTTCGGCGCTTTCTCGGCAAACTCGGTATAATAATTCCTGCCCGGCTTGGCCCCGTCGCAGCCGCCGACAAGGAAAAAGTGCTTTATCTTTCCTTTCTTCACATGGTCTATTACAGTATCGGCAACTGATATGACCGCATTTCTGGCGAAACCGACGGTTATGTACTTTTCTTCTCCGTCTTTCTTAAATCCTTCCTCAGCCATGGCTGCCTCTATTACAGGCGAAAAATCAGAATTATTTACATGTTTTACGCCCGGCCATTGAACGAGGCCGCTTGTGAAAATCCTGTTTTCATATCCTGACGGCTTTTGTATGCAGTTGGTGGTCATCAGAATGGCCCCCGGAAAAGATTTGAACTCCTTCTGCTGATCCTGCCAGGCGCCGCCGTAATTGCCGGCTAGATGCCTGTATTTTTTAAGGCCCGGATAGCCGTGGGCCGGAAGCATTTCGCCGTGTGTGTATACGTTTATCCCCTTGCCTTCCGTCTGTTTAAGCAGTTCCTCAAGGTCTTTAAGGTCATGTCCTGATACCAGTATGGCTTTACCTTTGACGGGAGTGATCCTGACTTTTGTCGGCACGGGATGGCCGTAGGCGCCTGTATTGGCGAGATCAAGAAGTTCCATAACTCTTAAATTCACTTCTCCGCATTTCATATTCATAGCAAACAATTCGTCTGCTGTATGCTGCGGTCTTGTCAAAAAAGAAAGCGCCTCATGGAAAAAGGCGAAAACCTTATCATCAGTTTGGCCAAGTATCATGGCATGATCTGCATAGGCCGCCGTGCCCTTAAGACCGTATATAAGAAGTTCTCGCAGAGCAGTAATATCCTCTCCGCTGCTCTTTTTGGAAGCAATAATTCCGTTTTCTGAGGCAAACTTTATTAAATCCGGAAGTTTTTCAGAGGGCTGCCAGGCGGCATGAGGGGGAATATCTTTTTGGGAAAGTCCGTTCTCCTTGAAGTTATTTTTTAATTCCTCCTTTATTTCCTGTCCTTTATCTATCATTCCCTTAACTTTTGCGGAGTCAAAATTCACATTTGTTACCGTAGTAAAAAGGGCTTCTATGACAAATTTGTCGGCCTTTTCAGTTTTAAAGCCTTTTTTTCTCAAGGCATTTGCATAAAAAGAAATTCCCTTAGTCTGATAAACCAGCAAATCCTGCATTAAGGCTGTTTCCGGGTCTTTGCCGCATATCCCTATGCTGTCGCATCCCTTGCCGTTTTTGGCCTGTTCGCACTGATAGCAAAACATTTTTTCTTCTTGCATATATTCTCCTTATAATTGATTCACCTTTTTCTTAATAAGTTCATTGAAGGCGCTGTTGAGCGAAGAAAGAAAGCTTCTTATTTCACAACTGCCGGCGCGGCATCTGAAGCCGTTTCTCAGGCAATTGGAATAATTGAGATCGCCTTCTATGGCGGAAAGTATATCCATCAAAAGGCAGTTTTGCCCTTTTTGAGTGAGATAATACCCTCCGCGCGGTCCTCTTTCCGACGCCAGAATTCCGGCCGCGGAAAGCTTTTGCAGGACCTTGCTGAGATGATTATAGGAGACCTTCAGTTCTTTTGAAAGACTGCTGGCTCCCATGGCGCGGCCGTTTTTGGAATTTAAATGCCTGACCGCGTGAATGGCTATTATGGAAGCTTCAGAAATCTTAAGCAGATGTTTCATGTTTTTTCCTCTGATATGAGCTAAATTGGCTTCATAATACCAATTTATAAGGAAAAAAACAAACTCAGGGCTCCGTGAATCATCCTGTTTTTAGAGAGCTATTGACTTAATGATACTAAAAATGTATCATTTTTGAAAGGGTATGTCAAGTTTTATTTGCTCACTGTTTTATGTAGAATAGGGAAAACATGAAAATTTTAAAAGCGCTTGCTTCGTTGAAAGTTTTTTTTGCTGCAGTTTCCATAGCAGCGGCTGCTCTTGCTTATGAAACTCTCATTCAAAAGGATTTCTTTTCCGGTCATTCATCCTTTTTCTATTTTTCAGTTTTTCTTCTCCTGGCCAATATATCATCCTGCCTCGCTTTAAGATTATCCCGCAAACCCTGGCCTAAGATTTCGTTTGTCTTGATTCATTCAGGCGTGATAATATGCATTTTTGGTTTTATTATGAGCTCTTTTTACGGTTTTGAAGGGGAGATTTTCCTTTACAAGGGCCAGGAGAGCAATATGGTTTCAAACTCGGACGCCGTATACAAAATCCCGTTCAGAATAAGGCTTGAAAATTTTTATATTGAGTATTACAATCAGCCCAGTCCGTATATAGTCCTTGAGGACGGCTCGCGCCTTGAGGCCGTTCCTTCATCTGTTATAAGGAAGGCCGGCCTGGATTGCAGGGTTGAGGAGTTTCTAAATGACTTTGTTTTAAACGAGTCGGGAAAAGCGCTTAATAGAAGCTCCTTTTTTAATAATCCAGCCGTCAAAATTGGCTGCAAGAAAGCCGGCAAAAAAGAAAGCGCCTGGATTTTTGCAAATCTTTCTTCGCATAACGGGAATTCTCTACCTTTTAAGCTTATAATTGAGAATGCGGACATAAAGGATTATAAAAGCGTGATTTCAATTCTCTACAGGGGTTCTCAGCAAAAAGCTGAAGTTTCAGTTAATTCTCCGGCTAAATTCAATGGCTACAAAATATATCAGACAAGCTATGAGCCTTCAGCGGGCGAGTCTTCCGTATTGACCGTCAAAAAAGACAATTGGCTGTGGCTTGTTTTTCTCGGTTTTTTTGTTCTTGCAGCCGGAGTTATAGGATGGATATTATGATAAATGCGGCTTTGTTTTTTTCTCTGCTGGCACTTTCTTCCTATGTTTATGCTTATATACTAAAAAAGGAAAGAGTTTTTTTAATTTCTTCTCTGCTTTTGCTTTTCTCATGGCTTTTGTCTGCGGCTCACACTGCAATTTTTTCTTTCAAGGCCGGCAGATTGCCTCTTTCAAACCAATATGAATCTGTATTGCTTTTAACCCAGTTCATTCTGATGATTTCTCTTTATGTTTATTTTTTCAGGGAATTAAAGCCGGCTTTCATCCTGCCGGCCGCCGTACTGGCCCCTGCTCTGTTTTCTCTTTTGAATTTGCTTGACCCCGCAGTAAGGCCTCTTATGCCCGCTCTGAGGTCCAACTGGCTTTTCTTTCATGTCTTTACCGCTATGCTTGCTTATTCATTTTTTGCCATAGCCGGTTTGAGAGGGCTGTTTTACTTTGTAAAGAAGGAGATTGAAAAAGAGGATTACTGTATTAAACTGGTAAAGGCGGGTTTTGTCATGCTTACAATAGCAATAATAACCGGCGCTATTTGGGCTGAAAATGCCTGGAACAGATACTGGAGCTGGGATCCCAAGGAGACATGGTCTCTAATATGCTGGCTTTACTATGCGGCTTTGCTTCATATGAAGAGGACGGGATTTTCGGCGAAAACCTTTTATATGTCGCTTTTCATAGGATTGCTTATAGTTGTGTTTACTTACTTTGGCGTAAATTACCTGCTTAGCGGATTGCACAGTTATGCTTAAAAAGACGAAAAAAATTATTCTTGAAAATATCTTTCCCTTATTCTGGGCGTCAATTTTTATAGTTTCAATATCCATTGTCATTTTGCCCAGAGTCATTGAGTATTCCGAAAGTCCTAAATTTTGCGCTAGTTGTCACTCAATGAAATCTCAGCATTTGACATGGAGCAATTCAAGACATAGAACGCTAAAATGCGTAGATTGCCATTTGCCCAATGATAATATCCCTGAGCATTTCCTTTGGAAAGGGATAGACGGAACAAAGGATGTTATAAGCCAGACCTTGGGCTTGAAGGAAGAAGATGAAATAGTTCTTTCCCCGCACGGCAAGAAAGTGCTGCAGCGAAACTGCATCAGATGTCATAACGATATTGTTTCTCATGTGGATTCAAAAAGAAATTGCATAGATTGCCACAGGTCATTGACGCATAAAAATACCGCGGCCTATTGCTTTAAAAATACGGAGGTAAAAAAATGAGAATAAACAGAATAATTTTGATACCGCTCTTGCTGGCCATTGCGGCCTGTTCAAAAAGCGCAGACCCCATAAAGGTGGCCAAAATAGACAAAAATGAATATGAGCCGCAAAAATGGGCGGCCAATTATCCTGCTGAATACGAACTTTGGGAAAAGACAAAAGAGCCTACTCCTGCGGGTAAAAGTTTTTATAAAAAGGGATGGGATACTGACGGCAAGGTATATGATAAACTGTCGGAATTCCCTTATATGGCGCTTTTGTTCAAGGGCTGGGGCTTCGGCATAGAATACAATGAGCCGAGAGGCCATTATCATATGCTTGAAGATGTCCTGGAAGTGGACCCGTCAAGGCGGAAGGCGGGGGGCGCCTGTCTTACCTGCAAGACGCCTTATGCCCAGCAATTGCAGCAGGAGCACGGCAGGGATTATTTTTCAAAAGCTTTTGACGAGGTTCATTCATGGATACCCAAAAATCATCAAAAAATGGGCGTCGCCTGCATTTCCTGCCATAACGGCGAAGACGCTTCTCTCAGATTGCTTAATGACTTTACTCTGGGCAAGGCTCTGCACTCAATTGGTTTTGACCAGAATAAAGCTTCGCATCAGGACATGAGAAGCCTTGTCTGCGCGCAGTGCCATGTCACCTATGTAGTCAAAAAAGACAAAGATATGAAGTCCATGGATGTTTTCTTTCCCTGGAAAAACTCAAAGTACGGAAATATTGCCATTGAGGACATAATAAAAACCATAAAAAGCGATCCGGCAAATCTTGAATGGACGCAAGCTGTCACAGGTTTTAAACTGGGCTTCATAAGGCACCCGGAATTTGAGCTGTTCAGCAATCAGAGTACGCACTGGAAAGCCGGCCTTTCCTGCGCAGACTGCCATATGCCTTATGTGAGATACGGCTCATATAAAGTGTCGGATCACAGGGTTGTAAGCCCTCTCAAGAATTCTTTGAGAGCCTGCATTCAATGCCATGCCCAGGGAGAAGACTGGCTCAGAGACAGGATTAAATTCACTCAGGACAGGACAATTTCTCTTTTAATGCGCTCAGGCTATGCCGCAGCCGCCGCGGCGAAGATCTTTGAAAAATTGAATATTGCCGCTTCTCAAGGCAAAAAAATTGATTCGGCCCTTTATCAAAAAGCCAGAGAGTATTATGAGCAGGCTTTTTACAGAGTGGTTTTTATAGGCGCTGAAAACTCCGTCGGGTTTCATAATCCTCAGGAGACAATGCGGGTTCTGGCCGATGCCGCGGTATACGCTTCAAAAAGCGAAGCTTTGCTAAGGCAGGCGGCTCAAAAAGCGGGAATAGAGCTGCCTGAGAAAATAGACCTTGAGCTTGAAAAATATCTCAGCTCAAGGGGCGAGAAAAAGCTTAATTTTGACAGAAGCGCAGAATTTAAGGACCCGTTCAAAACACAGGAGTCATTTTAAGGAGGTTAAATGGGCGGAATCAGCAAAAAGGAGTTCATAAAGGAGATTTTGAAGAAACTTTCGCAAGGGCTGTCCTTTGAAGAGGCCAAGAAAGAAGTGGTTTCCAAAATAGGCAATATAGAATCAGCCGAGCTGTTTGCTATAGAGCAGGAACTTATAAACGAGGGCATTCCCCCCGATGAAATAAAGAGATTTTGCAATGTGCACGCTCTGCTTTTTGAAGGCATGTTTGAAAACAGAGTTTCAGACTCTTCCAATCCGGCTCATCCCGTAAATCTGTTCAAAGCGGAGAATGCAAAGATAAGGGAGAAAATAAACCTTTTGAAACAGACCGCTGAAAAAGGGGATGCTAAAGCTGTGGAGGCGGGCCTTGAAGAGCTTAAAAAAGGCGTTAATCTTCATTATGAGAGAAAGGAGCAGATACTTTTCCCTTATCTTGAGAAACAGGGTTTTTTCGGTCCTTCAAAAGTAATGTGGGGCAAGGATAATGAGGTAAGGGATCTTTTTAGGAAAGCTTTTGAAGCTTTAAATTCCGCAGACTTTAATGCCCGCCTTTCAGCGCTTTTTGAGGAAATAGAATCAATGATATTTAAGGAGGAAAATGTTCTTTTCCCCACGGCATTGGAAAAGCTGTCTTCTTCGCAATGGAGCGAAATTTTCAAGCATAGCTCCGGCTCAGGATACGCTTTTATAGAAGCGCCGCCCGAGGTTTTTGAGGCCAAAGATATCGAGAAAAAAACGGCAAAAAGCGGCTTTGAAGGCGGATTTGTAAATTTCCCTACCGGAAGGGTCACCCTTGAGCAGATAAGAAAGATATTTGACTGTCTGCCCATTGATATAACTTTTGTCGATTCCAGCGGCAAGGTTGCTTATTTTTCAAATTCTTCGCACAGAGTTTTTTTAAGGTCTCCTTCGGTAATAGGCCGGGAAGTGAAAAACTGTCATCCTCCCCAGAGCTTGCCTGCCGTGGAAAAAGTTATAGAAGATCTCAAGAACGGACTCAGGAATTCGCATGATTTCTGGCTGAATATGAAAGGGCGTCTCATATACATAAGATATTTCCCGGTAAGAGACGAGTTCGGCTCCTTCATGGGAATTCTGGAAGTAACTCAGGATATAACGGAAATAAAGAAAATAGAGGGAGAAAAAAGACTGGCTGATTGAGAGGCGTAATATGAACAAAAAAATAAATCCCGATGAAACTTTGTATCAGATACTTGAGAAAAATCCTCACTTGGAAGATGTTTTGTACTCGCTCGGCTTTGCAGGCGTTAAGAATCCGGCTATGAGGGCCACGCATGCCAAAATCATGACTTTACGCAAAGGCTGCGGACATCTGGGCATATCTTTTGAGAAAGTCAAAGAGGAATTTTTGAAAGCCGGCTTTGATATTGAGTTTTAATGCATAAAAATTCTTTTTACCTGTTTTACTTCAATAGGCTTCAGCTTTTGAGAATAATCTCTCTTTGCTCCTTTTCATTTCTGGCAGTATGGGCTGGCTATGAGTTCCGCCTGTTTTTGAGTTCACTAGAAACCGGGAAATTTTTTCCAAGACCGCCTGGAGCTGACTCCTTCCTGCCTATAAGTTCTCTTATGAATATCAGGTATTTTCTTTCTTACGGAGAAGTCCATAGGGCTCATCCGGCTGGATTTTTCTTTCTGGCAGGCGCCTTATTTGTTTCATGGTTTGCCGCGAAATCTTTTTGCGGCTGGGTATGCCCTTTCGGTTTTCTGTCTGAAATTCTGCTCAATTTAAGAAAGCTGATTTTGAAAAGAGATTTTGAAATACCGCGGCCGCTAGATTATTTTTTGAGATCCTTCAAGTATCTCATTCTCTTCTTTTTTGTTTATGTCATTTTTGTCTCCATGGATTTGATTTCGCTCGTTTCTTTTTTGGATTCTCCGTACAATAAGATCTCGGATATAAAGATGTATTATTTTTTCGCCAAGATTTCATTTTTTGCCGCGGCAGTCATTGTTTCTCTTATAATTTTGAGCTTTTTCTTTAATTTCTTCTGGTGCAGATATTTATGCCCTTACGGCGCGCTGATGGCTTTGGCCGGTTTTTTTTCGCCTTTCAGAATTAAAAGAGAAAAGCAGACCTGCTCGTCCTGTCAGGCCTGCAGGGCTTCATGCCCTCACAGAATAGATCCCATGAAGAACGCCTTTGTTTTTTCCGATGACTGCTCGTCTTGTCTTATGTGTGTTTCGGCATGCTCTTCAAGAAAATCCCTTTTATTGGGGAATTGTGTTTCTTCATTAAAAATCAGCCCCTTTATCGTTCCTTTTTTCATCGCCGCAGTTTTTGCTTTACTGAAAATTTATGCCGTGAAATCAAACTTATGGCAAAACAATATCGGGCAGGAAGAATACAAAGTCCTTATGGGCAATATGTCAAAATTGCAGCATCCTGGAATTTAGAATTTAAATTCCGTCAATTTTCTCAAAAGCTCTGATTGGGAAAACTCTCCTATTTCAGGCTGCATATCGTAAGCTTCGCCTTCAGGATTATTGAGCAAAATCGAAGGGGGAACAGATTTTGCCGAATACCTTGGTATTGTTTGCGTTACGCAGTGTATGGAGCCGCCTGAAACTATGGAATCGTCGGAATTTACCTGCACCACAGTCACGCCGGGTATGCCCTGCTTATAGGCATTTTCGGCGGCCGCATTTTCCTGATCATGGCCTGAGTAGGCCGGCATTATGACCGTTGAATTAACTATCAGGGAATTCGTATAAGTGTACCATGTTCCGCCGCTCCAGCCGGAGTCTTCATACCAGCCCTTGACAGTTATAACTTTGTAAGGATGTCCGTCCGGAGCTGTTTTGTTTTTGAAAAAATTAATTGCTTTTTGAGAATTGCTCTTAAAGGGCTCCTGTTCGGCTATGGCGATAAGTACCGTATGGTCATTTAAGAGCTTCATAAACATATCTATGTGTCCTGTGCCGTCTTTGGGCTCCTTTGGAAAGCCGGCATATTCAAAGACATATATATTTTTTACCTTGAAAGCTTTTTTCAACTCTTCATCAACCTGCTCTTTGCTCATCCCTGAGTTCCAGATGTATGTTCTTTCAGTCATGAACAGATTGCCGTATGAATCCACCATAAAATTCCCGCCGTCCAGTATCAACTCGGTTTGATAGACGGGTATATTTTTGGCTTTGCCGACCGCCATGGGAATAGCGTCATCATTTCTCCTGTACTGATAATGCCTGTAAACAGTATCAACTATGCCGGGTTTTGTGCCGGCATCTGAAAGGCCGAAAGGACCGTAATCTCTGACCCAGACGGTGTCCACAGGAGCCGGTATTTTTTGCCAGCATTGTGAATCAAGCCCGCTTATTGATTGCGGCGCGGCATTTATCCACACAGAGGCTTTTCCGTTGACGCAGGCAGCTCTTGCTATTTTGGCCAGCATATCTGTATATCCCGCCCATGAAAGGACCACCGCAGATACCGGTTCATATTCCGCGGGAATTCTGAAACTTGCCGGCACGGCGAGCCTTCTATCAAGGAGAAAGGGGCCTTTCCCGTCAGGCGTTTCCCTGTTGGGATCTATCCAGTTCGGCAAAGGCTTGGAAATATCGGCTGAGAAAGAGACTGAAAACATTGTCAATAAAAACAGCGGGATCAGGGAAGTTTGTTTATTCATAGATTTCTCCGAATTTTGATGAGTAAAACGGCATAATTATAATTATATTCTACCTTTTGCGGATTGACCGGCAAGGGCCAAAAGGCCCAGATGAGTTCTATCTGACCTTTAAGAGAGAAAAATTAAGGTATCTGGTTTCTTCCATTCCGGCCAGTATGGGATGGTCTTTTGACTGATATCTTCTTTCAAGCAGAAAAGTTTTTCTGGAAGCTATGGCTGCGGCGTTTTTTATTATCTCCTCAAAGGTAAAAGGGGAAATATGCTGTGAACAGGTTGAAAATGCGGCATATCCGCCCGAGGGCAGGGCTTTTAAGGCCTTGGAAAGAAGCCTGGCATAAAGCTTTTCTGCCTGAGCTGAATTTTTTTTGCTTCTTATAAAATTTGGAGGGTCCAGAAGTATAAAATCCGGCTTTTCCGGCAGTTCGCCGTTTTCCAGCGCTGAAAGCATTTTTTCCGCGTCTGATTTCTCAAAAATTACTTTATCTTCATTCAATTTGTTCAGTTTGACGTTTTCTCTAGCCAGCTCTACGGCTTTTTCGCTTGAATCAACGCCCCAGACTATTTCAGCGCCGCTTTTAGCGGCAAGTATTGAAAAGGAGCCGGTGTAGCAGTAGAGGTCCAGCACTTTTCTCCCTTTGAAAAAGGGCGACAGAAATTCTCTGTTTTCTCTTTGATCAAAATACCAGCCGGTTTTCTGTCCTGCGGCCAAATCTACATGATATTTGCAGCCGTTTTCTTCTATAACTACTTTTTTGGGCAGTTTGCCGTGTATTTCTTCTTCTTTTTTTTCAATGCCTTCAAGATGCCTGTATTGATGGTCTCTTTTTACTATAACGGCTTTTGGGGAAAAAAGCTCATTGATAGCTTTTACAATCTTTTCGCTTAAAAGGTCGGCTCCTGCGGAAATGAGCTGAACGCAAAAGACATCGCCGTATCTGTCTATGACAAGGCCGCCTATGAAGTCCGATTCGCCAAAGAATAGTCTGCAATATTTTTCAAGCCCAAGAGATTTTCTGTATTCAAAGGCCGCGGCTATTCTGTCTTTTACGAAGTTTTCGTCAAGAGAGTATGAGTTTTTTATAAGCAGTCTGCCGCTTATAAGACTGTGCGGATTAAAAAAACCGATGCCGCAAGGCGCGCCTGAAGAATATTCAAAGCGGCATATCTCCCCGGGCTTTATGTCGGTTCTGACTTTTTCAAGCTCATTTGAAAAAATCCACCAATGCCCGCCCTTGAGCCGGTTATTGAACGGATTTTTAAGCTTGAGAGTTTCCATTATATAAGCTGGTTTTTTACCGTTTTAAGTATGTCTTCTTTTTTTGCCGGTTTTGTTATATAGGTATTGGCGCCGTAAATCATGCAATGCTGTATGTCCGATGGGCTTCCTTCCACCGTCAGCATAATGACGGGGATACTTTTTAACATGGGATCTGATTTAATTTCTTTCAGGGTTTGTATGCCGTTTTTATTAGGCATATGTATATCCAGCATTATAAGAGAAGGAAGCTCTTTTTTTGCTTTCAAAATAGCTTCATCTCCGTCGCCGGCTTTAATGACCAGATAGCCCTCGCCGGAAAGCATCTCAGACAAAAGATCAAGCATGTCCGAGTCGTCATCTGCTATAAGAATCTTGTGTTCCATAAGAAAATTAAAGTTGCCGCGGGTTGGGATCGAACCAACGACACCTGGTTTTTCAGACCAGTGCTCTACCACTGAGCTACCGCGGCAACACGGCTATTAGCCGATAATAGTATTAAACAAAATTTTGGGGTTTAATGGCAATACGGCGCTTGTCAAATCTCAACTATCGCTTCTACCTTGTCGCCGCTTTTTACATTATACTGCTTTGAGAAACTGCCGTTTCTTACCGAGAATTCCAGGAAATCATAAGCGCCGATGAGACACAAAGGCGTTTTTTCCTCAACTGAAGCATAATTGGGTTTCAGACCGATAATTGTTTTGCCGGCCAGCGTAAAAACCGAATTTATAGTTATGTATTCCCTTGTTATGTTCGTTATGGCATTGCCGAAATGATCTATGGCTATGACTTCTCCGCTTACCTTATTGCCGGTCCTTTGCGGGTGGGGATATGGAAACTTCCTATAATGCGGGAAAACAGGGCCTATCTTTTCTTCCCTTATGCCTTTTGCTATGACAGCAGCGGCAGGAGCCAGTATGTCTCTGCCGTGGAAGGTCATGCTTATTTTTTCAAGAAACATTGAGGAATTGTTCAGGGCTCTTGCCTGCTCTATTTTTTCCTTTTCTTCTATCCAGCTTATTATCCCGTTGTCTGGAGTTATGAACTGGTAATTTTTTGTCTTTATCCAAAGAGAAGCTCTTCCTGTCCCGACATACGGGTCAACCACGGCCAGAAAAAGCGTGTTCTTGGGCATATACTCAAGCGTTACCATAAGGTAAAAAGCGCAAGTTTTAATATCCTGAGGCGGGATATTGTGAGTTATATCTATTATTGAAACTTTCGGATTTTTTGACAGAATAACGCCTTTCATGGCGGCTACAAAAGGGTCATTGGTTCCAAAATCGCTTATTAAAGCGATATGAGATGCTTTCATATCACCTGTTATTGCTCTGTATTACCGTCAGTGGAATTTTTTGAGCGCACATCGGGCAGTTATCCGGATGATAAAGCTCAAGCGGATAGGATATAAGCGCCCTGAGAGGAACGGATACGGTCGGCTCTCCGTCAGAGCGGTCTACTATTGCGGCTATGCCTATGACCTTGGCCTTGAAGTTTCTGGCCAGAGAGATCGCCTCATTGCAGAGTTTTCCCGTATTAAAGACATCGTCAACGACCAGCACTTTTTCGCCTTCATTTATTTTAAAATCGCGCTTAAGAACAGTCACCCCGTTGGACCTTTCCGCAAAGATAGACCTTGCCTTTTTTATTCTCGCTATCTCCTGTCCAAGAGCGAGAGAAGCCGGCGATGATGATATTACGACATTAACTTCCTGAGGGAATTTCTCCGCCATTTCCTTGGCTATTTTCTGCGCTATATGCGGGTATTGCAGCACCGCTGAAGTTTGTATATAAGTTTGAGAGTGGAAACCGTTAGGAAGCTGGAAATGCCCCGAAAGTATAGCGCCGTGTTCTTCCAGCACCGAAACTATGTCGAATTTCATTTTTGCCATTTTCCCTCCGAAAATAAAAACTTATCCTTTCTGATATTCACTCCGTTTTCAACGGCCTTTCTTATTATATCAGGATTGTCGTTCGGGTCTAAAATTTTTGCTGCATTGTTTTTAAATTTGCCTTTTAATCTGAAAGCCAGAGCAGGCCTTCCCTTGGCGTCTGTAAGGGCCTCCGGCAAGCCGCCCATGGCGTTGAATTTGTTGTTAAGCACATACACATAAAGATCAGTTTTTTCTTCCAGAAAGTCCATCTCGCCTCTAGTGTGAGCCATAAAGTCCTTGCCGTCTATATAGAAGCTTCTCAATACTATTTTACCATTATTTAGGGAACAATCCGCGCCGACCTGCGAAAAATCTATGTTTTTTATATGCGAGTCAAGCTTGAATACGCCGGCCCTGTTCATCTTGTATATAGTGGTAATAGGCAGAGATATAAGATTGTAGATGCCGTTTTTTTCAGCATTGGCCTGAACATCTGAAAACGTGCCCTTCTCAGCCTTAAGGGCAAAGTCTCCTGTTATATGCTTGAAGTCCGGGGAAAAAGAGGAAAAAATTCCCTGAAAAAATACTTTTTCGGCGCGGCCGTAGGCGTTTTCAAAGTTATCTGAGTAAAAATAAATATCCATCTTTTTGCCTATAAAATTATATTTGCCGGAATTCTTCTTTAAATTTGCCTTCTTCTTTGCCTCAGCTATATAAAACAGCATTCCAGAAATTTCCTGAATATCGGCTTTTTGAGAGTATATTGAAAACTCTCCGCTTCTTTCCGGCTTTTCATTGTTTTTTATAGTTCCCTTAAAAACCGTTTTTTTGCCTTCAAAAAGCGCAGAACCATAAAAATTTTCCTTGATTCCCTGCGACTCCCACTTGAAGTTTATTCTGTTGAATTTGTACTTGCCGGCGCCGGCCTCTCCTTCAAGCACATTTAAAGCTTTGAATGAGTCATTGAGTATCAGTTTGCCTTTTATTTTTGAAAAGCGGGCTATATTCTCAAGGTCTGAAAATGAGGAGTCATAAAAAAAAGCGCTTATGTTCCATTTTTTTTCGCCGTCTTTCTTAAGGAATCTCATGTCCAGGTCAAGAAGCCCCGCCGGATTCTTTATATAGGGAGCGAGGGTAACTCTTATTTTTTCAGCCGGCAGTTTCTCAACCTTGCAGGTGAAATCATAGCCTGTCTTTTTATCGCCCAGAGAATAGTAGCCGCTGACGGATGTTTTCAGTTTCTGAGAGTAGGCATTAAAATTAAACGTTTTGAGATCCGGCGTAAAGAAGAATTTTATCCAGGCCTGGGTTTTGGGTATGTATATTTCATCCTTTATTGAAATCAGCTCTTTAAGGTCGGTTGACGGAAACTCGGCTGTCAGCGAGCCCTGCGGGACGGCAAGATTTTTTATTTCGCCTTTTGCTGAGTATATCTTATCGTCCAGCGTAACAGAGGCCTCTATATTTTCCAGAGAACAGTCCTTGAGAGAGCCAGCGCGTATAAAATCAGCGTTTAGATAAAAGGAAGCCTTTTTTCTTGTTTTAATATAGGCGCTGTCAAATTCTGTTGAAATGGTAAAGTTGGAGTAGGAAGAATCCTGAGAGAAATCGGCGTAAAAATCTATTTTTTCAAAATGATGATTCAACCCGTTTTTCATGTCATCCACCGTTATGTTGCCGTCTTCAACGGAAATGCTGTTGACTCTTATGGCGCCTATGCTTTTTTTGCTTTTCCATTTCTCTATTATGTCTTCAAATCTCCATTTGCCGTCCTCGTCCCTGCGCAGAAATATTTCAGGCGATATCATCTTTATGTTTTTTATTTCGACCTTGCCTGAAATCATTGAGTAGGGGGAAAAATTTCCGGTTATTCTTGAGCAGGATATGAAATATTTGCTCTTGTCTTTGGAATATATTTTCAGGCCTTTTATCTGTATCCTTCCGTAGGCGTCAAAGAAAACGCTGTCTATGGTCGCCGGTCTCATAAACTCCTGCTGAAGCTGACCTGTTACCATGGCTTTTATTTCCTGTCTTGAAAAATAATGATTTACCAGATAGTAAAATGTCAGGTATGAAAAAACGCCTATGAAACAGGCCAGAATAAAAAGGAATTTCAGTCCGTGATAAAAGTAACGTAAAATGTTCCTGGTTGTTTTCACTTCAATCCCTTTGCCGCAAAATAAATTTTTCTGGCGTAAAATACGGCGTAACCGATTATGTCAATAAAATTGTTAACTGACTTCCTTAGAAATAAAGTTAAATCTGCCGAGTGCGGGAAGAGAAGCTTTATGAGAATTGCAATCAGAAGCATATTCAGAAATATTACAAGCATATAGGAAAAAAAAACTGACTTTGTTTTTTTAAAATCGCTTTGCACGCCGCTGCTCATAACCGACAGCGTGTTTACAGCGTGAAAAGATATCAGAAATCCCTGTAAGCATAGAAAGAACGGGCGCCATGGCCCCATGTCAGCTAAAAGAGAAAGAAGAAAGTATATGAGGGCTGCGGCGATTGAATAAAAGGGCAGTATATACGGGGCTATGGAGGTCCAAAAATCGGTCTTTGAGCCGAAGGCAACATACCCTGATTTGGAGCCGACCTTTATTTTTTTTATTTTGTTTCCTCTTGCCAATCCAGCCAGGGCATGGCTTAATTCATGGGCCAGTATGTAAGGCTTGTCAAAAAGCTGTGAAAATTTGAAATAAACCGCTGTAAAGGCAAAAATGCCAATTCCAAAAAATACAGGCTCTTTTTTGAGAGAAAATACCGGCGCAAAACAGGAAAAAGAGAAAAGCACTGCCAAATTAACGGGAATGAAAAGCAGAGAAAGAAGCATTGTCAGCGCCCATTGCATTATTTAATCGGCCTGGTTTTTAAAATTTTGTGTATTGTCGCCGAAAGGAGATTCACCTTTATGGGTTTTTCCACGAACTCTTTTACATTGGGTTCCTGTTTTATGAGTTCTACTGTGGTCCTGTCGGCATAGCGTCCGGTTATGATCACTATCGGTATGGAAGCCGTTTCATATGCCTGAAGCTCTCTGAGGATCTCAAAACCGCCGTATCCCGGGAGCATAAGGTCCAGAAGAATGAGATCCGGATTCAGGTTTTTCGCCTTTTCAAGAGCTGTCTTGCCGTCTGAGACTTTTTCTGTCCTGAATCCTTCTTTCTTGACGATAAAATCAATGAGTTCCCTTATGCTGTCATCATCGTCAACTATCAAAACCAGCTTGTCCTGGGGTCTGGATAGATTTTCCTGCATATTACAGATTTGTTGTAACAAGCGTTTCCGTGGTCTGAACGCCGTGTATGCCGCGGATTTCTCTGACTATAAGGCCGCTAAGCTTGTCCATTGTGTCGGCTTCGGCCACAAGTATGGCGTCCCATGCGCCGAAAGTCAGATATACATCCTTTACGCCTCTTATGCTTTTTATCTGGCCTATGGCTTTCTGCTCAAGACCCGCTACGAGCTTGCAAAGTATGAAAGCTATCATCTGTCCTCCGTTTTAAAAATTTAAATCCTTCCTATCCATTCTTCCTTACAGTATTTATTATAGGCAATTTCCCTTATTTTTTCCATATCGGCAGGTCCGGTTTCATATGTTTTCCAGTCAATTGAATAGTTTTGGGAAAAAGCCCTCGCAAAGACAAGGGAGTAAAATTTGGCCCTCTTTCTTGCGTCGGGCATCTGAAATGAGGCTTGATAAAGCATATAATCGGAAAATTTCCTGAGAGCCCCGCCAAGCACCTTTCTGCCTGATATAAGCAGATCCTTTTCAACCGGCTTTGAAAAACAGTCCATGGCCGGACCGCTGACCTTGTAGTCATCAGTTTTTGAGTTTAATATTTCAAGGCGTATATTTTCTTTTGAAAAGGATTCGAACGCTGCTCTGTGAAGTTTTTCATAAATGGAATAGGGATTAAATTCTCCCGGATTGTAAAATATGAAAGAGAAGGTCAGGTCAGTTTTATGAAAAACTATACCGCCTCCCGTCGGCCTTCTGGTTATGTCAATCAATAAATCATCAGCGGAGATTTTGGATTGAACCTCGGATTTTTTTTGAGAAAAACCGAACGTTATTCCCTGCTTTGACCAATTGAAAAATCTCAGCAGATATTTTCTCGGCATGACCTGGCAGAAATACTCATCCGCCGCCATTTGCTCAAAAACATCAAGCGGAGGAGTTTTTATAATGAATCCCTCTTCCATAAGATCGAGAAGTTTAAGCCCTTCTGAGCGCTTTCACCACTTTATGTTAGGCTGCCTTGCAGCCAAAACTTCGTCAAGACGCTTAACAGGCATGGTGTGAGGAGCGTTCTTAAGAATTTCAGGGTCTTTGTCCGCTTCCTCTTTTATCTTCTTCATGGCCGCTATAAAGGCGTCCAAGGTTTCCTTGCTTTCGGTCTCAGTCGGCTCTATCATTATGGCTTCATGCACTATGAGAGGAAAGTAAATTGTAGGGGCATGAAAGCCGTAATCTAGGAGCCTTTTGGCTATATCAAGGGTCCTTATGCCATTTTTCAGCAATTCCTCCGGCGGCGTTAAAACGCATTCATGCATGCAGTACTGGCTGGAATAAGGGGGGAAGATTTTTTCAAGAGACGCCTTTACATAATTGGCGTTCAGTATGGCGTTTTCAGCTATTTGGGCAAATTCTTCCGGCCCGTGCTTAAGAAGATAGGCATAAGCCCTCAAAAGCACCTGGGTATTGCCGAAATGAGCCTTGATCCTGCCTATGGAGTGCGGAATATCGTCGCTCAAGAAATATTTCCCGTCCTTCTTTTCAACTTTCGGCTTCGGCAGGTAGGGAGACAGGATCTTTTTGACAAGTATGCCGCCGGCGCCCGGGCCGCCGCCGCCATGCGGAGTGGAGAAGGTTTTATGCAAATTCAAATGCATCATGTCTATGCCGAAATCTCCCGGCTTTATAATTCCTATCAGCGCATTCAAATTTGCGCCGTCCATATAAACCAGTGTTCCGTTCTGATGGGCCATATCGCATATTGCTTTTATGTTTTTCTCAAATATGCCCAGAGTGTTGGGAACAGTCATCATTATTACGGCCGTTTTAGGATTGAGGCTTTTTCTCAAGTTTTCAAGGTCCAGAAGTCCCTGAGCATTTGACTGCAGATTCACTGTTTTGAATCCGGCCATGGAGGCTGTTGCCGGATTTGTGCCGTGAGCGGAATCCGGAACTATTATTTCGTCTCTTTCCTCTCCTCTGACAGAAAAATATTTTTTGGCAAGCAGAATCCCGGTGTATTCGCCGTGCGCTCCGGCCACAGGCCAGAGGGTGGCATCATCCATGCCGCATAATCTGCAAAGTCTTTCCTGCGCGTCATAAATTATTTCCAGCGTGCCTTGGGCGTTCTCATCCATAGCCATAGGGTGAAGGGAGGTAAAGCCTTCAAGGGCGCTTACCTCTTCGTTTATTCTCGGATTGTATTTCATAGTGCATGAGCCGAGAGGATAGAAATGGGTGTCAACCGAGAAATTATATTTTGACAGTCTGGTGAAATGCCTTACCGCGTCAAACTCAGAAAGCTCCGGGAGTTTCGGCTCATTTTTCCTCAGATGCGAGGCGGGTATATTTGTTTGGCAGGCAGGGCAGTTGAAATGCAGGCCTCTCTTGCTGGGGCGGGATTTTTCTATGCTGAGTTCATTGTCAAATTTCATTATGTCGTTCATATGCAGGCCTCTATGGCTTTTTTAAGGTTTTCTATGTCGCTCTCGTTTTTATTTTCCGTAAGACAGATCAAGAGCGAATTTTCAAATTCTTTTCCCAGATGGCCGAGATCAAGGCCGGGATCTATGGAAAATTTTTCTGAGACCTTTCTCCTTAACTCAAGGGACCTTACCGGTAGGTCCAGAACGAATTCGTTGAAGAACGGTTTAGAGTATTTAAGCTTTGCGCCTTTTATTTTTGAAAGTTCAATAGAAGCCTTTACGGCAAGACTGTTGTTTATCATGCAGGCCTCTTTAAGTCCTTTGGGGCCGAGCAGAGCGCAGTATATGGCGGCTCCAAGCGCGCAAAGCGCCTGATTGGAGCATATATTTGAGGCGGCCTTATCTCTTCTTATATGCTGTTCTCTGGCCTGAAGCGTAAGGACAAATCCTCTTTTTCCGTCTTTGTCTTTTGTCATGCCGCATATTCTGCCGGGCATTTGCCTCACATGCTCTTTTTTGCATGTAAAAATTCCAAGATAGGGGCCGCCGTATGACATAGGCAGTCCCAGCGACTGTCCTTCTCCAACTGCAAAATCGAATCCGCAGTAGCCGGGAGTTTTAAGCGCGCCGAGAGCAAATGGGTCGGCTGAGCATACCGTAAGAATTCCCTTTTCCTTGGCGGCTTTATTTAGAGATTCTATATCCTCTATTATGCCCAAATAGTTGGGATTTGAAACCAGAAAGCAGGCTGTTTCTCCGTCAGCTTTTTCAGACAATGACTTTATGTCTGTAATTCCGTCTTTCAGAGGAATTTCCTCAAAGATATACTGCTTGTCCTCGGCCAGATATGTTTTTGCCGTTTCTATGTATCTTGGATTGATGCCGGCGGAATAAAGGATTTTTTTCTTTCCGCTTATTCTCAGACAGGCTTTGACAGCCTCGGCAAAGGAAGTTGAACCGTCATACATTGAAGCGTTTGAGCAATCCATCTCGTAAAGCGCGCACATGGAGCTTTGATACTCATAAATGGTCTGAAGTATCCCCTGGCTGGCTTCCGGCTGATACGGCGTGTATGCCGTTAAAAATTCTCCCCTTGAAAGTATGGCTTTCATGGCGGCTGGAGTATATCTGTCATATACGCCGGCTCCGACAAAACTTAAGATTCTCCTGTTTTTGCCGGAAAGTTCTCTCATTCTTTTTGAAATTTCTATTTCGCTGAGGGCTTTGGGGAGATTTACTTCAGGGTTTAGAAATTCCCTGGGGACGCATGAAATTATCTCGGCAAAACTGGAGACGCCGATTTTTTCAAGCATTTCCTTTTTTTCCTGTTCAGTGTTTGAAATATACATAGGTCCTCTTTTGAGTTTTTAAATGCCGAAGCCGCGCTGTGAAAGCGCGGCTTATTTACGGGGATTTTTAGTGAACTTCGTTTTTGGCAAATTCGCTGTAAGCGTTCCAATCCATGAGGTCAGATGTGTCGGGATTGGATATTTTCATCTTGAAAAGCCAGCCGTTTTCAACAGGCGACTGATTCACAAGAGCTGGTTCATCTGAAAGTTTTGAATTGACCTCAATTATTTCTCCAGATACTGGAGCGTAGATGTCAAAGGCGGATTTTACAGATTCAACAACGCAGGCCTGTTTGCCTTTCTCTTTCCTGTCCCCAACCTTAGGCAAATCAACAAAAACGATATCTCCCATCTGATGCTGGGCATGGTCGGAAACACCGATCACGGCGGTATCTCCGTCTATCTTTATCCATTCATGGGTCTTTGTGTATTTTAATTCTTCAGGTTTCATTTTTCCTCCGTAATTATATTCTATATCTTTCAGCCCGCATTTACAAAGCTCAGGATTCAATATAAACCTTTCCGAAAGCTCCGCCTTTGTAAAAAGGCACTTCATGAACGAAAGCCTTGACTTTTTTATCCCTTATTTCAACCTCAAGCTCATCACCTGGTTTGAGGTCGGGAACGTCAAAATAGCCGACTCCTATGCCTTTTTTAAGCGTGGGGGAGAAAGTGGCGCTTTGAAGGGTTCCTATTTGCCTTGAATTTTTGAAAACCGCGCAGCCTTCCCTTGGTATCCCTGTTTGCGTCACAAGCCCGGTGAGCCTTATTTTAAGACCTTCAGCTTTTTGTCTTTCGTAGATATCCTTGCCTATGAATTTTTCCTTCTTGAGCTTGACCACCCAGCCGTAATTGGCCTCATAAGTGGTGTGCTCATCGTCTATGTCATTTCCATAAAGAAGATATCCGCTCTCAAGCCTTAAGGTGTCTCTGGCCCCGAGACCGCATGGTATTATCCCTTCAGATTTGCCCAGCTCGAAAAATTTTTCCCAAATCTGGTTTATGACCTTGTGCGGTGCGGCGACTTCAAAGCCGTCTTCGCCGGTATAGCCTGTTCTGCTTACGAATATTTTCTCTCCCATAAAAGACGATTCAACTATGGAGAATCTCGGAAATTTGAGTATGGCAGGCTCAAATCTTTTCATTATGGGTATGGTTTTCGGACCCTGTATGGCTATCATTGAATAGTCATCGCTTTTGTTTTCTATCTTTATGTCAAAGCCCTGAGAGTTCTTCAAAAACCATTCATAATCCTTGATCGTGGTGGTAGCATTCACTATAACCAGATATCTGCCTTCTGATTTATTCAGGCAGAAGTTTATAACATCGTCAACTATGCCCTTTCTGCCGTTGGGCAGATGGGAATAGCAGCCCTGATTATTTTCAAGCTTTTTTACGTCATTGGCATTGACATAATCCAGAAAAGAGGCCGCATCCCTGCCTGTGACAAAAATCTGGCCCATATGGGAAACATCAAAAACCCCGGCGCCGTTCCTTACAGTATTATGCTCCTTTGTTATTCCTTCAAACTGTATCGGCAATTCCCAGCCGTGGAAATCAACCATCTTTCCGCCGTATTTACGGCAGGTTTCGTTCAAAGCTGTTTTTCTTAAAGCGGCAGATTGCATTTTTCCTCCTGATTGCTTAAAGTTATATGCTATAAAAAGTTTGTGTCAATATCAAGGCAGGCGGGGGAATTGTCAGATGTCCGCTTCCATCTCAAGAGGGCAGTGATCTGATCCTAAAACTTCCGCCAATGCACCGGCCTTCTTTAAGAACTTTCCGCAGCCTGGCGAAAGAAAAAAATAATCTATTCTCCAGCCTACATTCCTTTCTCTTGCTCTGGTCTTGTAATCCCACCAAGTATACTCAATTTTTTGCGGATGAAGATATCTGAAGGCGTCTATCCAGCCTTTTCCCGTCAGCTTGTCCAGCCAGTCGCGTTCTATCCTTAAAAAGCCGGTATTATTCTCGTTTTCTCTGGGTCTGGCCAGATCAATTTCATTGTGAGCCGTATTCACGTCTCCGCAGAATATGACAGGCTTGCCCTTTTTTCTCAAATCCTCGATGAAGGAGAGAAAGGCCTCATAGAAATCAAGCTTGTATTTTATCCTTTCAGGGCCCATGCCGCCGTTTGGGAAATAGACATTCAGGATATGGAAGTTCTCGTATTCGGCCGCGGCAATTCTTCCCTCGCAGTCAAATTTTTTTATTCCAAGTCCGCCGTAAAATTTCAAAGGCTTTTTTTTGACGAATAAAGCCGTTCCGCTGTAGCCCTTCCTTTCGGCGCAGGAGAAAAAGCTTATATATCCATGAGGAGAAAGCTCATCCTCTTTAAGCTGTTCCGGGCAGGCCTTCGTTTCCTGAACAGCCATGATGTCCGGGCTGTTTTTTGAAAGAAAATCCATGAAGCCTTTTTTCATCACGGCTCTGTATCCGTTTACGTTCCAGGAAATGAATTTCATTTTGAAACAGCTTCCTTTATTATCTCGCTCATGGTCGGGTGGGCAAAAATCATTTCATGAAGATCTTTTAGAGGGATTTTATTTTTAACGGCGAAAGCGAGAAGATGTATTATCTCAGTCGCCGGCCCGCCGGCTATCTGCGCGCCGATAATTACGTCTTTTTCATCGGAAATTATCTGGCAAAAACCCTCGGTGTTCATGCTTGCCGCCGCCCTGCCGAGAACCTGATAAAAAGCTTTCCTTGCTTTGACTTTTATTCCTTTTTCCTCAGCTTTTTTCTTTGTAAGGCCCACTGAAGCTATTTCAGGCCAGGTATAGATACAGGACGGCACAATGGATAAATCAAAGTTTTTAGCGGGCTCAAGAATATTTTCTGCCGCAAGTTCTCCCTGCTTCTCAGCGCTGTGGGCAAGAAGCGAAATGCCGTTTATATCCCCGACAGCATAAACTCTTGGATTTGATGTTTTAAGGTCCTGCGAGACCTTTATCCAGCGTCCGGCCTCGATGCCTGCCTTTTCAACAGCAAGCTCATGGGGAACGGCTTGTCTGCCTGCTGCGACAAGCACTTCATCGGCCTCTATTTTTTCGCCCTTTTCCGTTAAAAGAATTTTTTTGCCGTTTTCAAAAGACAGGGATGAAATTTTCTCTCCCAGTTTGAAAGTTACGCCTCTTTTCTCAAGAGACTTTCTCAGCACAGCCGCGGCCTGAGGGTCTTCAAAAGGCAGTATTTCATTCATCAATTCTATTATCTCCACCTCAGATCCCAAAGAGTTGAAAAAACAGGCTAGTTCCAGTCCTATAACGCCGGCGCCTATTACGGCCAGCTTTTGAGGAAAATTTTCAAGGTCAAAAACGCTGTCTGAATCACAAAGCTTGTCTTTGAAGGCTTCAAAAGGGGGAGGATAAAAAGGTTTTGTCCCTGAGGCCACGACGGCATAATCAAAGTTTTCAATCCTGTCTCCCTGCTGAGTTTTTATACGCAAAGATGAGGGACTTTCAAAAGAGGCTTCTCCCCTTATTATCTCTATTTTTTTCATTGCGAAAAGCTTCTCAAGAGATGACCTTAAAGATGAGACTACCGTTTTCTTATGCTCTTTTATCTTCTCCCATGAGAAATCGAAACTTTGATGCTGAGTTTGCAAAAATTTAGAAAGCTCTTCAAAAGAATGTTTTCTGTGGCCTATTTCAAGCAGGGCTTTTGATGGTATGCATCCTCTGTTAAGACATGTCCCGCCGAAATCGCCTTTTTCTACTATTGACACATCAGCGCCCAGTGCTTTAAGTTTTAAGGCTGCCGGATAGCCTCCTGGCCCTGCTCCTATGACTATAACTTTCATAATTCCTCCTCAAAGAAAAATTTAAGCAAAAGATCTTTTTCAAATTTAAGAATCAGCTCTTTGACAGCTTTTGAAGAAGTTTCAGATAAATCCTGTTTAAGATGAATTTTTGAAAAGTCGGATTCGGCGTCAATACTCAGCTTGAAATCTCCGGCCTCGATTGAGGCTTTGATTTTATCCTGCTTCGGATTGAGCGAAGAATTTGATTTTAACTCAAGCGACAGAATATTGGATGAAACGGAAAAATTTAATTCGGCAAGGCCGTTCTTTGAGTTTGCCTGCAGGTTAAGGCTTTCAACAGATACTTCTTTGTGAGATGAAATATTTTTGCCCATGGCCCTTTGCAGTTTATCAAGAATGGAAAATATTTCAATCGCTGAGCTGTCGGACGCCGGAATGAAAAGATCTTTTAGGGAAAAATTAACTTTAAAACTCTTTCCAGAAGAGTTTTCCAGGCGGAAAAATTCTCCGTTCAAGGCGGCTCTTGACGCTGAAATCTGGTCATAGGAGATGTTTTCCAGCACGATGTCAGCTTTGGCGCTTCCGGCCTTTGCGTAATCGAAAACAACATCTGCGGCGGATTTCATTTTGAATGAAATCAGCTTGCCTTCGATAAGTCCGGCAAAGGAGCCGCCGAGATGGGCGGAAAAATTACCGCCGAGCGAAGATCTGTGTTCTATGGAAAAATCCGCGCCTGAGGCAGAGAATTCGCTTTTTGAAGGGTCAAAAGCTATGTAGAAGTCAAAGTTATTAAAATCCAGAGTTTTGGCGTTCCACAAAAGGTGCGCCGGCTTTTTTGAAGCGGGCATAAGGTCAATCAGATCTTTGAAATTCCATGAAGGCCCTTCTTTTACGATTCGCATGCGGCCGTTATAAAACTCCGCTTTTTCAAAAAGCAAATTGCCTTTTATCAGCTCTTTTTCATTCAATTTAATCTCGGCCCTTTCAAATCTGAAAAAATCCGTTTTCCCGTCCTTTTCTTTTATCGCCGCATTTTTCAGTACCAAGCCGTCCATTATGGAATATGAAGCCGAGGCTATCTCAGTTTTTCTGCCAGTTTTCATGGAAATATAGGCGGCGGCTTTAAGCGCTGCGGCGTCGCCTCTTTTTTTCAGATAAATGTACAAGGAGAAAAAAATTGAAAAGATGAGGATGGCTGAAATTGAAAAAAATATTTTGCCTTTTTTTCCCATACTAAAATTGTATTAAAAAAGGCAAATAATATAAAATTTATGCTCGGCGCGATAAGTTCGGAGGAATAATATGGATGTTTTGCTTCTTTCAAGGCTTCAGTTTGCGGCTACGGCGGCTTTTCATTTTTTGTTTGTTCCTATGACGCTCGGCGTAGTTGTTCTTGTTGCTATCATGCAGACCTTATGGTACAAAACAGGAGAGGATGACTGGCTGAAACTTTCAAGGTTTTTCGGCAAACTTTTTCTTATAAACTTTGCCATAGGCGTAGTTACCGGCATCTCTCTTGAATTCCAGTTTGGAATGAACTGGGCTAGATATTCAAAGTATGTCGGCGATATTTTCGGCGTGCCTCTGGCCATAGAAGCCACTGCGGCCTTTTTCCTTGAATCCGTTTTCCTGGGACTGTGGATTTTCGGCGCAGATAAAGTCAGCAGAAAAATTCACCTGATTTCAATCTGGATGGTGGCTCTTGGCTCAAACCTCTCGGCTTTGTGGATACTTTTTGCCAATGCCTTTATGCAAAGGCCTGTCGGCTATTCTATCGCGGCAGGCAGGGTTGAGCTTATTGATTTTGCCGCCTTTATGGCCAATCCTTATGCCTGGGTTAAATTTTTCCACACCATTTTTGCCGCTTACAGCGTAGGAGCTTTTTTTGTCATGGGAGTTTGCGCCTATCATATGCTCAAGAAAAATAAGCCGGAAATTTTCGGCAGGGCTTTCAAACTGGCTGCATATTTCGGCGCTTTGTCCTGTCTGATGGTTTTTGTGTTCGGGGATTTCCACGCAAAAGACATCTCCAAATATCAGCCGTCCAAATTTGCGGCCATGGAATCTGTGTGGGAAACTCAAAAAGGAGCCGCATATCCTCTTCTGGTCTTGCCTGACGAAAAGAACGAAAAAAACGCCGTTGAGGCAATAAAGCTTCCGTATCTTTTGAGCATACTGGCCACATATGATCCTATGGGCGAGGTTAAGGGCCTTAAAGATTTTGCCAAAGAAGATAGACCTCCGGTATTTCTGACTTTTATAAGCTTCAGGCTTATGGTGGCACTTGGAATGCTTTTTATAGCTGTTTCTATGCTGGCGGCCTGGCTTTCCTGGAAAAAAAAGCTGGATAATCCACTGTTCCTTAAACTTATGATATTATCCATACCCCTGCCGTATCTGGCAATGCAATTGGGCTGGATAGTGGCGGAAGTAGGCCGGCAGCCGTGGGCGGTTTACGGGCTTTTAAGGACAAGCGAATCAGTAAGCGCTAATTTGACCGCCGGCGATGTTCTGTTTTCTTTTGCCGGCTATTTTATCGTTTATTCTTTTCTTGGTTTTGCGGGTTTTTACCTTATGATAAAAAACGCTGTCAAAGGGATAGAGAATTGAGGAGGCGCTATGGAAGGATTTCAGATATTATGGTATTGCTTATGGGCTGTATTGTGGACAGTGTATTTTGCCCTTGACGGCTTTGACCTGGGCGCCGGCGCGCTCATGAATTTCATTTCTTCAAGCGACAGAGAAAAAAGGGCTGTAATAAATTCTGTAGGCCCGTTTTGGGACGGCAATGAGGTATGGCTTATAACAGCCGGCGGGGCTACCTTTGCGGCCTTCCCTTCGGCATATGCCGACATGTTTAGCTGGCTGTATGTTCCTCTATTTCTGCTTTTGACGGCCTTGATAATAAGAGGCGTTTCTTTTGAGTTAAGGGGAAAAACTGAAAACAAAAAGATATGGGACATATTTATTTTCGCCGGAAGCTTTCTGGCTTCATTTCTTCTGGGAACGGCTTTTGGAAATATCTGGGCCGGGCTTCCTTTAAGTTCGCAGGGTTATACCGCCGGCCTGGCGGGGCTGCTTAATTTCCATGGAATACTTACAGGCATATGCCTGACCGTTTTTTTCTGTATGCACGGCCTTTTGTGGCTTCTGCATAAGATAGACGGCAGCTTTAAGGAGAGAATAGCCGCGGTATCCAGAAGATTCTGGTACGCGGCCTTTTTATGTCTGGCTCTTTTTCTGATATTTCTGCCTCTTTCCAAAAATCCTAATTTTGACAGGAGTTCCGTCAACGGATTGCTGTCAACGATATTTTACGCGCTTTCAATAATATCTTTCATAGCGGTAAAAAAGGCTCTTGATAAGGGGCGGACCTTTGCCTCTTTCATGTTCTCCTTTTCATTTATAGTTTTCTGGTCTGCAGGAGGCTTTGCGGGACAGTACCCGAATATTCTGCCGTCGCTGGATCCGGCTTTTAATGTCAGCGCTTTCAATTCTTCCTCAAGCCTATATACGCTTAAAATAATGTCAGCTGTGGCTCTGGTCTTTGTGCCGGTTGTGATAGGGTATCAGATATGGGTTTACAGACTGCTCAATCACAAGGTAAATCCGCAGGATGAAAGCACCTTGCATTATTGAGCGTTTTCAGGCAAATCAAAACGCGACAGGAAGTATTCGCTTTTTTCTCCATGAACCAGCCACAGGCTGTTTTCGCCGGCTGCGAAAGCCGCCGGTTTTCCTGAAACTTCATACTTTAGCGAGTATATAATCTTTTCCGGATCGTTCAGCCCTGCAGCTTCATAAATTCCCTGGTAAAGATAATAGAGGTTTTTTTTGTCGCAGGCAAATAAAACCGGAGATTTTGAAAGCTCAAAGTCTTTCAGCTTTTCAAGAGAAGAATTATTCATTCTTTTTGAAAGAATCCTGTTTTTTTCATCCAAAGTCCATACATAAACGCCGTCAAAGCAGAATTGCGAAAAATCCCTGAATGGGCCGTTTTTTTCCAAAAGCGTAAGCTGACCGTCCTTGGCTCTTCTGTGTAAATAGCCCTCATCTGACAGGAAGACCGCCTGAGTTATAAAATCTGAGACATAAGTGTAAATTTCTCCGCCTGTTTTAACCGCCGGCCCCGGCAATTTATCTTTCATCGAATAGGAAAAGACCGTTTGAAGCAGCCAGTCGTAAACATTTACCTTATTTTCTGAAAAAAATATGCCGGAAGGATTTGAGCCCGGAAGTTTTATTGAAAAATTTTTTTCTTTTTGAGCAAATTTTCTTGCTGAAGCGCCTGCGCCGTATTTGTAGGAAGCAAAAGAAAGCAAAATGAAAAGAAGAGACAGTAAAAGAATCATCGGCGCCCTGCTTTTCTTTTTTTCCTTAAAAACAAAATTTTTAAGCAGAGGCTGTCTGGAAAGCTTGAAAACCTCCGCCGCCTCTTCCGGCGTCCAGGGGGGCTTTATGCATGAAAAAGCGCCCATCCTGAGATAAAATCTTTCCGTTTCATCGTCTCTTTTTTCCAAAAGCACGCATACTGGAAGAGAAGGACTGTGTCTTTTTAATTCCCTCAGGCAAATCTCCGCGGAGGGCTCGCTTTTCTGTGAAATGAAAAAAGCCGAGGGCTCCGTTCTCTCAAGCAGCTCAAAAGCTTCATTTAAATCTCTGGGATAAACGGCTGATGCTCCGGCAAGAATGAAAAGAGTCTTGAGCTTTGAAATCTCGCTTTCTGCGCAAAGGACTATTATTTCCCTGTTCATTTTCCCACAGCCGGCGGAATTTTCAAAACTGATCCCTCTGCCGGCAGCCCCTTGAAGATCTTGTCCTGATTGGCGTCGTATATTATCTGCCACAGATTTTGATTTCCGTAATACTGCCCCGCTATTGAGCGCAGAGTATCTCCGGCTTTAACCTTGTGGTATTTGGGCCAGACTTCCGGAGGCTTGACTACTTTTCTGGCCGGCGGCGGAGATTGTTTCTTAAACTGCGCATCCACGGCTTCTATTTCAAGAGTTTTGACTTTATCCTGCAATTCTATAAGCCTGTTTTGCATTATGGCAAGGTCGCCTTCCAGAATGCCCTTGCCGGTTTGATATTTTGTTATCTCAACTTCAAGCGAGTTCTTCTGTTTATTGAGCTCTTCTATTCTTGAGTTAAGCTCAGCCAGCCTTTGCGAGGCCTCTATCACCATCTTCTGGCTGAAAGAGGGGGCCTCAAGCTTGTAGGTAAGCGAAATCTCATAAGTCCCGGCCTGAGATTTGAACCCGTCCCACGGCAGAGAATAGGTGAAATTGCATACAAGAGGATCAAGATTGTAGCCGAAGCCTAAAGCAAGATAGTCCCTGCCGTTTATGTTTATGCCCTTGCCTATACGCGCCCTGAAAAGGTCATTGTAAAAAGAACTTTCTATACCGGGAAAAAACTCGGCATAGCCGCCTCTTATCCTTAAATCCATGGCAAAAACAGTATCTTCATGCCTGTATGAATTTGCTATTGTCAATGTGGCAAAAGATCTGCCCATTCCGGTATTAAGGTCTGATAATACCAGTCCCGTCCTCAAGCCGGCAAAAGACCTGAAAATAACTCCGCCGTCAATTCCAAGGCCGAAATGGCTTTTCTTTGGGTACCTGAGACTTACTATCCTGAAGTTTGAACCCCAGAGCATAGGCATTTGCAGATACTTCAGTGTTACGGTGTCTGAATAGCCGAAAAGAAAAGTATCCCTGTTGCCGAGTTGAGCATGCCTGATAGCGTCATAGCCGAATCCAAAAACCCCGCGCTCTCTGAAAGGCAATGGCCTGCTGTAGGCGATTGAAAAATCGGCCATGTCGCCCAACCCTGTTATTCTTCTGGCCAGTCCTGAGGAAAGCTGAGCGGTCCTTAACTGCACAGGGCCGGCCGGATTATAAAAAATTCCATAAGGGTCGTCCGCCAGAGAGGCGAAAGCGCTGCCCATTGAATTTGCTCTGGCTCCGGGATAGAGATGGGTAAAATCCGAAGCACCGAGCTGCGCGCAAAAAGGGAGAAAAATCAGCAGAGCGGCAAATATTTTGGCTCTCATAATTTGATATTATAATACTTTGCAGGTTAAGTTTATATTACAAAAATTTTAACCTTTCGGGAGATACAATGAGATTTTCAGCTCTGTCCTTTGTTTTTTTCTGCCTGAACCTTTATGCGCAGGAAAATCTGTCCGTTTCCTCTTCGCCCTATTATGACGCTTCAGCAAGGATAAATATTACCTATCCTTATGAAAATATGCCGATGCAGAATTTGAGCAAAACTTTCGTTTTTGGAACAGTTTCGCCGTCAACCGGAATTTTTTCGATAAACGGGGAAAAGGTGCAGGTTTACAAAAATGGAAGTTTTCTGGCTTATGTAAGCGTAAAAGACGCCTCATTTTCCGCCCAGCTTTTTGACGGATATTCAACGCATACCTATTTGAGGAAAGTTTCAGTGCCTAAACAGGAGACAGCGCCGAAAGACAGGCTTTTCATAGAACTTCTTTCTCCGGCTAAAAATATGGAGCTTATGCCAGGCGAGAGCTTTATTGTTTATGCCAGAGCCACTCCCGGGCTTACTCTTTTATGCAAAGTTTCCGGAGATGCAAATTTGATTATGAAAGAGACGCCGTCAATGTCCGGAAATTATTATGGAGTTTATACAATCAAAGAGAGAGAGGCGGGAAAGGAGCTTAAGCTGTCTTTTAAATTCAAAAAAGGAATTTTTTCCCATAATTCAGTTCTGGAGCCTTCAGTTTCAGTAAAGGTCCTGTCCAACTCTTATCAGATAAAAACTTCAACCGATTACGTAGTTCTGAAAAATTCTCCTGGCGGCGGATACAGCATGTTTTTGCCGAAAGATGTGGTGCTGAAAGCCACAGGAAAGATCGGGGGGAATTATAGAACACAGATAGGAGGCAAAGAGCTTTGGGTTGAAGACTCGAAGGCTGTATTTTATTCGCCGTATCCAAAGAAAAATGACGCTGAAACCGGCAATCTGGTTTTCGCGTCTTCTCAAAATACTGTTTCAGCCAGACTTTCAATATGGGACAATGTACCCTACTCGGCTTATGCCGCCGGCAATAACTTCTATCTTGACCTGTATTACTGCGATTTGAGAACAAACTGGGTGATATATGATTCCTCAGATCCCTATACGCTATCAGCCTTTTTCAGGCAAAATCCGATGGATACTGCCTCTTTTATGATGTCTTTTTCACAGGAGATAAGGGGCTATGATATTGAGTATTCAACTAACATGCTTGTTATTAATTTTAAGTTCGCCCCGAAGTATTCAGGCAAATATCCAAAGCCCCTTGAGGGCGTCAAAATAGTTTTGGACCCCGGCCATTCCCCAAAAAGAACGCCTCCGTTTGACGGCTCCGTAAGCCCGTCTTTTTATTTTGAGTATGAGGCGAATATGGCCATAGCGCTTAAACTGAAGGAAAAACTTTCAAATCTGGGGGCGGAGGTTTATCTCACCAGAAATGGTGATGATACTGTCGCCCTTACGCAGAGACCGGTTTTAGCAAAGAAGTTCGGCGGAGATATTTTTATAAGCATACACAATAATGCCCTGCCTGACGGAGAGGACCCCTTTTCAAAGCCGAGAGGCTTTTCCGTTTATTACTATCACCCGAATTCCATGCCTCTGGCCAAAGCTATACATTCCTCTTTCCTGAAAAACATAAATCTTCCGGATGAAGGGTTGAGATACGGTGATTATCATGTTATAAGGCAGACATTTATGCCTGCGGTTTTGATAGAGAACGCCTATATGATAATTCCGGAGCATGATGAGTTTTTAAGAAGTACGGAAGGAGTAGAAAAATTGTCCCAGTCTATTTGCGACGGCGTTTTGTCATATTTTAGTGTTGAAAAGAAACAGGAAGCAAAAGAGGCCGGCAGGGGGAAAAATGGAAGAAATAAAAGAACTGGAAAAAATAGTTAGAGAAGCTTCGGATGTTTCCTTTTCAAGCGAGATTGAAATCTGGTCATACGCCCTGAATACTGTGTCTAAAGCTATTAGAGCGCAATCTGCAACTTATTTCTCTGCTGATGAAGAAAGAAAATTTCTTACTTTTGAAACCGTAATAGGCCCCAAATCAGAGGAGTTAAAAGGAATAAGCTTTTCTTATGAGGGAGCGGCAGGCTGGTGCGCCGGTCAAAAAAAGGCTGTCCTGATAAAAGATGTTTCTAATAATCCGCTGTTCACCGTGAAAGTGGATTATGCCAGCGGTTATAAGACAAAAAGCATAATCGCGCTTCCGTGTTTTTGCGCCTCAAAACTTTCAGGCGTGGCCGAATTCATTAATCCGGCCGAAAAAGATTCTTTTGAAGAAAAGGACTTTTCATTTGCATATTCAGTTTTCGCCTTTTTTTCAAAAATTGCCTACATACATAAGCTTGAATTTACGCTGAAAGAACTTTCATCAAGGGCTGATTACGCGGTCAATAATCTTTCAGGCGGTTTTATAGGGGCTGACCTTGATGAAAAAATAATTTTTTTCAATCCCAAGGCAGAGCAGATACTTTCCGTTAAATCTCAGGCCGGAAAAAGCATTTCTTTATCAGATATGCCGGCTGAAATAAAAGAAGCTCTATATAAAACGCTAAGGGAAAAAACTCAGATAAAAAGAGCTGAGACCAGTATTTTGGCGGCCGGACAAAGCAGAAAAATAGGATACAGCACAATAACGCTTAAGACCGTGGATGGCCAGATTAACGGAGCCGGAATAATTTTTCAGGATATAACTTCGATCTAAACTTTGTTCTTGCCGGTTTTTACGCCTTTTTGCGGGCAAACGCCTTTAAGAAAACATTCATAACATTTCGGATTTCCGGCAGAACATAAGCTTCTTCCGTGAAAGACCAGCGCATGCGAGAAAAATCCCCAGTCTTTTCGGGGCAGGACTTTCATTAAATCTTTTTCTATTTTTTCCGGATTTGAATGTTTGCTCAGCCCCAGCCGGAAGGCTAGTCTCTTGACATGGGTGTCAACCACAACGCCTTCGTTTTTGCCGAAAGCTGATGAAAGCACCACATTGGCTGTTTTCCTTGCAACTCCGGGCAAAATCAGAAGGTCTTTCATATTGCCGGGAACATGCCCGCCGAATTTTTCTGATATGATTCTTGAAGCTTCTTTTATGGAGGCGGCCTTGGAGTTATAAAAGCCGGTTGATCTTATGATTTTTTTTATTTCTTCAATGTCGCCCTTGGCCATAGCGGAAGCGTTGGGAAACTTCTCAAAAAGACCCGGAGTTACCATATTCACCCTTTTGTCCGTGCATTGGGCTGAAAGTATCGTCGCTATGAGCAGTTCAAAAGGATTTTTATGGTCCAGAGAACATTTGGCTTCCGGATAATGCTTCTTAAGCTCTTTGAGAAGTTTTTTTATGTCCATAGACTAAAAAATATAATCTGTTGATATAAACTTGGATTTGCCGTTTTTAAGTATTT